>FOPE01000091.1 GCA_900113385.1 Lachnospiraceae bacterium C7
CAGGAAAGAAACTTCAGGTTGGTTCATTAAGTGGACAGATAATAGCTGTTTCAATCTCAAATATGAATGCTTCCACATTATTTAGCAGTAATACATTAACAGTAGATAATAACACTAATGCTGGTAAAGCTATGAGTTTAGTTCAAAGTGCAATTACAAAAGTATCAGAGCAGAGATCTACACTTGGTGCATTACAGAATCGTTTGAATCACACAATCAAGAATCTTGATACAGCATCTGAAAATACACAGGCAGCTGAATCACGTATTCGTGATACAAACATGGCTGAAGAAATGGTACAGTACTCAGCTACTAATATTATTCAGCAGGCTGGTCAGTCAATGCTAGCTCAGGCTAATGGCCAGACACAGGGTGTTCTTTCATTGATTCAAGGTTAGTAAGTAGTTGATGTTAGAAAGACTATCATAAGTAGGAGCCGATATTAATCGGCTCCTATTTTTTTGAAAATTTATACAAAAGTGAAAATATAAAGAAATAAACGTACATATATGTAGAAGTTTATAAAATGTAAATATTTAGTTAACTACTATTTTACAAAAAGTTTATAGAAAATATCCTATTTTTTTTTGTAAACAGTCGATATATATGGTGAGTAAACAAAGTGATTTGTTACTAGAGTTTAACTAACTCTTACGATCGCGCGTAGTAGGAAAGTGGTTAAAGTTACAACAGTAAAATGGCAAGGATGCCAAGGATTTATTTTCAAGGAGGAAACAATTATGGTAGTACAACACAATATGGCGGCAATGAACACTAACAGACAGTTAGGTATTAGCTCATCAACATTATCAGGACACACAGAGAAGTTATCATCAGGTTATAAAATTAACCGTGCATCAGATGATGCAGCAGGACTTTCAATTTCTGAAAAAATGAGAAGCCAGATTAGAGGCTTAAATAAAGCTTCTGATAACGCTCAAAATGGTATCTCATTAATTCAAACAGCTGAAGGTGCTCTTAATGAGACACATGATATTTTACAGAGAAT
>FOPE01000089.1 GCA_900113385.1 Lachnospiraceae bacterium C7
TTGATTATGTTTTTCTGGACAATTAACATTCTATCAAAGAAATGTCTCATGAGCTTTTTTATTTAGTTGTCCAACTTCATTTTACAATCGGCGAACGAAAGGAATTTTTATAATGTTTTCAAAAAAAATCAATTTCACTACCCTTCTACTTGTGCTGTTATATTGTATTATGCCAATTATTACAATCCTTATGATACAGCATATTTCCATGACAGACACTCTATCGAAGATGGAAAATGGCACATTTGGCGAAAGTAGTAACGCATACGAAATCAAGAATAAAAATCCAATCAAATCTATTATAAAATCTTGCAAAAATCAATCTACCGATATTGCAGTATTTTGCGATAGTACTGATATTTCTGAAAAAATTCGCTACATATATTTTAATAATCACTATGTTGATTTTCCAATGAAAGAAGGTCGTTTTTTTAAATCGTCTGACTTTAAGCCAAACAATAAAGTTTGTGTTATTGGGAAAAATCAGAAAAAGAATTCTTTTAAAGAAGGAAACCAGCGCTACATATTATATAATGATAGTAAATATAAGGTCTTAGGTATACTAGGCTATGAAGATGAAACTTTATTTGATTCATATATTTTTCTAAATATGTCTTCTGAAAAAATTGATTCAAATATTTTTACATTTGATTTTCTAAAAACTAATTTTAATACAAAAAGTATACATTCAAGAGAAACAGAACTTTTATCTACCTTAAAGTCTAATAACTTGAATCCAAAAACTTTTGCTGGCGAAACAAAATTTTCAGAATCTATCATTCCTAAAATTTATTCAGCAAAGTGGTTAGCACTATTAATTGCAGGATGTTTCATTTGCATTCTTCTAACCACTACACGATGGATAGAACAAAAAAAGAAAGTTATAGGCATCTCAAGGATATACGGCGCAAGGAAAACTGACATTTTAGGAAATATATTTCTTCATTATTTATGTATAATTCTTTTGTCATTTTTCGTAGGTGGATTGTATTGCCATATAATTTATCCATCCTATTTTACATCCTTTATCCAAGGATTTTTAAATTGTGTTGGCTTTATATTCATTATACTTTTTTATTCTACTTTCAAGCTACTTAAAGCACCATTAGAGGAGGTAATGATAGTGTAAAATATCTTGTGTAAATAAAATTAATCATAGAAAAAGGAACGAACTTCGTTTAAGATTTTAAGTGACCAAACAAAAAAACTTA
>FOPE01000088.1 GCA_900113385.1 Lachnospiraceae bacterium C7
AACTAAATGGCTGAAAAGTCATTATATTTAGCCACTTTCAGTCACTTTCCTGCTGCAATAATCAATTAAAAACATGAAAAGTACGGTATTCTTAACACTTTTTCAATTTTTAGTTTCCAAAACCCAATTCGCTTACGTGGAAATTTTCGTTTTTTTAAATTTTACACGTAAATTCTTGAGTTCTAGTTCTTGGAGAAGGTGGGAAATTTATGGATTGGGGAACATTTAGTGTTTTAAGGGCTGATATTCAAAAGAAAAACACCCACACCAAAATGGAACGCCAGGTGTGGGTGTGCCACGCTCCGGATTTGGAAGGAAAGCTAAGAATCCGAAGCGAAGCATGACTTTATTAGGGAAAAAAGACCTCATGAGTCTTTCAACTATTTCTTCGGCTATAAATTGCGAAAAGTTTAGATTAAAAATAATCTTTTCTATTTCTAATATTTGCTGTAATTTGCCTTTGGGGGATTTTCGCTGTAAAGGAGGGAAATCATCATCAAATCATGAGACATTCTCACTTGATACTTAGCACATAAAGTATTCTGCTTCTGTCATAGCATTTTTAGCACCTGCAGTTTTGAAATATTTGCCGGCGGCCCACTCTGTATCCCACATATATACTTTTTTGTCGAATGTACTTATAACATGTGATTTTCTATAGTTTTTTCTGGCTTGTAATCTTTAGACTCTTTTGTTAAAGCCTTACATATGCCATTAATCATCCTCTTATGTTCATCAGATATAACTCCACTATTATATTCAAAACAAGATTCTCCATTTGCTGAAATTATCAAGAAATAGGCCTGTATAAAATATAATATTTTCAGAAGTTTTAGATTAGATATTACACAATTTATTGCATTGCTACGATTAATAACATACCCTCTAATATCTAAAACGCTATATTTTGCCTAAAATAGCCTAATAGTAATTTAAGTCCCATCGAAGCGCTAGTTTGGGTGGGACTCCCCCTATCTTTATTATGAGAAAAAATATCATTGTAGCCACATTAAGAGGCTTTAAACAGCCTCCTGTTCCTCTTGTAAAATTTATTTAAATTTATTTAAAAATAAATAATGTATTATATATTATATATATATTAATACCAGAACGCCCAAACATGAAGATAATCAGCCAAAGGATTGTCTTTATATTTGGACGTTTTTTGTTTTGGAGAAGGGTAAAAGTAGGATCCAAA
>FOPE01000085.1 GCA_900113385.1 Lachnospiraceae bacterium C7
AAAGTAGAAAAGACAGCAAAGGTGACTTCAAAGTTAGAAAAGACTACAGAAGTAACATCAAAAGCAGGAAAGATAACTAAGGGTGTATCAAAGGTAGACGAGGCTACAAAAGTAGCATCAAAAGCAGGAAAGATAACCGAGGTTGGAAGTAAGTCGGCTGATCTAGGTAATAAACTAGATTATATATTCGGAAAAGGAACAGGAAATAAACATAATATTCAACGTTCTCAATCAATGCAAATTGAATTAGAAAAAATAGGTATTTATGATGATTTGTCTGGACGAGACTATCTCACACAACATTTAAATAAGGTCCTTAATGATTCAAGTAATATAAGCAGTCTAGAAGATAGAAGCTATGTTGCCAAAGAAATAGCTGGTAACCCTACGATTGAGTATACTGCCACAACTAGAGAGAGTCTTTTGATGGGACCGTATGGTGGTGTAAAGTTGAAAACAATATGGGATGGTGATAGACTGCTTACTATTATTATTGAAGGAGGTCATTAATATGGATTGTTTAAAAATAGTTATTGAAAAAAAAGAATCATTAGGAGAACTTGAAAGAAAAATTAAAAGCAACAAATTACTAAAACTTGATGATGTTTGTAATGAATATTATTACATTGTAATTGAAGATGATTTTATTATTGGCATAGCGTGTAATAGTTGTGGAATGGACTTAGAATATAGGTTTGCAGACAATGATGATATTGTGTATATAGGGATTGGCGAACACCTATTATGTTTAGATGTAAATAGTAGAAAGATTTGCTTTTGCAAAACGTTACCGTCTGTATTTTATGAAATACTATCAGATTCATTAGGATGTTATTATGTTGTAATATGTGAGTTAGATTTGTATGTATATAAGAATAATAATCAATTATGGAAGATTGGATTTAGAGATATAGTCATAGACTATGAATTAATAGATGATAAATACATAAAAGTATTAACTGAGGGGGGAGAAGAAACAATATTCTCCATATATGATGGAAATGTCATTAAATGAATGGATACTTAAATGGATGGTTATACTTTAGCACCACCATCCCGAACCCGAATCGCCTGTTAGCTGTGCTAATAATAGTCGATGATGGGGAGGGGCTGGGTACAGCGAGTTACGAAGTAACGAGCAAGAAATAGCGTTTTTAGCCCCAGTTAGGAATACTTAAGTAAAACTGAATAATGAATCTTCAGTTTAGTTCCATAAAGCTGATATGAGAGCACTCTTAGCAAAATTATTT
>FOPE01000082.1 GCA_900113385.1 Lachnospiraceae bacterium C7
TCATTGACGACTTGCCTTTTAAATTCGTAGGTATACTTGCTTTTACCCATAAAAAACGACCTCCAAAAGTTAGATTTTATAGGTCTAACTTTTGGGGTCGGTTCATTTCAGTGATATGTATCCTTTTTTTACAAATTATCGTAAAAATATAGGCTATTTAAAATATGTATTAGTAAGGGATTATTTTGCTATTCAATTTCTATTATCTTATCCAAAATATACTGCAAAATTCTTGTTTCTATATTCCTTGATAGGATCTTTACCTTCTCTTTTTAGTCTTCTTATTTCTTTTTTTAGTTTCGAATATCTAGCTTTTTTATGTCTGTCATATCCTATTGCAATATTTGGATTTTTTTCTAAACATTTTCTCATTACAAGAATTTTGGGATCATAATCCCTGTTTTTAAAACAAGTTACTGCAAAAGTAAAACCATCAATTGTAGAAACCACTAATTGCTCACTTGCTTTTATAAAATTTTTTTTAATAGTTTTACAATACATCCAACAAATATCTTCATACGGTACTGCTACTAAATCTGAAACGAAATAAGTAGGTGTCAAATATATTTTGCCTATATACTCTTTTTTGCCGCCACATACTTCTGCATCTATTTTTTCTCTTTCATATTCTGTATATCTCTTCATGTACTTACCATACTTTCTATCAAGCATAACACGTAAAACTCCGTACACTAAAAACAAAACATCATATTTTAATAATTTAAATGCTATTCTAGATAAAAATCCTATTTTACTTTCGCCTGTGCTTTCATTCACAATATAGTATTCACCAAAAATATCTCTAAGTCCGATAAATGAGTCACTATCTTTACCATTCCACTCATATAATTTCCTTAATAGGAATTCATATAGTTCTTTTTTTTCAGATATTTCACTTACAGCTCCTTTAATAACATATTTTCCATGTTTTTGTATCTCTTCTTTAATATTAGCTAATTCATCTTCTTCGGATTCTAATATATAAAGCTTTTTATTTACTTCTATTGTACTATATACTGTTGATGACTTTTCTTTTACTCCGATTTCATTTGGTACTGAAGTTGTTGTTAATTTTACTGCTTGATAGTTTTTACAGTCATTAATCGAATTCTTGTCAAGATTAAGCCTTTCCTCATCCGCTAATTTAGCATCCAAAAAAAATACTCCAAAAAAAATACACATAATAGCAATTGCAACTATTATACATATTTTATGCTTGATTCTTTTCTCTCTTGTAATTTCACAAAATTTTTTTTTCATTTTTTTCCTCTTTCTATAAATCTTATTGTATCGTGCTTTTATAGTCCTGTTTCTAAAGCCCTTTTTATTTTATAATCAAATGCTAATTGATTCTTTTTTATGCAAAAAAATTCCTCACTTTCATTGACAGAGTAATATTATTCTATTTTTAGATATACATATTCGCCTTCCAATTTATTATATACATGCTTGCCAATAATAGAAAGTAGTTTTTTGATATCATCTATTTTTTCACTTGCAAA
>FOPE01000080.1 GCA_900113385.1 Lachnospiraceae bacterium C7
CCATATGTGATAGCAGAAGCAAAATTTTCATCAACTGGAATCCCAAGATTATCAAAGTTGAGAGATGGAACACGTCAGATGAGTGAAAAATGGATCACGAAGCCAAGTAAAAGAGGTTTATCAAGGTTAGATCAAGCTGTTGGTAAAGAAAAAGCCTTGGATATTTTGACAAAAGATTACAAAAGTGTTTTAGTTACGATTGATAAAACAGGGGATGTTAAAACCTGCATATTAGATGCTAATGGAAAAGTGATTAAATAATAGGAGGAACAGAAATGAGAGACTGGATTAAAGATGAAGAGTATTTTGCTAAATATATTTTTGATGAACATAGAAGAATTAAAAAATGTGAAGAAAGACTAAAAGCAAATACAGTACCAGAAAGAAGAATTAATGATGTTAAGTGTGTGATAAATGCTATGAAAACAAATATACTTTTAGCAGAATATTCAAGGGGAGCAGAAGTAAAAAGTTTAAGAGATGACTTTATTAGATTGTATGATGAATTTGTTATGTATTTTGCCGATGATTTATTCATTACTGATATATATGATACGATGTCGTTGGCTATTTTGTTTGATATAGGAAAAGAACGATTTCAAAAGATGGTTCAAGCGGCTGAAAAACAGCATAGGGTTGATGCACTTGTGAAATGGTATTCTAATTACATGCTGAATAACGAAATAGGAAAAATTGGAGATGATTTTATCTACGGAAAACCATATACATATTTAGCAGATGTGATAAATGATCGAGAAAATTCAGTGGAAAATTTAGAAACATATCTAAGAAAATATTGGTATAAGGGCCATAGAAAGGAACCTTGGTATAATGTACATAAAACAGATTTAGATGCATATATCGGTTATTGGAGCTTTGAAGCAGGAGCAATCGCAAAGATACTCAACTTAGATGATGAATGTCTAAAGGGGGCAAAATATTATCCATATGATTTGGCTCATTTCAAAGCCGATGATTGTAAATAAAACATTAAGAAAAGAGGTAAACAGAATGTTTGGAAAGCTAAAAAAGATTTATGAAAATAAGTGGAGTCAAGCTCATAAAGCAGAGCCAAAAGTGTATCAGACTCCAGATGGTGGAATGATGGGAGCAATGGCAATTACGGAAGGAGTTGATACTATATTTCCGAAAAATCCCAAAGCACTTTTTAAGGTTGATGGTGCTATAATTAATGAGTGGCAAATGGCAGTAGTCAGTACAACAAAAGATAGTGTTTTGTATTCAGATGATTATTATAAAGTATTGAAGTTATTAAAATCTTACGTAGTGGAAGAAAATGATAATTATTTGTTGATTAGAGGCTTGTCTTTGGATGAATTATTGAATTTAGAATAATTAAATAAAGTTATAGTATTATATGTTAGTTTTAAAATGTAAGAGAGGAATCTCATCTGTATCGTATGAAATATGGATGAGATTCTTTTTTATAAAAATTAAATTAGATTTTGAATTTTTTTTTTGAGTTTAAGAGGAATACAGCAAACCTAAAAGAAAAAGAAAAGAAAATGCAGGCAAATTATAAAAAGCTGATGAATTTTTATAGGAACCGGATCGTACCAACATATAAAGAAATAGATGAGTAT
>FOPE01000075.1 GCA_900113385.1 Lachnospiraceae bacterium C7
TTTGGAAAATGTTTTTGTATTTTTTGGTGTACAATTTATTGGGGTTTGGTTGATTGTTATATTTCATGCACACAAAAAAACCTAGACACAATGCATTTACGCTCAGTGTCTAGGTTTTTCATCAACTTATTTTATTTTAACTATCGCTCCGCCTACTCTTTACTTAGAAGTGTGATTTATCTCATCTGAAATGTATTTTACAAATACTTAACAGTTTCATTAATATCTTTTCTAGAATCATGATTTGGTAGTGGTTTTGTACCTTCTGCCGCATATCCTAGATCCATAATCATCAAAATTTCTTCGTTCTGTGGTAGATTTAACTCCTTTTCTAATTTCTCTGGATTAAAGAAGTTAACCCAACAACTATCTACGCCTTCGTTAGCCGCTGCAAGAATCATATGTGTTGCTACAATAGTTGCATCCTCAATACCTGATGTTCTATCTGATTCTGGATATGTATACACATTATCTTTATCAAAAGCAACTACTAAACATGTAGGTGCTCCATAACGGCATGGTGTAACGTCATCGATTTTTTCTAACATTTCAGGTGTTTCTAAAACATAAATCTTTTGCTCTTGTAAGTTTTTTGCCGTTGGAGCAAGACGACCAGCCTCTAAAATAGCTTCTAATTTTTCTTTTTCTACTTTCTTGTCACTATATTTTTTACATGAATAACGATTTTTTACTACTTCTGAAAATTCCATTTGTTTGTTTCCTTTCCTTGTTATAACCTAATCCGTTATATCTCGATCTGCATTTACTGTAAATGTAAAATCTGGATAATCCTTCTTCAAGGTTGTACTAACCTCTTCTACTACTTTCTTTATATCAGGTGCACTATATGCGATAACCACATCAAAAATCACTGTTTTTTTCTGGAAATCTACGTAAAAGCCATGGACTTGTATAGTATCTTTTAACGCTAAAACTTTTTTAGTGATTTCGATTCTCAACTTACCAGCCTTATCATTTTTTGTATTAACAGAATAGATTCCTACACCTTCGATAATAACCTTATGCTCTTGGAACACCTTTTTTTGAATTTTTCTAGTAATAGTATCGATATCTGCTGCTGTCAAGCTATCTTTAACTTCTATATGAACTGAACCAGTATATCTATCAGGGCCATAATTGTGCAAAACTAAATCATATGCACCATCTACCCCTTCAACAGAGCTAATAGTTTTCTTAATTTCCTTTGTAAAACTTCCATCTACACGTTCACCTAAAATCTTACTCAAGGTCTCTGTTAAAATTTCTATACCTGATTTAATGATAACAACTGAAATTATCGCTCCTAAATATGCCTCTAAACTTACATTAGTAAAAGTAAAAATAAGGGCAGCAATTACAGTAGATGTGGAAATTATTGCATCAAATAAAGAATCTGAACCTGAAGCAATTAATGAATCAGATTTTACTTTTTCTCCAGTTTTTTTAACATAAGTACCTAAAGCAATTTTTACAACTACAGCAACTGCAATGATAACAATTGATGCAACTGAATAATTAGGTTTTGTAGGATGAATAATTTCTTTTACTGATTCTGTTAATGACGTGATTCCTGCATAAACTACAATGCATGCAATAATTGTTGCACTTATGTACTCTATCCTTCCATAACCTAATGGATGTTTCTTATCTGGTCTTTTCTTTGCTAATTTAGTTCCAATTATTGTTACTACAGATGATAATGCATCGCTTAAATTATTGATAGCATCTAAAATAACTGCAATAGAACCTGTAATCAAGCCAACTACTGCCTTAAAGCCTGCCAAAAAAACATTTGCAATAATTCCGATAATACTAGTTTTTATAATCTGTTTATCTCTATCCATAGCACCCTCCATTTATTAAATTTTTTGTTTTTACGTTATGTACTAGCAGCCTTTTCCATCAATGCTGCATGATTGTCCTTGAGTTTCAACTTCAATTACTTCATAACCTTGCTCTTTTAAGTAGCCTTCCCAGTCTGTAAAAACTTTTCCATTTTCGTCTATACAAGCTGGGATTCCAATATCTCCAATAGCTTTTAATCTATCAAAAACTGGTTCGCTATCTCGGTATTTTAGGAACTTTTTAAGGTTCTTAAGATTTTCATTGATATCAATGTATTCATATTCTACCTTATACTTATCAAAATTTTCCTTGCATGCCACACAATCTGGGCACATTGGACTTCCGTATACTGTAATCATAAAAAATCCTCCACTTTCTTTTATATTATTTCGTATAAAAACTATAATATACTTTATATAATTATAACCTTTTTCTTAAAATTTTTAAGTGTTTTTGTCACAATTCTAAAAAAAGCTCCTGCTGACTAAAAATATACCTACCAAAAGGTAGCAAATATCTCTAGTAGCAAGAGCTTTATATGTATTATATTATGTATTTATTATATTATGTATTATCTGTTATCTACTATTGATTGTGTAAAGAAGTTTGTGTAAATACTTCTTCAAA
>FOPE01000087.1 GCA_900113385.1 Lachnospiraceae bacterium C7
ATACTCATCTATTTCTTTATATGTTGGTACGATCCGGTTCCTATAAAAATTCATCAGCTTTTTATAATTTGCCTGCATTTTCTTTTCTTTTTCTTCCCTATGTGGATCACAATTAGGTCCTACTTGTATCGGAAGATTGGATTTTTGGGGCTCTGACGTCATATCACATACAAAAGAAAAGATACTAGTTTTTATTTGCCAAACATTGAATTGAACGTCTAACTGATCTACTCTTGTATTTTTTTGTTCTTGTTTACAATTTACAAGACTTCTCATATCGGCACAATAATTTTGTATCATTTTTTGGATTTCGTCAAGTTTTTTAATTAAATCTGAACGTTTGTCTTTTTTCTTACTAATTTTACTTGCTAATTTTTTTGTTGATTCAGATTTTTGTTTTTCTATAACCTTGCTTAATTCTCTTATTGAATCATCGATATCTTCTATTGCTGTCTTATATAGTTTTACATTATCTGCTATATCTTCTAATACAGCATAATTTATATTTAAGTCAGTTTTCAAAATGTCTCCTTTCTTCTAGTTAACTTCTATAAGATAATTTAAAAGAGCCATTTAGACATCTTCAAATTTTAAAGTTTCCAAATCATCTTTCAGCTTTGAAAGTTTTAAATTAATTTCTTCCACAAGTTCTTCAAACTTGTCCCTTACATCTGCATTTTCTAAATCCATGTCCTTAAAATTATTATTCAGATCTTTTTTTAAACTATTTATCTGACTAATTTTAGTTTTAACATATATTTCTGCATAATCTTTAGTCATTATTTTTTCCCTCCTCCCTTTTTAATTGATTGAGCTTGCTCTTCATCAACTTTTTTGAAATTTTTTGAAATTTCTGCAGCACTTTTTGCTATATTTTTATAATCATCACTCAATTCAACTGCATCACCATTTATTTCATCCAGCATGTAATACAATTTTGATATAAAATCCGAATTCATTGTATCTAACGCCTCAAGCTCTACTTTAAATGGATTTTTTGAATATGCTTCATACTTTTCTATTGCATTTTTTAAATTGTTAGCACTTTTTTTTAATTCTAACAAATCTACGTCTAATTCTTCTTTCTTGCCTGACAAGTTTTGTACTCCCTTCTTGATTTTTTATCAATAACTTTAGTTTCTTATTATTTCTTAACTCAAGTCATTGACAGTTGGTTATTTTTTAGCATGCTTCATGCAGTTTGCCTGATGTGATTTTTTTACCTTGTACATATCAAAAAATGTTACACTTTCAGGAATTCTACTACTTATTCCTTCTTCATGTTCTATGGCTGAAAGCTTTCTAGCTG
>FOPE01000084.1 GCA_900113385.1 Lachnospiraceae bacterium C7
GTATTAGTGTGTTGACATGAGAAATCTTGTAAACTGCGAATAAGTAAGGTTTCATAGAAGTCTTATGAAAATCTAGACGATGACTATGAATCGAGCTACGTAGACGGCTTGCATTAAAAGTGGAAAGCATTATCAGATAGAGGAATATATGGTGTTCTAGAATGTATAGGTCAAAACATCGGAGATGCAAGTCAGACAGGTAAAGGCCTTGCATCGATAACAGGTTCAATAACAGGAATGATAACAGGAAGTTTTGCAGGAGATAAGCTTAGTTTAAAAGTAAAAAAGGTAAAGGCTGCAAAAGCAGAGGTAAAAAGTTTAAAAATTTCTGAAACAAAAGGTGAAGGTGCGGCACTTGTTTCTAAATTAGATGCAAGTGGTGTAAAATATAATAAAAAGGACATTGTAGCAATTTCAATCGGAAGTAATGACTATATCGTTGGAGCTAATCCTAAATCAATTTAAAAGGAGAAATCACATGAAAAAATTAAAATTATCTCTTGAATATCAATGTTATCCAATTTGGAGTTATGATGAAGACGGTTCTTTAATAGACAATGACTTGCCAGAAGAACTTAGAAACGATGAAGAACTTGATAATCTGTTGTTAGATATCCAAGAAACTTTCGATGGATTATACATAGATACACCAAGCGAATTTGCCTCCAACGACTTTTCTTCAGATGATGAGAAAAAGGCGTTTCATTCTAAAATAGATAAGGCAATAAATCTATTGATTAATCGATACGGAAGTGAGTATGAAATCGAATCAAAGTATCAAAAAAACTCCTGATAAAACAATTATTCTTATGATATTCTCAATTTATTTATAACAGCGAAAGCAGGATATAGACCATGCTTTCGCTGTTTTTTATTATACTCCCATTTAGAATGAAAGTATATCAGCCATTACATTACCGATATTGTCGTCAGTAACAGGCTCAGGTGCATCCCATGTTTCGGGACTGGAGGAGACACAAGAAGAAGGATTAGCCTCTGTTGTTCCCGAAACAATGGCGATGTTACCGTCAAGTCTAGCTACGATTTTGTTTGCAAGTTCATCAAGTGGCAGTTCGTTTATGGAATATTTGCAAGAAGATGAGCAAAATCTAGGTTTTAGCATAATTTATACCACAGATAATGAAGCAAATTTGCCTGAAAATATCCATACAATTGTGTTGCTAGAAAATTCAAAAACAGGTCGTTTGTTGATTAATGAAGGCGTCAGAGTTAATAGAAAATTTAATCTTGTAAAACAAGAAAAAGATGTGATTTTAGCAAAAGACGAAGATTTAGAAAAATCAGCTAGAAAGCTTTCAGCCATAGAACATGAAGAAGGAATAAGTAGTAGAATTCCTGAAAGTGTAACATTT
>FOPE01000074.1 GCA_900113385.1 Lachnospiraceae bacterium C7
ATAATATCATCCGCAAGGCCTAAAGTCAACACATTTTTCCAAAAAATGTTAAAAAACATCAATTTCCATGATTTTATTTAACTTTTTGAATTTTCTGTATATTTTCTTCATTTACTCTTAATTTTTTTATATAAAAAAAAGAGCAAACGACTACAACCTCAATGTCTTATTCAAGAAGGCTACATTACTTCTATAAATAAGTTTAAATATAAATTTACTACATATTTTATATATTGTCCGTCGTTCACTCTTTTTTTATTTTTTATATTTTATGCTTTTATATTTTATGTTTTTATATTTTATTATATGTCAACCAAAATCTAGTCCTAATGGCATCCTCCGCATTTTCCACAATTTCCGCCACAACTAGACTTGCCTGATTTTTTGTCCTTAATAATAGTTCTAATGATTGCGCTTACAATTGCTATAAGAATAAGCAATACTATAATTGTTCCCATGTTAATGCTCCTTTCTGCATGAATAACATTACCGGCAGATTTTTCTGTCACTTTAACTTTTGTTATCATTTTCTTTCTTTAGTTATTATAAACTAACTTTATGTTTTTTTCAATAATTATATTAATAATTCAACATTACCAACTTTTAACCATCTTATTTTTTGCGAATAAACATTATTTTCTTACATATAATATTTTATTTTGAATTTTTCCTATCTACATGATGATATTCATGTTGTTTTTCTTTTTTCTGCCATTTGCTCTTTTATATTGGATGTTCTTTTTCTTTTTTCTGCCATTTGCTCTTTTATATTGGATGTTTTTTTCTAATTATCATGATATTACATGTCGATTTTTTCTATTACTACATAATTTTAATTCTATTACTACATATATTTTAATTTTTATCCGACAAACACTATGTCAAAATTAATCTACACAATACAATTAACAAATAGAGAGGGGTTTAGATGGACATGCATTCTAGTAACAGTATTCTAAATAACGTAAAAAAAGTAAATTCTGAAATAAATTTTCCAAAAACTATTTTTTTTCAAATGCTTGTATCGTATTGCTGTTTATTGGCTGTAATTCTTGTTTGTTTTTTTGCCATCCATAATGATATTTATGAATTAAGTTTCATTTTAAAGGAAAATTCAAATAACGCAAATGCTATCGACTTAACTTCGCATATAAATGTGATTTTATATATTGGTAGTTTTGTTTTTTTATCTATAATTATTATCTCGCTTGTTTTAGCCCTTTTCAGATTTGTAATTCCGTACTTAAAGATTATTCATTCTTTTTCATGCTTTCAAAGTTCTTTATGTACGTACAATAAAACGCAAATTTCAAATTGCGAAAAAGCTATTAAAAAAGACAGGAAATTTGCTAACGAAAGCACTTTACTTGACGATAATAACCTTGAGGCTAACTATAATCATGATGCCAACGCAAACGAGGGTACTCGCACAAGCATGAATGAAGACGCACATAAAAATATGAGTAAAGACATGAATGAAGACGTGCATAAAAATATGAGTAAAGGCATGAATGAAAGTAGGGATGACGAAATAGATTTATTTGATATTTATTTGAACAATATCTGTTTTTGGGGATCTGAGATTAATTTTTTTGTTGACTTTTACAATCTATTTTTTGAAATTTTAAAGGATTCTAACGAAAACGTACTTTACAATGTTAGATCCTTAACTGAGTCTAACTACAATCTTACTAAAGCCGTTGACACAATTTATTCTGATATCACGAGTAATGTTGCCGCTCTTGAACAGGTTTCTTCTAACATGTCGCAAGTTACAAATGATACTAATTCTATTGGCATTAACTTAAATGATGTTAATGACGCTTTTGAACGCGTTGGTGCAGATGCCATAGAAGGAATTGAGACCTCTAAGCAAATTCAGACAAATGCAAAAAACGCAAAAAATGTTGTTGGTTCTAAAAAAGCGGTGGCTGAAGAACAGATTTTAAAACTATCAGATGCTCTTAAAGACGCAATTGAAGGCAGTCGAAAAGTTGAACAAATTGATAGTTTAACAATTGATATTCTAGATATTGCATCTCAAACTAACCTTTTAGCTTTAAATGCTTCTATAGAAGCTGCTAGAGCTGGAACTGCCGGACGTGGATTTGCTATTGTTGCTCAGGAAATAAGTTCCTTAGCTGAAAACAGCAAACATACGGCTGAAAATATTCAGACTATAAGCCATGAAGTTACAAATGCCGTTGCTGATTTATCAAAACATTCTGAGGTCTTTTTGAATTATATACACGATAACGTAATGAAGGATTATGACGATTTCGTTAATACTGGTGAGCAATATCAAGAGACTGCCGAAACAATGACTACGATTTTAAATGGTTTTAATGACAGTTTTATTGAGTTGAATAATATAATGGGAAATACAGTCCAGCTAATTATATCCGCTACTTCTTCTGTTAGCGAATGTAATGAAGCTTTAAAAGCATCCACTGAATTTTCTAGTGGCATTTCAAGTGAACTTGCTGCTTTAAATCAATCATTAGAAGCAAATACTACTATTAGTTGCGACCTAGAATCTAATTTTCTTTTATGATTATTCGTATAATTTTTACAACTATACATATCGATTGAATTTTTGTAGATAAATATCTTGTTTGATTTTTGATAAATACTTTATTTGATCCTTGAATGAAAAACTAAAACCCAACTGAAATATCGTCTGATTACACAAAATCGATTTTTGACATCAAATTCGACTTTTTT
>FOPE01000073.1 GCA_900113385.1 Lachnospiraceae bacterium C7
TAAACGATGATCTAGGAAGCACAATGCGTATGTCAAATGGTGCTGGAGTCGTACAAGCAACATATGGATATGATGAATTTGGACAAGAGATTCTAGACGGAATAAATACGCTAAAGAATGCACTTGGAAAAGTAGCAGATTTAGTTAATCCATTCGGCTTCGTAGGATATCAGTTAGATAACGTAGCAGATGACTATTTTGCAGAAGCCAGAGAATACCGTCCAGAAGAAGGAAGATTTTCAGGAACAGATAAAGTACGAGGCTTTATAGAAATGCCATTTACCCTAAATAGATACGGCTATTGTTACAACAATGGCGTGCTAAGTGTAGATTTAAATGGTATGTGGCCAAATCCAGTTAAGTGGGTTAAGAATAAGGCAAAAAAGGCTGCTAAGGCGGTTGGAAGTACTGTTAATAAAGCAGGCAAAGCATGGAATAAGTTTTATACAAAGCATAAGGATGTAGTAAATATAGTTGGTGGTATTGCAGTTATAGGTGCAGGAGTAGTGCTTGCACCAGCAGTTGGAGCTTCAGCAGCTACAGTAGCAATAAGTGGTGCAACAGCGGCTGTAATAGGTGGATTATCCAATATGACGACAGGTGGAAGCTTCTCCGATGGATTCCTTGGCGGAGCAGTAAATGGAACAATATGTGGATTGGCAGGTGGAAAAAAGGTTATTGAAGTTGTTAAAAAAGGAGGACAATTTTTTGGAGGTGCAATAGGTGCAGGAGTAACTGATTTTGCTGGTGGAGAAAGAAATCTCGGTAAAATTTTAAAAGATGCTGGTGTTGCAGGTGTATTACAATTTGGTTATAGTTCTACAATGGGAAGAGCATTTGAATTTGGAAGAAGTGAAGTAGATGTAGTAGGAAAAAGATGTATTGATTTCTTTGATTATCTTCCACAGTATACAGTGGGAACAATTGCAACTTGTCTTTCAAAGATAGGTGATAAAAAAGATCCTAATAAGGAGGAAAATAAAGAATGCAATACGAACGTAGAAAAAAAATAATAGATTATTGTCAAATAATATATAGTGAAATCTTCGGTGCATTAGCAGTGACATTTATGTATACTGTATATTTTTCTTTTGGCTGTGTTGTTTATATCATTTTTGTGGTATTTATTATTATGCTGGAGTTATTGAGAATGAGAAAAAAAATAGGCAAGTCAGTTGCTTTTATAAAAATAAAACCGGATAATAAGATGATTTATTATTGGGCACCTAGTGCAGGTGAAAAAAAAGAAGAGTATATAGAAGTAGATTTAAATAATGCTGTAGATTATTGTACATATATTAAGGTTATTAAAAAAAACATAATCATTGCAGACTACTTAGATGTGATAACAGGCTTTAAAATGAAAAATGGAGAGTTCATACAAATTAACAAGTCGCATTTTAAAAAAATATTAGGTAAAGAAACCAAAAATTTCAATAAACAAGTACTGCAAATTATTGCTTCTAATACAGGAAAGAATATTGAAGACTTAGGTAAGGAGGAAAAAGAAACTACTTCAAGAAGAATTGCTCGTGCATTTGTGTATATGGTACTAGGTATTGCAGGTGTTTGGGGATTGATATGCATTGTAGGAGGATTTTATATGTTTTTTACAGATTATAGCAGATTTTAAATTGGTTAAATAACGATTTTATCTATATAATTTTAGAGTTTAATATAAAATTACAAGTTAGAAATATTAGGAAGGATTAGCATATGGAAAGTTCACAAAAAATGCAAGTTAAATTGGGGGAAAGTATTAAGGAGCAATGTCAAAATGGTGGTTTGTTATGTGCTCCAATATTTATATTTATCGTATTTTTTATAGCAACGTACATTATTGTTGAGAGACGTTTAGGCGTCATAATTTTGATGTTGAGCGGAATATTTATACAGCTTTTTGTTGTGAAAAAACCATTTATAGAAGCTGTAAAAATAAAAAAATTAAAAAAAAGAATTGAAACTGGTGAGACATCAGTCGAAATCGAGCAAAGAAAAATAAAAAAATATGATTTAATTAAAGATACTATAGAAGATGTAGATGGAAATATTATCAATGTTGTGTATACAACAGTGGATGAATATTATTATCTCGCAGGGGAAGATGATGTAACATTAGTAACGGTTGAAGGCAAAGTATATGCCTTTGCTATAAATAGATTTTAGGAGGAAGAAAATATGAACAACTTTTCAACAGAAATTAAATTATTATTATCGTTGGCATTAATATTAGTACCTGCAGGATTAGCAGCTTTAGGATTTACTGTATTGCCTAAATTTGAATGGTTCACAAAAAAAGTGCAATCTATTTATATATTTGTTGTAGGTTTGATTTTTATAGCTTGTTTAGCAATTCATTTCATATATGTATTGCCATCATATAATCAATAATTTTGTAATTCTAAATTGCAATAACAAGTTGGACACTTACTAAGAAACATCCACTTGATAGATTTTATCTAGTTCATCCTCAAATAGTTCGTCAGGTGTTTTATTGTCTAAAAGCTTTTGAGGAAGACTATTTACCCATGTCTCTACATCTGCCAGAGACTGAGTTGAAAACTGATCTATTCGATTACCTTTAGGTATGAATCTTCTGATCAGTCCATTATGATGCTCAATTGATCCTTTTTCACATGATGAGAAGGGATATGCATAGTAAACAAGTGTTTTAGATAAAGCTTCCAGCTTTAGCTCTGTAATGAGGAGCGTAATTCTTATACATTAGAATAGTTTCTCTTTTAATTTCATTTGAAACAGTTGTTGGTGAACTACCTATTGTCTTAGAGACTACTGATGCATTAGGAAGAAAAGTAAAATATTCATACGACGAAAAAGGTCGACCTGTTAAAGTTTCATTAGCTGACGGCTCATGTAACGAAATCGTATATGACAATCGAGGCAACATCAAAGAGTTAATTGATGCTCGAGGAAATAGTACAAAGTATGAGTATGACGTCCTTGGTAGAGTTACAAAGACAACAGATGCTATGAATCGTAGTAATTCATTTAAGTATGATACTATGGGAAATATTGTAGAAGACACTAACGCTAAAGGCCAAACAAGAAAGTATGAATACAATCACTTTGGTAAAGTTACAAAAGCTATTGATTTAGATGGAAGCTCAATAAGCATAAGTTATAACAGTCTTAACAGACCAGAAACTATCATAGATCAGTTAGGACGAAAAACTCATCTTACATATGATGTCATGTGGAATGTCTCAAGAGTAACAGCACCAGATGGAGGAAAAACTACATATATCTACAATGAAAATAACCGCCTGACAAGAGTTAAAGATGCTTTAGGCAATACAACTCGCTTTACATATGATGGAATGGGAAATTGTTTATCAGCAGAAGATCCAAATGGGGATAAGGCTTTTTATGAGTATGATTCAGTAGGTCAGCTTGTAAAGGTAGAGACTCCAGATGGTGCTACTATATCATATGAATACGATCTTGAAGGTAATCTTATTAAGATAACAGATGCAGTAGGAAATTATGTCATAAGAACATATGATGAAGTAGGCCAACTTACTAAAGAAGAAGATAGCGAAGGAGCAAAAAGAATCTATACATATGATGTCATGGGAAATCTTTCAAGTGTAGAAGATGAAAGAGGAAGAGTGACACGTTATGAGTATGTAAAAGGAACAAATGATATTTCAAAAACTATTGATTCAGAAGGCCAAGTTCAAACTTATGAATACAA
>FOPE01000072.1 GCA_900113385.1 Lachnospiraceae bacterium C7
TAAAGAATGTCGTTCTGAACTAGAAGCGATGTTCATGTAACTTATAAACAAGGTCACTTTTGAAGAAGTATTTACACAAACTTCTTTACACAATCCACGATAGCATCGGTTTCTATATACTGTATCGGAAAATAGACTTTAAATATTGACAAATTTATATAGTTGACTTATGAATAGCAAAACGCCAAATACTTAATTAATGATGTTTGAATATTTTAGATACTTAAGATATTTAATGTACTTGGGATATTTAATGTACTTGGGATATTTAATGTGCTTGGGATATTTAATGTACTTGGAATATTTAATGTGCTTGGGATATTTAAACATTTGAAGTGTTTGAGATATGAGATTGAAAATTTATATTAAAATTAACACAAAATAAAAAGGGCCCAAAATGCCGGTTCCCGCAATTTAGACTCCTAGCTAAAGCTAGGTGGGTCACCGCAACTTGCCTTCTGCCTTCCACTGCAAATCGGAGGCTTGACATCTAACAAGTAATAATAAGCGTCCCGTTTAAAGTAAATGTAGGTTCTAAATATACAGGATTATCGAACATTTCAGGTTGCCCTTAATTATCTTTCGATAAACATATTATACTAAAATTCTTGCTACTTTTCAATAGAAAATGTTTCTCAAATTTATATTCAGAATATAATCACATTTCCCCATTGATTTTATATTTTGTTTACCTATTATTGTACTTTTAGCATATTTCTAGTCAATAATCTCACTTGTCTGTGATAAATTTTTTCTATAAAAAACATTTATTGGCTCTATTACTATCCACAATAAAAGAGTATTCACTGGTGTCATAGCTACTTCTTTAAATAATCTAGCAAAAAATAATGTTTTAAAATCTCCATGTGTTAGAATTGTTAAATTAAGAGTATTAAAGAACATTCCTACAATTACTGCATACAATATTTCTGCTATTATGATTCTAGTCAAAGTTATTTTACCTTTTTTATTGCGCAAACAAATTCCAAAAATAAGACCTCCCACAGCAGATGAAATTGTAAATCCTGGGAAATACGCTCCTGTTGGCTTTGCTATGAATCCTACTATATCTGAAAGTGCTCCTATAACCATTCCTATAACTGGTCCAAAAAGACCTCCACCCATAGCTATTGGCAATGGACTTAGTCTGATTTCAACTACATTTGGAATTACCACGATTTTCAAAAAGCCTAAAATTACTGACAACGCTAAAAGCATTGCACAAATTGTCATTGTTCTTATGTTTTTTAATTTTGACATAAAATAAACCTCCTTTGCAGTTCCTTTAACTACACAGGAGGTGATCGGTTCTCTCATGTAGCAGCGGGATGCGACACCGAAACCGCAAGATAAATCTTTTCGTCCCAATGACAACTCCCTGTTCACTGGGCACTTAACGCTTCGACATCTACTCTGCATTTGTTAAATATTTTTTGGATTATAATCCTTAGTAGCTATAATACTACCTTTCTTTACAAAAGTAAAGTAGTAATGTTATTAATTTTTAATTATCCCATCTTTTTTTTCTGCTGAGAGGCAACCAGTGGTAAAAGCATTTTTCTTGGCATAAATTTAGAGCCCCATATTGCTAATTTAAGCTGCAATGTTGGGACAATAACTATCTTATTTTTTTTCATCTTTTTAAGAGTATATTTTACACAACGCTTTGGACTAATGCCTTTTAACGCAAATTTCACATTGGCTACGTCATTGAATTCTGTATTTACTGGTCCTGGGCATAAACATCCTATGTAAATTGGTGATTTTTTTTGTCTTAGTTCTTCTGCAATAGCCATCGTAAGACTTGCAACATAAGCCTTAGTTGCATAATATGTGGCCATATAAGGACCTGCTGGGAATAGTCCTGCTGAAGAAGCAACATTTAATATTTTTCCATGGCCTTGTGCTTCCATCTTTTTTAAAATAACTTTTGTCAATTTGTGCATTGATTTTATATTTAAATCTATCATATCAAGTTCTCGTGTTAAATCGCTTGTTTCAAAACTTCCACTAAGGCCGAAACCTGCATTATTTATAAAAACATCGATTGTCATTCCATTTATCTTTTTAAATATTCTTATTAAATCGTTGTCATTTGTTATATCTGCCTCAACTATAACTGCACTAGTTCCAATATTTCTTTTGACTTCAATTAATCTTTCTTTTCTTCTAGCTACTAATACTAGATTGTATCCTTTTTTAGATAATTGATAGGCAAACTCTCTTCCTATTCCAGAACTTGCCCCTGTTATAAGTGTCACTGGTTTGTTTTTATATTTATTTGATTTTCTTGCATGCATTATGTCTTCCTCCTGTGTGATGTTTATTTTTTTCTCGGCTATTAACTATCTAAAATTTATAACATCTACAGCAAAAAAGCAAGGTCTATGCCTTGCTTTCTGCTAATTGATTTAATCCAATATTTGCCAAATTTTTACTTGCTTATTTTTATTTGTACTATGTTCAGTATTTAACATCTATCTAAATACCAATATTTTGAACTCTTATATTTTACTTTGTTTTTTTCAATTTTTCAAATGTTTCTGCCATTTTTTTATATTTTTATTTATTTTCTCCAAAAAAACGTCTTAATCCATTATACATATAGGGATTTGAATAATAATACCTATGATATCCATAAAAAGATGTATACATCAAATTTCCTTCTTTAAAATTTGTTGTTGTAATTTGAAACTGCTCAGGATATTCCTGTAATTTTTCAACTACTTTTTCTGTGGCTTCATTCATAAAATCATGATTGCCTGATGCCGCATAAATAGCATAGTCCGTTGGCGCATAACTAGATTTTTGTACTGCTTGCGCTAATGATGGTGCCGTTTTATCATTTTGCACCTTATTGTATCCGTCCTTATAATAATACATTGGCATACTCATAGGCATATAATATTTAAAATAATCCAAATGTCTTTTAAAAGCACGCCATGTTGTGCATCCTCCCATAGAAAATCCGCCAATTGCTCTATGTCCACGTGCTTTAATCAATCCATCTGGCGTTGTATCTGTTGCATAGGAATTGTATTTTTTTTCAACTGCTGGAATTAGTTCATTTACTATTTCGTCTGTCATCCCATCTAGTTTTTCATAATAATCTTTGTACTCCTTTGTATATGTAGGTGTCACTATTATTATAGGTTTAATTTCACCTTTTTCAATCATGTTATCTACTATGTATTTAAATTCCTTGGGTTCTTTTTCGTTTCCCAAAAACGTGTTTTTATTAGCCCCTGAGCCATGACACAAATATACGAAATCATATTTTTTATTTTCATCATATCCGTAAGGTAAATATACTGTAGCCTCTTTCTTTACTATTTTCCCGCTGTCATCTGTCATCTTTGTTTCATATGAAAAAGTAGTTAGTTTTCCTTGTTCTTTCGCTTGTTTTTTATAATTATCTGGTACAGCACACACCTTTGTCGGCGCTGGTTTTATCACTTTATCTTCTTTTATTTTTTTAGATTTCTCGCTACCTTTTTTATTTTTTTGGGATTGTTGTATTTCTTGAGATGACGTATTATTTTTATTTTCAGTTTCCAAAAAAGTCACTACGATAATAGATAAAATAATGATTATTGATATAATAAAAAATAAAATTGTTCTTTTCCTTTTTTTCTCCATTTTCATCCCTCCCTATATAAAAGCCATTTATACATAATATTTATCGTCTTGATGTGTATTTTGATTATTGTATTATATAAA
>FOPE01000071.1 GCA_900113385.1 Lachnospiraceae bacterium C7
GAAGATATCATCGGCTACGAAGAATTCTACAAATATCTTGTTCCAGCATGCGAGTTTTACGTAGAACGTCGTCATCCAGAGCATAAGGAAATCGTAGAGCAGAAGCTTAAAGAGATAAGAGAAGCATATGGTTTGAAGTAGTTTATTCGTTTCAAGATGTAAGTAAACTATCTTAGATATGTTATGATATTATATAATTCAGAAAAATATGAATTTTTACTTGTTAATTCTTCATATGAACCAACTTCGTTTATTTCTCCATTGTCCATCACAATGATTTTATCGCATTTCTTTAATATTTTCTCCATTTTCTTCAAGAATTGTATTATCTTTTTCTTTAAGATTTTTAATAAATGAATCTACACCAGATTTTTTTAAAACATTATTGTAGCAATCGTCTTTATAATCCTCATATAATGTAATATTATTTTTTATGGTGTCATTGAAAACATATACTTCCTGGTTCATATACGCAATAGCTTTTTTAAGATAATTATAATCAATATTTTTGTATGGAACATTATTAACACATAATTCATCATTATGACAAGTCATTTGTCCAGATATTAAATTTAACAAAGTTGATTTTCCAGAACCACTATTTCCGACAATAACATATTTTTTGTTGTTTTCAAGTTCGATATTTATATTTTTCATTTCAAATTGTTGCTGTTTAAAGCATAAATTTTTTATGGAAATCTTGTTGATTTTGTCAAATGTTAATCCAGATTGTCTATTTTCCACCATTAAACTATTTTCTAGTTTATCAACAATTGCAATTGCACCATTATATTTGTTAAGAATTGCAACGCCATCATATAATGGAGTCACTATTTTGTTAATTAATTGAATTGAAGCCATCATGATAGAAATAGTGTAAATTCCTTTATTAACATATATTGCTCCAATTAAAAAACTAACATAAAACATTCCCATAGAAAATAAAGTACCAATTGCTTCCATTTTTGCTAAAAAAAGCTCATTTTTAGGGAAACTAATAATGATATAATAGTCATACATAATATTACAATACCATGAAAAAATTGTAGAAAATTAAATTTGTCCATGAACAAATAAACATAGATATACAAGTGATCAAATCATATTTTGCTTTTAAATAATCATTTTCTACAACATTAATATCATTTGTTAATAATGATATGCTTGCAGGTATTCAGAAATCATTTGATATAAATCCAGAAATGCTGGAGGATATTGTAAGAACAGATAGTAAGCAAAGGTATGCCTTTAATGAAGATAAATCATTGTAAAAGCGAAACAAATGTATAACGATGGATATAAATTTTATCTGTCTGTTAATGGTGTTTGGCTTACAGCAGAAGTACCATTGAAGTATTTGGAAAAGAAAGTATGAGTTGTATATAAAGACAAAGCAAAGTAACTTGTAGAAATACTATAATATATGTGAACATAAGCATAGTTGATTAGGATAAGAAATTTTTGAGAAGAGTCGAGAGATCGGCTTTTTTTTGAAAAAAATTATTTTTCAACTTGACTGTAACGTAACGTAATAGATTACAATGTAATCAAACGTTAAGGAGATGATAGTCATGAAGACAGTAAATGAAGTAAGTAAGCTGACAGGAGTGAGTAGACGCACTTTGCAGTATTATGACAAAATAGGGCTCTTGCGGCCGACAGAGTATACGGAGTCAGGGTACAGGCTGTATGACGATGCAGCGCTAGAAAGATTGCAGCAGATTTTATTGTTTAGAGAGCTGGAGTTTCCGCTTAAAGATATCAAGGATATCGTAACCAGATCTGATTTTGACAAGAAAAAGGCACTTGATCAGCAGATGGAACTTCTTGAATTAAAGAAGGAACACATAGAGAACCTGATCAATATGTGCCGGGGGTTAAAAATGAGAGGAGTGAAGAATTTGGAGTTTAAAGCATTTGATACAAGGAAGATTGAGGAGTATTCCCAGAAGGCCAAGGAGCAGTGGAAATCCACACCGGAGTATAAGGAATATGAAGAAAAGAGTAAGAGTAGGACGAAGGCTGATGAAAAGGAGATTATGAAAGACCTCATGAAGGTCTTTGAAGAGTTCGGGACAATGAAAGAGAAGAACCCTGCTTCACAAGAGGTGCAGGACCAGGTAAAGAAATTGCAGAACTTTATAACGGATTATTTTTATAATTGTACCGATGAAACCCTCTTCGGTCTTGGCAAAATGTATGCCGGTGGCGGTGAGTTCACAGAGAATATTGACAAGATGGGTGGAACTGGAACAGCTGAATTTACCTATCAGGCAATCAAGATTTATTGTAACCGATAATCCGATTGTTTTAATTATCATTAATATGATAGCTCCATCAATGTATATATTGATGAATTTTTTATCATGCAAGATCCTGATTACCAACTATTTGGTACATCTGTGGAAAATGAGCTTGAGCTTGTAAAAGAAGACCAAAAGGCTATAGATGAAATTCGTGAGTATTTAGGTCATTTATTGACACGCAAAAAAATATGATTATACTTATAAATAAAAAAAATATGAGTGCAAAAAGAGGTGAATTATAGAATTATATATTCTACAATAATTCTAGTACACCTTTATAATATACGGAGGAATTTGTTATGGAATTAGTAAGAGTGCAGGATTCAAATTATCGAAAAACATATGAGCTTTATATGTCTTTTTCGGAAAATGAAAACGGGTATATGAATAATGTTTACGGTTATAGTTATGAACAGTTTCTTGAATGGATTGAAAAAAAGAGAAAATGGTCAATGGGGAAAGAGTTGCCAGAGGGATTTGTTCCAGATACTACATATGTGCTCGTTGACAAAGGAGTTTATGTCGGAGTTTTTAATTTAAGGCATTGTCTGAATGATTTTTTGAGAGAGGGGCCTGGTCATATAGGTTATTGTATTTCAAAGGAATATCGTGGAAAAGGATATGCAACTAAAGGACTTGAGCTTACTCTTACAAAAGCAAGACAAATGTGCATTCATGAAATATATATGAGCGTAAATAAGGATAATCCTGCAAGCCTTCGTGTACAGATAAAAAATGGAGCATATATTCATCATGAAAATGATAAAGAGTATTTTACAATGATAAACGAGATTGAGAAAGAAGAAGTTAATAAGGCGACAGATGAAGCCATTAGAGTAGCCAAAAACTGAACATGGGGAGGATACATTGACTATGAAAAAAGAAATATATAAAAAAATTGCTGATTTGCTGGAAATTCCAGAGGATAAGCAGTGGTTTTTAGAAGAATCCGTTAGATATTATAAAGAGAATTTAGAGACAGAGTGGGATATAATTGATGATGAATTTTACGAGGACGAAGATAGTGTTACCTGGTTCTGTATAGTATATGAAATGATTGGGGAAAACAAGGCTTGGGAATTAGACTGGAAGGAAGAATTAGGAGAGTTTATGTATGCTTTAGAACAAATTCTTCCAGACGGATTAGAGGTTGAGGTTGAATCATTAAATGAGGATGATAGTATTCCTGATTGGGCAGAGTCTATCAACTCGGTGTGGACAAAATTTGGTTACGTACTTGCTTGCTTTGACATAGATAGTGATAGTTACGTAATCTTTGTATGTAAAAAGGGCACTTTCGAACAGCTTCAGTTCGAAGCAAATAAAGTAGATAAAAGGATTGATTTAACACAGAATTTATAGTGTGGAAAAAATATTTGTGGGAGAATTTGTGATTTTGACAAATAGAAGTGTGACAGATAATAATACAAAGCTCATGACTTTAGTTAGTACCATGCAGGAAAATGATATTGCAGCGTTAGTTTTTGCACCTAATACCAAGTCGCATTCCCAATGTCCAAACTCTTCACGAGTAT
>FOPE01000068.1 GCA_900113385.1 Lachnospiraceae bacterium C7
GGTGATTTTTGCAATTTACACTTGACAAAGGTCACTTCATAACAGGTTTTGATTTATGAATACATTTAGAAAAGATTTTTTATGGGGCGGAGCAACAGCAGCCAACCAGTTTGAAGGAGCATGGAATTTAGATGGAAAAGGACCTTCAGTTTCAGACATGTGTACCAACGGTACACATGATGTTCCAAAAAGAATTACAACAACTATTGAAGAGAATACATTATATCCAAGTCATGAAGCAATTGACTTTTATCACCATTACAAAGAAGATATTAAACTTTTTGCAGAGATGGGATTTAAAGTTTTTAGATTTTCAATTGGCTGGACACGTATTTTCCCAACAGGAATGGAAGATAAACCAAATGAAGCTGGTTTAAAATTCTATGAGGATGTTGTTGATGAATGTAGAAAATACAATATTGAGCCTCTTATTACATTGTCACATTATGAAATGCCATATGCATTGGTAGAAAAATATAATGGATGGTACGGAAGAGAATGTATTGAACTATTCGTTAAATATTGTGAAGCAGTATTTGAAAGATTAAAAGGAAAAGTAAAATATTTCCTTACATTTAACGAAATCAATTCAGGAACAATGCCTATGGGTAATGTCTTATCACTAGGAACAGTTCAAGGATACTCAGGACCAATTACAAAAGTCCCAGATGATCCAAAGATTCGTTTCCAAGCATTACATCATCAATTTGTTGCATCTGCAAAAGTTGTAAAATTAGCACATGAGAAATATCCAGAATTCAAAATGGGTAATATGATTTGCTTCATAACAACATATCCATTTACATGTGATCCAGCTGATTTATTAGCAGCACAAAAGAGAATGCAAATTCTTAACTGGCTATGTTCAGATGTACAAGTTCGAGGATATTATCCAGCATATGCTGAGCGTTATTTTGAAGAGAATGATATTGTAATCAAAAAAGAAGCAGGGGACGACGAAATTCTTAAAGAAGGTACAATTGACTTCTACACATTTAGTTACTACATGAGTGGATGTGCAACAACTCACGATATAACAGATGACGATAAAGTAAAAGGTAACTTAACAGGTGGTCTTAAGAATCCATATCTAAAAGCTTCAGATTGGGGCTGGCAGATTGATCCTGAAGGATTACGCTATACATTGAATGCAATCTATGACAGATATCAGATTCCACTTATGGTTGTTGAAAATGGATTAGGTGCATTTGATAAACTTGAGGAAGACGGTTCAATCCATGACTCATATAGAATTGACTACTTAAGAAGCCACATTGAGCAAATGAGAGAAGCCGTAAAAGACGGAGTAGATTTAATGGGATATACACCTTGGGGCTGCATCGATCTTGTAAGTGCTTCAACAGGAGAGATGGCTAAACGTTATGGATTTATCTATGTAGATAAATATGATGACGGAACAGGTGATTTATCAAGAAGAAGAAAAGATTCTTTCGATTGGTATAAAAAGGTAATCGCAACAAACGGAGAAGACTTAGCATAGAAGAATGGCTTAGTATAGAAGATTTAGCATAATAGAATAAAAACAGTAAGTATATGCACAAACGCGCTAACATATACGACAAAAAGCTAGGAATGGTATAGCTATTAAACTATACTCCTAGCTTTTTTGTTCGATATAATGATATAATGTACCATGCGACTAAAAAGCGTATTTAGAAAGGAACACACAGAATATGAACAATAGCAACACTAAACTAATTTTTTTTGATATTGATGGAACACTTTCAGGATTTGATGGTAAAATACCAGAATCTACAAAAAAAGCAATTAATATGGCAAGAAAAGAAGGCCATAAACTTTTTGTGTGCACAGGAAGAAGTAGAGCTCAAATAGATAAAAAAATTACAGATATAGGTTTTGATGGATTTGTATGTGCTGCAGGTGCATATGTTGAGTATCAAGGAAAAGAAATTTATCACAGTACATTTGGAGAAGAAAGAATGAAATTCCTAATGAATTTTATAAAAGAAAATAATATTTCATTTGTTATTCAATCAAGAGATGGCTGCGTTATTTCAACAGAAAGTGCAAAAACATTTAGAAAAGTTTTTGCTGAGCGACTAGACAAATTACCTACAGAAGACGAAACAGATTTAACAGATATTGAAGAAGTAGTAGGTAACATGAGTATAGATGATTTAATAGAAGAAGATAAAGAAGCATTTGCTTTAAAATATAAGGATTCAGAAAGTTTAATTTATCATACTTCTCCATTTACGGTAGAACAAATGAGACAAAAGGTCAGCAAAGTAGGTTTTAAGGTTACACCAAGTAGTTTTAAAGAGCCAGATGATTATTCAGGCGAAATTACTTTAGAATCAGAAAATAAAGCATTAGGAATTCAAAAAGTTATGGAGTATTTTGGATTACCAAAGGAAAATACCATAGCATTTGGAGATGGACCAAATGATTTAGAAATGTTAGCTTTTGTAGAACTTGGAATTGCAATGGGAAATGGTGTAAAAGAAGCAAAAGAATGTGCAAGTTATATAACAGATAACATTGACAAAGATGGAATTTACAATGCCATGATTAAATTTAATTTAATCTAAATAATTTCTTGCCTTAATCTAACCGATATCATCCACATAAGGAGGTATATCGCCTATGAAAAAAATAAGCGCTATATTGGTGGGAATAATGTTAGTAGTAGCAATGTTGCCTTTATACCCAAATAAGGACATTGTAAAGGCATCAGGTGTTACTGTATCATACAATACCCACATCCAAGATTACGGTTGGTTAAGCACAGTAAGTAATGGACAGTTGTCAGGTTCCACAGGACAATCAAAGAGACTAGAAGCTATTCAAATTAAAGTTAGCGGAGTTGAAGGCTTAGGCATAAAATATAAAACCCATATTCAAAATATAGGTTGGCAAGATTATAAAACAGATAATCAAGTTAGTGGAACAACTGGTAGGAGTCTAAGACTAGAAGCAATACAAATAGTTTTGACAGGAAATCAGGCAGATAATTATGACGTCTATTATCAAGTTCATGTACAGAATTATGGATGGTTAGGTTTTGCAAAAAACGGTGAGATGAGTGGAACCTCAGGACTTAGCTTAAGGTTAGAAGCTATAAAAATATATGTAGTACCTAAAGGAACAGTTATCCAAGGAACAAACACTACTGCATCTATTGTAGCGACCACACCTTATGAACGGCACGGAAGGCTATCTGTTAAAGGCACTGATTTAGTAGATCAGTCCGGCAATAGGTTTCAGTTAAAAGGGGTAAGTACTCATGGCTTAGCATGGTTTCCACAATATGTTAACCAAGATGCATTTAAGACATTAAGAGATGGATGGGGTGCCAATTTAATTAGATTAGCAAATTATACTCAAGAATATAATGGATATTGTACCGGTGACAATAATAATCGCCAGCGTTTAGAAAATGTTATCGATACAGGAGTAAAAGCCACCTATAATCTTGGAATGTATTGTATAATTGACTGGCATATTTTAAGCGATGGCAACCCTAATATTCACAGGGGAGAAGCTATTGATTTCTTTAACAGAATGTCAGCAAAGTACAAAAATTATGGCAATGTTATTTACGAAATTTGTAATGAACCTAACAACGTTTCCTGGAATGAAGTAAAAAGCTACGCTGATGCCGTAATACCAGTAATAAGGGCAAATTCACCGAACGCTATTATTATTGTAGGTACTCCGACTTGGTCACAAGATGTGGATCAAGTAGCAGCAAATCCAGTAAACAATCCGCACAACGTAATGTATGCTATGCATTTTTATGCAGCAACCCATGGAGATTACATAAGAAACAAATTAATTACTGCCCACAATGCAAATACTCCAATTTTTATTTCAGAGTTTAGTATTTGCGATGCTTCAGGAAACGGAAATATTGATTATGGTTCTGCTGAGGCATGGAAAAATTTGATAAAACAGTATAATTTATCATACGCAGGTTGGAGTCTATGCAATAAAAATGAAAGCTCAGCGATTATAAAGAGTTCTGTTTCTAAAACGAGCAACTGGACAGATAGTGAGTTGTCTTCCACAGGATTATGGTTAAAACATTTAGTTAAAGGCTAAAAAGGTTGACAATTGAGAAAAACTAACATAATATAGAAATTATGGTTTTGATTTTAACGGATCATTATATAAACAGAAAGCATCTTTATTCTTCGTTCAAAACGTGGTAGAGATGCTTTCTATAGTTTTAACTCAGAGGGTGTATCCCAACCAAGCCAGAAGATAGAGGCTGGATTTGATTTTAGGAGGACAAGATGAGAATTATTGTAGTTGGTTGTGGTAAAGTTGGTAGAAAAATTATAGAACAACTTAGCAACGAAGGAAATGATGTAACGGTAATAGATTTAAAAAGCAAAGTCGTTGCAGATATTACTAACAGCGTAGATGTAATGGGCGTTGTTGGCAATGGTACAAGTCATGTTGTATTAGAAGAGGCTGGTATTGAAGAGACAGATTTACTTATTGCAGTTACTCAGTCAGATGAATTAAATTTATTATGTTGTTTAATTGCAAAAAAAGCTGGTAATTGTAATACAATAGCCCGTGTTAGAAATCCTATGTATAGCAACGAAATAGGCTATATTAAAGAAGAACTTGGATTAGCAATGACTATTAATCCAGAAGAAGCAGCAGCCACAGAAATTGCAAGAATACTAAGATTCCCACTAGCAAATAAAATAGATTCATTTGCTAAAGGAAGAGTAGAATTATTAAAGTTTAATGTAGATGATAGTTTGATTATTTCGGGAAGTTCTTTAATAGATATTTCTAAGAAATTTCAATCAAACGTTTTGGTATGTGCAGTCGAGCGTGGTGATGAAGTCCATATTCCAAATGGAAGTTTTACAATTGAGCCAGGAGACGTAGTAACAGTAGTATGCCCTCCAAAAGAAGCTAAAAACTTTTTCAAAAAATTAGGCGTTCCAACACATTCAGTTAAAAATGCAATTTTAGTTGGTGGTGGAAAACTAGCGTATTATCTAGGAAAACAGTTGCTTTCAATGGGTATAAAAGTTAAAATCTTTGAAAAAAATGTAGAACGTTGCGAAGAACTATGTGAACTTTTACCAGGAGCTGTTATTATAAATGCAGATGCAACAGATAAAGAAATTTTAAGCGAGGAAGGCTTATCAGATGCAGAAGCATTTGTCTCAATGACAGGAATTGATGAGGCAAACGTATTTTTATCATTATATGCTAAGAGATTTTCTAAAGCTAAATTGGTTACAAAAATCAATAGAATGGAAGAAAATGATATTGTTAATGAATTTAATTTAGGAAGTGTTATTTCACCAAAGCTTATTACCGCAGAATATATTTTAAGATATGTAAGAGCTATGCGTAATTCCATAGGTAGTAATGTAGAAACATTGTATAGAATCATTGAAAATAAGGCAGAAGCATTAGAGTTTCATATTCGTGAAGGCGCTCCAGTAGTTGGAATTCCCCTAGAAGAATTGAAATTAAAAGAAGATTTAATTATAGCGTGTATAAGTCACAAAGGAAAAATTATTACTCCTAATGGTCAAACAAAAATTTCTGTAGGAGATTCAGTTGTAGTAGTTACAACACAGAAAAACCTCCAGGATATTAAAGACATTTTAAAATAATTATATATAGAATTAATTACATAAAAAAATAATATATAAATTAATTACATACAGAAATAATAGATTGTGTAAAGAAGTTTGTGTAAATACTTCTTCAAAAGTGACCTTGTTTATAAGTTACATGAACATCGCTTCTAGTTCAGAACGACATTCTTTAAAGCCTCTATGTACACGACGGTCCATTGTCTGGTTATAGTCGCAATAAAA
>FOPE01000066.1 GCA_900113385.1 Lachnospiraceae bacterium C7
CAAGACAGCAAACGCTTCAAAAATAGCCGTCGTTAATCTTGACGAAGGAACAAAAGTCGGAAAGAAAACAGTATATTACGCTGAGAAGACAATTGAGTTTCCATCGCCAGATTTCCAATATACATCATTATCAGAAGCTGAAGATGGCCTAAAAAAAGGCACACTTGGAGCTTATATTATAATACCAGCTGAATATTCAGACAACGTAGTAAGCCTTAACAAAAAACCAGTAGCATCAAAATTGAATTATGCCATAAGTAAAAAATTAAACGGTAAACAGCAGTTTAAGATGCTATATAATATCGTAAGTTTCGGGAATTCGGTAAACAACAATCTAAGTTACATGTACTTAGAAAACACATTATCAGAATTCCATGATGCACAGGATTCTGCAGAAACAGTGTTGAAAAACGATAACAAGGACGTGGAGGCTATTAATGATCTATCATCTTATGATTTGATTTCATTAGTAAGCATGCCAGATATGGATGAAGTGGAGGATACCACACAACCGTTAGATTTAAGTGCTTGTTCAACAGCAAATGCTGATGCATTAAACAAAATAGACGAAGAATATCAAACTATTGTTAAAGATACTCAGACAAAATTAGAAAATGTAGAAAAAGGAAAAACAACACTTTCTCAGACATTGCAAAAATTGTCAAATGAAATGAATGATGACACAACCTCGGAGGAAAAGGATAAGGATCCAGATTCCAAAGGAAAAGCAGATGTTCCAAAGGTTGATCCAGTACAGCAGGCAAAAGCAAATTTGTCAGACATTTCATATAACAAAACATATAGATTTTAATGGTACTTGTACAGAATATTTGTATGATCCAAATGGTAATGTTATCGAATCTATAGACGAATTTGGATGTTCTACAAAATATGAATATGATTCTCTTAATAGATTAATAAAAGAAAAAATTTACGATGGAGCTACAATAGAGTATAAGTATGATGCCATGAACAATTTGATAGAAGCAGTTAATCAAAAAGGAGCTGTAACGAAGTATGAGTATTCTTTGACGGGAGAAGTTACAAAAGTGGTTGATGCTGAAGGCAATGAAACAAGCTATGTATATGATGAATGTGATAGATTAATTGAAATTTATCAGAAGGATATCAACACTGGAAAAGTAATATCAAAAAAATATGAGAGAGATTTACTTGGAAATATTAAAACAGCTATTGATGGCTTAGGACAAAAAGAAAAGTTTAGTTTTAATAAACGAGGTGAATTAACAGAACGAATAGATAAAGAAGGTTTTGCTACTAAGTTTGTATATAATTTAAGTGGTGACGTTAAAAAAGTTCAGTATGCTGATGGAAAAGAAGTACAATATAAATACAATAAAGATTCTTTACTTACAGAGCTTGTGAGCGGAGAAAATATTGTAAATTATGTATATAATAACAATGATCAGATTTTAGAAAAGAAAGTTAATTGTGGACTTTCGTCAAGATACGAGTATAATGAGAAAGGAATGTTGTCGAAAATTACAAACTCAGATTCGAAAGGTATTGTAGATGAATTTGTCTATAAGTATGACGAAGTATTGAATCTAGTTGGTATAAATAAAAAAAGGCGAAATATGGATTCTGAAAATGGATTATACACTTATATAATTATAGCTATGATAAAAGAGGCAATTTAAGTCAAATTGTTGAAGATAATGTTATAAAACATCAGTATTTATATGGTTCGTTGAATAGATTAGAAAGAGTAATAGATCAAAGTGGTAATCGTAGTGATTATGTATATAATGGTTTAGGTCACAGAGTTGGAAAGAAATCTGTTATAAATGGAAAATCAATTTCTAGTAATTGGATTATTGATTTGACAAGAGAATATAATAATTTGTTACAGAAAACGGAAAACAATATGATGCAACAGTATCTTTGGGATGAGAATTTGGTTACTGTTGAAAACATAGAATTTGATGAAACTAAATCATTAGATCGATATTTATGTTTAAATGATCCTATGGGTACACCAATACGATTGTTTGATACTAATTATGATAATGTTGAAACATATAGTTTTGATGAATTTGGAAATAATACATATAACAAGAATAGTTCGTTACAACCATTTGGATTTACTGGATATCAGTATGATAGATTAGCAGAAACATATTATGCTCAGGCTAGAGAGTATAGGGCAAATGATGGTATTTTTGCAGGTGAAGACAATATAAAAGGAACTGCAATAATGCCAATGCCAATGAATACATATGTATATACGGTACAAAATCCTTTAAGTTCAACTGATAAGACAGGATATTGGTGTGGCTGGGATGATTTAGCAGCGATGGGTGCTGGAGCTATAAGTGGAGTAGGTTACACGTTCGTTGGTGATATGATTCATTCTGTTCAACATGGAAAACTTGAATTGTCATCTTGGCAGGATTATACAGGTGCAGCTGTTGGTGGAGCAATTGGAGCGGAAGTAACGTTGTATGCTGGTCCGGCTGCTGGAAATGCAGCAAACTGTGGAGTTACAACATTTGCAAGTAATGAGTTGAAAGTTGCAACAAATGCTAAAGATAAAAAAGATCAGGCTACTATTTTGAAAGAAACAGCTAGAGATTCACTTTGGGGAGGCCTTACTGTTGGATTTGGAGATAAAATAAAGGTGTCAAAAATCTCGAAAGGAACAGAAAAACTAGAAAAGAAACTTGCAGAAAAAGTAGGATTCAGTGGAAGTAAAGTAGAAAAGATGCTTCAAAAAGGCATGGATCAAGATGAAGCTAATGGAATTTTCAGAGAATGGACAAAGAAGGATATTAGTTTATTAAAGGGGCTTGTTTCAAAGGAGGCAAGAAAAGCCAATAAAGAAGAATTGAAAATAATAGTTGAACTTGCAAAGTCTGAGTATAAGGGTAATGCAAAGAATTATTTCTTGTATATGCTTAAATCAGGATTGAAGGATAATGTTTCTGTAAGGTCAATCGCATATAGATTGATTCAGGAGAATTCTTATAATAAGTTCCTAGAGGATAAATGTATTGTAAAATAATAATATGCAAAATAGAAAAATTATGGAGGAATGAATTATGCCAATTTCAATAGTAAATAGATATTATTTAGAAGCAGTTATATGCATTGGTTGTTTGCTTTTTACAATTGAATCTTCAAGGTCTTATATCTATGATATGTATAAGCATAACAAATACGGTCCATTTGCAAGGGCATTTTCAGCAATTATACTAATTGGAGGAACAATTATGATTGGAATTGTAACTGAGCCAGTAAAGAATATGCGGATCATGTTAGATGCTCCAAATGTTATCTTTGATAATTATAGAGAGTTTTCAGGCGTAATAGAATGGAGCGATCTTGATTCGCCACATTATGATTATAGATCTTATGAAATAGATAAATATCACATAGAGAATATAGCTAAATATGAGAATAGAGATGTCTATTTATTATGCACTGAAGATCCAGGAGAGCTTTGGAATACACATGTTACCGTAAGATATTATCCTTTGTCACATATAGGGTGTATTACCAAGATAGATAAAGGAAAAGAAAAACTGGTATTTTCAAGGAAATATACAGATAGAACGGCAGAATTAGCGTTGTATGTAACATTGAATGCTTTATATCTTTTATTAGGAGTATGGAATTATTATTTTAATGGTTTTGAAAAAGTTGTAGACAAAAAGGATCATTTTATAAGAGTTAAATCAGATGATGGAAACGTTTTTAAGAGATTAGGAAAATATTTTTTTGGTGCTATATCTCTGATTTTACTAACACATATATCTATGCTTTTTGTGACGAAGCCAGTGCCAGAAACTGCGATGCTTACAGTGTATGCAGTTGTGTTCATTTATATGATAAAAGCTTACTTAAAAACTAGAGATTGTTTATCAATATGCCGCGATAAACCTATAATGAGACATTATCATGGTAAAGAAATACTTGAGGAATTTCCTTGTAAGATTGATAGAGTAGATGATGATGGATTTTGTGTGAAGGATATAAATGATAAGTCAAAAGAAAAGATAGTTTATGAAATCTCTTATAAGGATAAAAAAATGCAGTTAGACAATGAATCAATTTGTTACGGATTTGAAACAGTAGATGCATTATATAAAAAACTACTCGAATCCAAACTTGAAAAGCCAGGGGTTAAGAAAAGATATTACCTATGATTAAATACCAATTAGAATCATAGATAAAATAAAAAAAATACTTATAATCAAAAGTTTTAAGATTATGAGAATACATTAAAAATGGAGGTATCGAAATGATATATGGTATTTTTGGAGCAATTATAATGGGTTGCTTATCAACATGGTATGAAAAAGAACAAAAAAGAAGGACTATGGAGTTGGAAAGAGCAATTTTGGATAAGGAGGACACACACCATTTTGTGTCATTTTTACCAGCAGCCTCAACAGTTTTAGGAAGAATTGCAGTAGGTCTTTCAATTTGTATGGCAATATTCTTTTCACTAGGAATTGAAGAAAAAGGAAAAGATATGATTCCATATTTTGTAATAGTTGCGGTTACACTTCTTATAGGAATACTTTTTCAAGTGTCAGGAGCACGATGGAAAATGATCGTTGAGGAAGATGATGTAACAGTTTATCCTGCACTTTTTGGAAAAGTTAAGAAATTCAAAATCAGTGATATTAAATATGTTAAAGTTGGAGAGACAAAAAAGGAAATCTCACTTTATAATGCGCAAAACAAGAAATTCTATACAGTCGATCCAGCAACAACTAAAGCACCTCTTTTTAAAGCAAGATTAATAGAAGAGAGACTTTTACAATTAAATGAGTTGACTTCAAATTAGATTAAACTAAAAAAGTAATATTAGACATTTGAAAATGTTTTTTATCAAGAAAGAATGATTTCATATGTGAGTTAATGTATGGAATTATTCTTTCATTTTATGCCAAGGTTAGGAAACTAAAGATGTATATCTAGATGGAAGAAGTTTGGGCGAAGGGCATCATTGATGCTTTTGATTATGATTGGCAATACTGTTTTGGAACAATAGTTACAATTTTGTCAAACGGATTAATTAATATAGGAGACGTGGAAAAGGAATGACATACAAATACGCAAAAAAGAAAAAAATTATCTTGTATGACTATGAGAATTCTTGGAATATCATATTAATTAATGGTTGTGTAATTTGGGCGTATGTATTATTAATGTTATTGGGAATAGCCTGGATTATAATAGTGGATATTACATTTATTGCAAGATTTTTACATGCAAGCAAAGCCAAAAAAGTAACTACTTTCGTAAAAATAACCGAGGATGACAAGTTGATTTATGGAACATAGTCAAGCAAATGGACACACTTTTTAACAACATTTTTATGGAAAGGCAGGGGTGTAATCACCTAGTGAATAGAGAGGGCGTTTAGAGTTGTTACGATTTATGTACTCGAAGCAACAAAAGGACTGTACTGCGTTGTATCTTTCATGTGACTGACGGAAAGTGAATGCGGTATATTCAAAATTTTGATCATAATGTAGCCACAAAGATTATTTTTCATACAGTTAAAAGATATACTTTTATATGCGTATGAAATTGAAATGTCTTTGTGGTTTTTTCTTACTTTTCTTGACGAAACTCAAAAAGTGATACAAAATTAGTGTGTTGACATGAAAAATCTTGTAAACTGCAAATAAGTAAGTTTTCATAGAAGTCATATAGTTCCAACGTATAGATTAGTAGATGATTACATAGATAGGTTGTACAAAATCTATGATAATCGTGTATACCCCAAAGTGCATTTGAAACTAAATGGCTAAAAGTAAAAAAAGTAAAGGCTGCAAAAGCAGAGGCAAAAAGTTTAAAAATTTCTGAAACAAAAGAGCCAGAGTTAAAGGATGTAGAGGGTGAGAAGCCGAAGGTATCAAAAGTAGAGGAAAAACCAATTGGACCACAAG
>FOPE01000065.1 GCA_900113385.1 Lachnospiraceae bacterium C7
GAATTAGCTCTAAAGAATGGAATTAACAATTCTGCATTGATTGCTAAATGGGTCAATGATTTTCGAATATCTGGTCCTGATGCTTTGAGGCCACACAAGAAGGGGCGGAAGAAAAGCTACTAAAACAAGAAATCTATTATGGTGTTGTTTATTACAATTATGAAGAATTAAAATCAGAAATCGAGCGATATATAAAGTATTACAATGAACAAAGAATTAAATAGAAACTAGGATGGATGAGTCCTGTTCAATACAGGCTCAGCCTCTTGGCTGCATAAAAACAGCGTAGCAGCCAAAAACTGCTACGCTTAAAAAGTCTAACTTTTGGGGGTCACCTCAGAGCAGGTGCCTTTTTGATTGGGAAGGTTAGAGTTCTTTTAGGATGATACCGTTTTCATCTTTCCACTCTACATTTCCATTCGATGGACGACCTAAAACAACAGAAGATGCAGCAGATGGCGCACTAAATTCATAATCTTTTTGAAATACTCCGGCTACTATTATTCCATCTCTTTCTAACTGATTTCTTAAATTGTAATATGATTTACTTCGCCTGATAAAAGAATCTGCTATATTTTCAGACACTTTTGAACCTTTTAACACAGTTAAACCTTCTTTACTTATAAATCCTGTAGCTAATGCTCCGGCTCTTTTGCAATAAATATACTTAGTATCATTTGTTGCTTGAGGAATAGCTTTTAAAACATTATATCCAAGTGTAGCAATAAGAATTTTAATATTATCAATAAATTCTTCCATTGAAGCAATCTGTGATTCCTTCATGACAGTTTTTTTATAAGTATTCTTAGTCAATACTTTATAACGTCCACATTCTCTTGCAATATCAACCAAACGATTTTCTAAATAACGAATAAGTGCTTTGTTTAAATCTCTTCCCACAAACACAACGGCGGCATTCCAGTAATAATCTTCCTTATCTATCTGAAAATCCCTAAGATGTTGTTTCAATCTATCTAAACAATTTTCTGCTTCGCCTATATACACAGCATCTTCTCCATCATCTTCTTTACAGAAAAGGAAATAAACACCTGCTCCTTTTATATCATTTCTATTACATTCTAAAACCTCTGTACGAGGAATCTTAATAGCTTCACCATTCCAGTTTGATAATTCTGCCGTAATAAGACTATCTGCTGTGCCATTTACCAAAAACAATTCTATAGATTTACCGTACATTAAAATACCATCCTATTCTTTGTAATATGTTTTATTTTCCCCTAAACCATCTCAATATATTCACTTAGATACTCACGTAACGCTTCATCACATACGTAAAGATAAGTTCCTTTTATTCCTCTAGTCATAAGAACATAATACACATTTTTTATGTACTCTAACAGTTCTTCATAAGATGCTGTTCGTTTTCCGTTTTTATCAAAATAATTATCTGGACGAACTATAATTTCTTTCTTTTCTTTATCATAACCTATGTCATCGCCTAAAATTACATAGGCATAATTCAAATCGTAGCCTTGAATTGAATGAATACATCCAACTTCATCTATTGCTTCTGGAGTGTGAACCCATCCTTCTGTGCAGTGGTTCCACATACGACTTACGTTTTGAATTGTAATATCTTTTAATGTATTATCTTTTTTACTAATCCATGGCCAGGCATAACCTGCTACCATTCTTGCAAGGCCTTCTGCATTTTCTTTCTGATACATATCCTTTTCAAAAGCAGTAAAATCATTATACATTTTAAAATCATATGTATTTGAGACATATTTCTTTTCACATTGTCCGTTTAAAGCGTTTTTTATAAAATCTATGTAATCATTTCCGCCTTGTACTCGCATTTGTGTGCTTAAAGTATAATAAGCTATCATTCTTTTTTGGAAAGCGTCTTCCATTTTTTTATCAAATCGTTCAAAGTCTATTCCTGATGGTCCTACAACTTGCATACTATCATAAAACAACACTGTGCATTCAGATTGTTTTATAATCCAATCTAACTCATCAGCTTCAGTTGTTAAACCAATTTTCTCACAGTTTTTCTTGAATGTTCCCATATATGAGATATTTTTATATTGATGCAATCTATGAGCTTCATCTACAAGTACAATATCATATTTTTTCTTTGTCACATCTGATGGCGACAAAATCTGCGATGGCGATAATCCATATATGCTTTTGAAAATTGCTTTCATTGTTTTTCTAAGGGATGTCTGGGGAACTACAAATCCTATTTTTTTGTCTGCGTATTCCTCACAGTCCGAAAGATACTTCATAAGATAAACAGCTACTATTGTTTTACCACTGCCTGGCATTCCGTTTACAACAACTCTATTTACCGATTTTTCTCTTACCTTTGCTAATATTTCTTCGACTGCTTTTCTTTGACAATCGTTTAATTCTTTGTATGGTGAATATTTGAATAAATCTGAATTTTCGATTTCTTCAAGGGAGTGTTTTACAAGTTTTTTTGCTTGCAATTTTCTCCAAAGCACTTCAAATTTTTCGTCATATTTCACTTTATTAAAGTACTGTTTATCTGCAATTCCTGAGTTTTTATTTGTTACCTGGAATAATTCATCTGCTACAATGTACTGAATAAGTTTCGATTCATAGTCAAATGTAACTGACTGATTAAACATTTTAGAATATATAAAGTGAACTTTGTTAAAAATTTGCTTTTCTTTATTCATGGCATGTTGCGACATTCTAGTTCTAACATGATTTGATTCGCCGATATATGCTTGTTTACCATTTTCTAAAATGTAGAGCATTGGCCAATTATCTAAATATGGTTCATCATTATAATTGCTATTTTTAAAATCTCCTTCCGTGATTTCAAACATTTTTTTCATATATTATGTACTCTCCTTAAGCTAGTATTATATCTCAGGCGAGATGCCCCCCGCCGTGTCTCGCAAGCGAGACTTGAATTAAGATGTTATGCAATTTGTTGCTTTGCTTACAATCATTTTCTTTGTAATTAAACATTTTATAATATAGCATAGTTGGATTGGAGGTTCAATAGGGGGGGGAAAGGATTTTATGTGGTTTTATTAAAAAACTCACGATAAATAAAAAAGCATCAACGCTACTTTTTATAATAACGTTAATGCTTCTAACTAATGTTTATCCTTTTTTACTTCCATTATCATATAAATATCCCAAATTACAAAAATTCCCCCTTCTACTTTATACCAGTTAGGATGGTTGAGCCATAGAGACCATAAACCCTAGCTTCTGTTTTTGACATAAACATGCCTTCATCTGTGCGAATAAGCCTAACATTCTTGTAACCCATGTCTTTAAGTTTATTTACGAAGGCCTCCATGTCGCCATAGCGCCTCTTTGTCATTATATCGTGAATCACGAAAGTTCCGCCTTTTTTCAGAGTTCTAAGGCTCTCGAGAACAAGTTCTTGCTTGCTAACGATAGCATCAAAGCGCTCATCTTCATAAGGCAATTCCACTGCGTTACCTTCATTGAAGCAAGTGTTTGATGTGCCTTCTATCTCTGCGTTTTCTTCGCATAATGCCTTTGAAAAGGCAGCATACTCCTTTCCCCATCTATCAACCCCAAACACCTTGGCTTCAGGATTATTTTTTGCAACTGCTATAGTTAAGGCTCCACTACCACAGCCTACATCTAGAATATCCCCTTTGATGCCCTTTAAGTAACTAGCGGTTCCTTCGATAATTTGCTTTGACATCTGCCTTTTGCCGTCATATGAAAATGCTCTATAAAGTAGCACTGACCAACAGCTAGCGAGCAACATCACCAAAGTCACTATACCGAAAATGATCGTCAGTTCCCTCATTTTCTTAACGTAGCCTGCATAGATTAAACATACCGAAATCAGGCTTGCCGCAAAGCCAGAATAAATAAAATTTTTTGGCATCCAATTCTCATAATTAGCTTTCATAAACTTATCCCCCTAAGAAAAGTTTTGATGTATGGCGGATCATCCTGTCCGCTTTTTTTATATATTTATCTGTTAAGTTTATTATAACATTAACTATGAGAAATCATACTTTAATTTTTGACAAAGTTTCTTAACTAAAATTTTGATATACAATATCAAGCCCATCCCTTCTTCTTAGCCTTCTTCAAATATCTTTTTTAATTCCCCTTGAGCTTTTTCAATTTTTTTCTGCAATTCCTTTATTTCATTTTGTTTTGCCTGGTATGATGTTGCAATTTTTTCTTGTTTTTCGATTGGTGGTAATGGAACAATCATTTTTTTCAAGGCTGACACTGATATAGTTGGAATCACTGCGCCTACTACAATTGAGTTCAATGTCGCTTCACCGATTTCACTTTCTAAAAATGCCTTTAAAAAATATGGATTCACCTGTTTTTCATCAAGTTCTATAATAAACAAATTGCCATTTGCTAAAATCTTTTTTTCTTCTTTTACTTCTGCAACTGCAACTTTAAATGGCAATCCGTTTTTTGAAATCAATAAGTTTTTATTTCCGATGCAATATTTATCAAGCTTTGGATTGATTTCCTTAAGATATGGTAAGTCCTTTGAAATCATTCCATTTTGAATATTTGCAATCATAAGATACTGCGCATTTGTTGGTTTTTTTGAAACCATCTCATCTAAGTCTTTGGCTTTTAACGATGCACCTCGTGTGACACGTTTTATTACTTTACCAAATTCTACGCCGTTTTTTACTTCAACCTTTTTAACCAAATATCTTGTTGGATCGAGAACATAATCATTTTTTTCTACTTCGGCAATATCAACTGTTTTTGCTTCTTCTCCTTCTTCTTTTAGCAATTTAGCGATATATTCCACGTCTTTTACTGTAAAAGTATTCTGTCTTCTTCCTTTTTTACACTGTTCTGTTGCATTAATCATTCTGATTTTTTTGTTGTCATGACTTAATACAAGCATTGTAGTTGGGATACTTGTTGTTTCAAATAAATTAGATGGTAGGGCTATAACTGCTTCGATATATCCGCCTTTTACAAAGTACTCACGAGTTTTTTCGTCAATGCTATTTAATGTACTTCCGTTTGTCATGATTGCCACTGCTTTTCCATTTTTTTCAAGATGATCGAGCATCAACAAATTGTAAATCCAATCTGCTGATGTTGCTTTTTTTATTTCAGGCACTCTTTCATAAAGTTCTTGGATATAGTCAGTTTCTTGAAGATTTCTTAATCGCATTCCAAATGGGTAATTCATAAATATTTTGTCGAATTTCTTGTCATTTAAATCATCAAGTACATCCCCATTTTCGATTTCTACATTGTCATTAAACAATCCTGTTCTGATTTTTGATATCTCACAATAGTTTTTATTAATATCCCTTCCGTAAAACGATGCTTTTTCGTTTTTATCTGCTGCAATAGTAATGAAATCACAGACTCCGCTACATAAATCAGCTACTTTTTCGTTTTCTTGGATGTCTAGAATTTTCAATGCTAATTGTGAAATTGAATCTGGTGTGCCGAATTCTCCAACCTTTTTTTTATAGCCTTCTCTTGGGTATCTATAAAGATACGCTAACAATTCGTTTTTTGAATACATCTTAGATAATTGAATGGCACATTCTATATTTTTTTCTTCCATAACTTGTGCCCAATTTTCTTCCATAACTCTTGCCCAATTTTCCTCTGGAGCAAGTTGCTGGTGTTCTGTTGCTGTTTCTTTTTCTGTTGCTGTTGTTTCTGTTGCTGCTTCTATTGCTACTTCTTTTTCTGTTGCTGCTTCTTTTTCTGTTGCTGCTGTTTCTATTGCTGCTGTTACTTTTTCTGTTGCCATGTACGCTAAGTAGGCAATTTTAAAGTCTGTTCCTATGTCGGCCATTGCATTTCCTTTTGTAAGTGTATTGATTCTTTCTCTGATTCCTTCTACTACTTTGCTATCGATTCCTTTAATTTCTGTTGTGTTTACTTTGTTTATCATATGTTTCTCCTCCTTGGTTTATGGTGTGATTGTTGGTAGGTTATTTATTGTTTGTTGATAAGTTATTTATTGTTTATTGGTTTTGTATAACCTTGTTTATCTTATGGTTATAATATACCATTGTGGAACGTGGTTGTCAATAACCACTTTTATTTATTTAATAATAATTTTATTTTAAGTTAATTGTAATATCAAAAAGTTGCCACATGAGCTTTTTATTTAGTTGTCCAACTTCATTTTACAATCGGCAAATATAATTATATTCTACTTTTTAATGATTTTTTTCCTTCCTACGCGCATAGATTCACTTTTAACATGTATGAGCGTAGGAATTTACCTCGTGAATAGGCATGCCTACGCTCATACATTTGATTTTTGCTCCCATGCGCGTAGATATTCACTAATTATGGCAAATATATGATTATAGCATTGCTATAAACTACTCTCATGAAGGCAAATATTGCTGGTGCGCGCGTAAGAGCACCT
>FOPE01000064.1:0-1614 GCA_900113385.1 Lachnospiraceae bacterium C7
CTCGATTCATAGTCATCGTCTAGATTTTCATAAGACTTCTATGAAACCTTACTTATTCGCAGTTTACAAGATTTCTCATGTCAACACACTAATACACTAATTTTGTATCACTTTTTGAGTTTCGTCAAGAAACGTACGAAAAAAACCACAAAGACTTTTCAATTTCATACTCATCTAAAAGTATAACTTTTAACTGTATAAAACCTTAATCTTTGTGGTTACATTTATTTTACTTTGCCATATTTTTTAAGCTATAATGCTTTTAATTTTCTTAAATTATTAAGAAATCTTTCCATATACAACTTCCAACTTTATGTTTTTATATCTTTCTTGAAACTGTTTTATAACGTATTGGCAACTTGGACATGGATATAATTCAACATGTATTTTAACATTTCCTGAAGCTCCATAGTTGTCCCCTAATTTCAATGCTATATCATTTAAATTAACAAAAGTTGGATCTGCAAATCTATCATATGCTAATTTCCCGTTGATTTCATTTTTACTATTAACCATCAATGTTTTGAAAACTTTTTCATATTCCCTTGGAATTGGTTTGATGAATTTTAACTGTCCTAACACCAAGAACTCTGAAAATTTTTCTTTATCTTGCATCATTTCTACATCTTCTTTGAGTAGTTCAAATCTATCTTTTTCTAGTATTTTTTTTGCATTAACTGAATTGTAAATTGTAAAAGCTGTGTACATATCTGTCAATTCAGACTCTTTAACTTCTTCACCAAATTTGACAAGAAGTCTAATAATAAGTGTCATCGCAAGTGCTGACTGAATTGATAAGCTTTTTATATATTTATTGAATCTTACATAACATTTATCCATAGCCTCTCTTGGAGAATTCTTTTCTTTATACATTTCATTGTAAAATTCAACATTTATTAAATATTCTAATTCAAACGAACTATCTTCACTTATATTATCTAAATGCTGCTCCTGATCTTCTTTATGTAAAACTTCTTCACAAGACATTTTAGGAATTGGAGCATCTATCACATCACTTGGCTTAATTAGATTATCCTTTGTAATGGCATCTTTGAATTTGTTATAGTATGTTTCAAGTATTTTTACATCGTGCTCTAAGTATTCTCTTTCTGAAATTGACAATTCTTCTTGTATATTTAAAGATTTTTGTAATTTAAAAATTCGTTCTAAATCTTCTAAATCTCCATAAAAGAACTCTGCATCATTTCTAAGCTTTGATGCCATAATCTCAACTAATACTACCAAAGCATCAACATTATCTTCTTCTATGACTCCGCCCATATCAACGTAACACTTACTAGTCGCTTGTCCGTACGAAAAATCGTATGCATATAGATTATCATAAATATTTTCTACAACATCATTTTTTAATGCAAAGAATCTACTTTGATTCTTTTCAGTTTTTGTTCCTGTAAATAAATCAAATAATTTGTTTTTCATTAGTCTTTCTCGCTTTCTAATTAACTCTAAAGTATCTTCGGGAATACTTTACTTTTTATTCTGGTAATTCATATTTATAAAGTCTATTAATATCACGCATTGAATCTTCTAAGAACTCTAATCTGTCTCCTGATAATATACTTTTCACATCAAAAGTTTTATATAGTTCAGCAG
>FOPE01000064.1:2594-6599 GCA_900113385.1 Lachnospiraceae bacterium C7
TGTGCATCTTATTCAATGTGGGCAAAATTCTTGATTCATGAAACTTTACTATTTTCTCATAATTTGCCTTCATCTTTTTATTTGTTTCTGCATTTTTAGGATCCGCTGAATATATATATGAAAATATTTTAAATTACATTGAATACAATCAATTATAGCATAATTAAATGATAATCCAACCACATTTTGATTTTCTTGACGTAATAAAATACAAAACACTATTTTATATTAATTAGCAATTCCAATCCCTTGCTCGATTATCTGCGTATTTTACAAAATAAGGAAGTCTAAAATCACCTGCCATATGCTTAACTAACTCTTTTGCTTTTTCATTATCTATTCCTTTGCTAGTAACATATAGCGGTTTGTTGCTTTCGCCTCTATACACTTCTAGATTTTCTAAAATACATCTATCATATTTATTTTTTCCAATTCCAATGACTGGAATATTATATTCTTCATAAACAAATGTACCTAGCGCATGTTCTTTAGTTCCAGAATCTGCGTAACCGTCAATTACAATCATCTCAATATCTTTTTTATCCATTTTACTTATAATAGATTCAACACTTTGTAGTTCTCTCTTATAAAATTGTCCTGGAATATAGTCACCTATATTACTCACAATAGAGGTAACTATATACTCCTCTTTTTCTGCTAAAATGTCTTTTGCCACAATTCCAGCTACATGTCCTTGCCTTGTTTCTTCATTATAATCTGCATCTATAACTACTACCATAAAAATCTCCTTTAATCTCATTTTTTATCTAAAATACTTCATGTAATCGAAATTTTTGCCATCTCGCAATATTTCCTCGTTAATTATCTCTAGGTCAAACTTCGTACGAAACTCATTTAGACGCTCAACCCACCAATCGACACTAGCCATATATGCTTTTGCTTTATCATTTTCCCAAAAGTTTCCACCACAAAGTTCCCCTTTTTCATTATATTCAAGACAATCTGTTATATAATTATTTATAACTATACATACAGATGAAATATATCCATTTTTATGAAATTCAAAGCTCAATCCATTGCCTAAACTGTACTTTTCATATTCTATAAGCTCTAATACATTATCCTCGTCTTCAGTATATTCTTTGTAAACACCATCTACTATTCCATCTACAACGTCTGCTTCCCAATATTTTTTTCCATTCTTGAAATATTCTTCAGCATGTCCCGTATATAAATGCTTGCACTCCTCATCAATATAATATATTGGATTCCTATTATCATCGTATTTAAACCATAGTTCATTTACGTTCATTATTTTATCTCCTTTTCTAGTCATGATTTACCTTAGACTTAAAATTAAAGCCTTCATATATTTTATCATATATAACAGAGTAAACTGAACCTCTAACTTTTGATGCTGCTCCGATTCCCTCTTCTGCTAATGCTACACTTTTTTCACCTTCTGATGCAACTTTAACAACCTTTACGCATTCGCCTGCTTTTGATAACTTGGCCCACGCAAATGGCGCTACAACCTGTGCTGTATTACCTGCCAACTCAAGCGATACTTCAGCATTCTGAGGTAAATAAAGCTGATTTGAATTGATAGATTTAATTTTAGTCATAGAAAAACACTCCCAACAAGTATATTTTTTTATTAAGAGTGCTTGCATATCAGCTTAATGGGACCAAACTGAAGATTCATTATTCAGTTTTACTTAAGTATTCCCAGCTGGGACTAAAAACGCTATTTCTTGGTTGTTGGATTTAGTTTGGTTAGTTTTAATAGTCCAGGTTGGTGGTGCTAAAATATTGACCTGTCATTAATATTATTATAGCATTTACGCAAACTTATTATGATATTCAAAATTGATTTTAATTATTTCATCTATGTTTACCATTTTTTTGCTTGCCTTTTCTATATCACATTCTCTTGCCCATAAGAATGGATATATTAACAATGCATAATTGATACCTATATTTTTAATATCCTCCTGCCAATTATTCCATCTCATTGTCGAATAGAACTCATCAATATCACCTTGCATGCTCCACGCCAAAAATTCATTGTATTGCATGTCCATACATTCCCATTCAAGTGTATCAGGAGCAAAATACCATATATGATTTTTACCTTCAGTAAACTTGTTTATATTTATAGCAAACAAGCCTCCCAGAACATCACTCGCAACAAGAAACAATCCTTCAATATCATTTTGAAATAATGTATTATAATATCCAACTCCATTATTTACATTACTGTTCTGCCCCCATAATCTAATCCAATTATTTATAATTATCCCATTAGAATTAGTTACAACTGAGTATAACACAGAATCTTTGGGAATATTTAAATTAATACATTCTTCCATCCCCAACTCTTTATTTCCATCAATAACATCAATATTATTATTTGATTTATATACTATCTCTAAAATTTCTTTCCATATATTCTTCATAGTTTTAATCCTCATCTGTTATGACAATTTTATACTTTGTACCATTCGGATATTTCCTCAATTGAGCAGATATTGATGAACCCGAGCCTCTATTATCTGAAGGATTTATTAGTTTTATACTTGCACCTGTTCCACCTTCTTTAGACATAGCAGGAGGATATTCATCCCTATCTAATCCAGGAACAGTATCACCCCCCTTTAATGATGCTTTTCTACGTAACGAAGCCCCTCCTCTATCTATAGTTAAAGTATCTGATTGTCCATCCTTTATAGCTTCTTCAATATGCCGAGCTGATTCTGGATATTTCTTTTTTGATAACTTAACTTCAACAATATCACTTCCACCCTCGGTTATCTTGCCTGCTTTTGATAACTTGGCCCACGCAAATGGCACTACAACTTGTGCTATATCACCTATTGCCTCACCTTTAGTACACCAGCCTTCCGATTGGATATCTGCATTTTAGCCCAAATCGAAGTCCTAACAATATTTACACCATGTGCACTTTGTTCTGGTAAGACATTATATTTCTTTTTAAATTCAGCCTGGTATTTATCTACTATCTTTTGAGCTTTTTTCTATCTGAATCGCTCATTTCTTTTGCTATTTCAATGTTTGAAACTGTATCTTTTAATTTTATTTTTTTATCATTAATAAAGTCTCCTGCTAATGTTTCATATTTGTAGTTGTATTCGTTTTATTTTAGGTTTGCTGTATTCCTCTTAAACTCCAAAAAATTCAAAGTCTAATTTAATTTTTATAAAACTAAAAATTCAGTGTTAAAAAATACTGTATTCACGAATCAATGTCGTTGGCTTTATTTACCTTTGCTAAATTGCCACCTTATCGTATCAAAGAATTATAGACATTTTTTTACCTTCAAAGGGAACCCCCCATCCATTACAATCAGTATAAGCATATTTTTCAAACAACTTCGCGTCCATCAATTCAATGTTCAAATTTTTCAAAATATCCGTCGCTTGTCGAACACATTTAATCGTATTAGGACTATAATTATATAATTTTGAATAAAGATCACAAGTTCCGCATTCAAAAACACTTCTCAAAAAAGATAAAACTTTAGCATCTGTATTTCTATACAATTTCTGCAAATGAGTATATTCACCTACAGAAATAAATTCTGCGCCTTCAAATGAATCCTCCAAAACACTCTCTGGCATATATTCAGCAATTTCATACATCCAGTCATCTAAAAACTCCGTACTCGTATACTTCCATAATTTTTCTAGTAATCCTTTCCACTCCTCCTTATTGCATTCATAATATAATAATAATTTTTCAAATGAACATATCATATATGCCATTCTTCCCCTAATTGAAATATTTTCGAACAATGTTAAAATCTCCTTTCTATTTTTTATTTTGATAACACTTTTTCAACTCTATCCATAAATGTATATATACAATTTTCACACATTGATTTAGGCATAATTTTCTGTACATTAACATAGGAAAAGCCCCCCTCTCCAATGTCCAAACTTGGAGTTCTTATCTTACAAGTTTTCTCTATTACTTCTTTGACTTTCGGTTTTTCAAGTTTCGCAATCTCCGATTCTGATATAG
>FOPE01000063.1 GCA_900113385.1 Lachnospiraceae bacterium C7
TTACAATTACTAAAACTGCAGGAACTGCTACTTATTCTATTACAAGTATAACTGATGGTGCTGAAGATAAGAAATTATACGCTGATGATGGAAAAACAGAAATTGGAACTTATAATGGAACAACAGTTACATTAAACACTACAGGTGGAAATTTATTTACAAACAATGCAACATATACAGCTAGATATAATAAAACACAAAACACTACTGGTACAGGTGAAACTGGCACAGGTGGAACTGGTACAGATGAACCTGGCACAACAACTGATACAACAACAGTAAATCAGAAAAAACCTGGTGTCTTAATTAAAGAAAAAGGTGACACAAGTCATATTACAGATAAGAGAATTGTAACAGAGAAAAACGGAAGCGAAGCACTTGGAAATACAGTATATGACTTAGAAAAAGGCGTAGGTGCTACAATTTACCTCACAGTCGAAGATGTTGCTGATAACACCAAAAAACTTAAATCAGTAGATTGCGAATTACAGACAACAGCTGATGATGGAACAGTTTCAAGTACAAAACAGACAGCTGTATATGATGAAACACAGAAAGCATATAAGCTTGTTCTTAACAATGTACAGCAGCTTGTAACAGTTGAAGTTACACCAACATATGAAGCAGTTGAGTTTACACCATCAATTAATACAACAAATTTAAAAAACGCAAAAGCTGTATTAGTAGATTCAAACGGAGAAGCTGTAACAGGAAAAGTTAAATCAACAGACACAGGATATAAACTTAAAATTACACCAGATAAAGATGCTACTATCGAAGGTGCATATTCAATTAATGGTGCTAGTTCAGAATCTTTTGAAGATAAGTCATCAGCTTTTGAAATTCCTGTATCAGTTGACGTAAAGAAAGGCCTTAATATCGTTGTACAAGGTGGTAAAAACAATAACACAGAAGTTGCAAATGACAATGGTGGAGCAGCTGTAAAAGCTCCTTACAATGTAGCAATTAATGGAAATGATTTATTAACAAGTGTAACAAAACCAGAAGATGCTGGAAAAGTTGTATATACTACAGCAGCTGTAAGTGTTGCAAGTAAGGCATCAGATCAAACTTTAGGTGATTATGTTTCATCATACTTAGGAAAATTAAATGAGTCTACAACAGCTGATACACAGTATAAAACAGCATGTGTAGTAGATGTTGATATTAAAAAAGGTGTTGGAGCAGATTTAGCAGCTGCAAAAACAGCTGCTGCAGCAGCTAAAGAGGAGACATCAATTAATTCTCCAGTAAATGTAGTTGTTACATTACCAGCAGAAGCACAGGGCAAATCAAACTATAAAGTAATTACAGTTCATGATGGTGTTAAACGTGAATTACCATATAACGGAAACACATTTACATCTAACGGAAATACAATAACATTAAGTGTTAAAGATTTCTCTGAATTTGCAATTGTTTACCAAGATGGTGAATCAACAAATACAAATGGTGGATCTACAACCGATGGAACAACAACAGATCCAACACAACCAACAACACCAGATGCAAATCCAACAGATAACGGAGCTGTAACACCAGCAAATCCAGCTGCAACAGCAGGCGCTACAACAGCAAAAGCAGATGAAGCTAAGAAAGCTCCAGTAGCTCCAACAGCTCCAGCAGCTAAGAAATTATCAGCTAAGACAGGTTCTCCAAAGACAGCTGACTATGCAGTAAATTCATTACTTGCATTATTAACAGGCGCAGCTGGCTTATTCGGAATCTCACTTATGAACTCTAAAAAGAGAAAAGACGAGGATCAGTAATTAAGAGATAATCTAAAGATAATCTAAAAATTATACTAAGGATTATACTTACAATTAATTTTCCTTATCTTTAAATAGATATATCACACATCTAAAAATCTAGAAATCTAACAAAAGCCCCAATGAAACGTTCTGTTTCATATGGGGCTTTTTATTGTTCATAAAGAGGGAGGCGGGTGGGACCTTACCGCTAATAAGACGGCCGAAAAAGTGTCGCGCTATTCGGTGTTTGTGGGATATTTGGCGTATTCGATATGTAATTATATGTTTTTTTGTAAGAAGTCTAACTATACTTCGAGCACTAGCCATAAAAATGACGACATACATTATATAGGAAGTTAAATTTACCAATACGAAGGAGGATAAAATGTTAAGAGGAGTAAAAAGGAAGTTATTAATTGGTTTACTTACTGCAACTGTTGTGGGAACGAGTTTAGCGCCATGCACACCATTTAGCGAGGATTTCACCCAAGAGGTCAAAGCTCAAGAAACCCCTGGCCCTGCAGAGGGAGTAACGGCAGATGTTATGGTGATGAAGAAGGTGACGATTACACCTATATCCACTCTCACATGGGATTCAGAAGGTAATGCTACAGAAATTTACAGTTGGCCTTCTGATATTCCAAAAGAATATTACGACAATGAAGACGATGTAACGTTTGGTACAAAGCTAGCTAATCCACCTCAGAATGGAAACCCTGTAGATGTTTACATACTAACCTTCAATGAATTAGAAAAAGGCAAATCAGATCTTATGATTTATTCTGTTGGTCCAGATGGTCAACCTCATGGTACTCAAATCAATGATATACTTATCAACGGAAAAGCGCCTAGAATAGGATTAACATACAATACTTATGAGGTTGACCAAAAAGATGAAGAACAGACACTTTCATTTTCTGTAAAGCCTGCTGAAAATAAAAAGATTACAGATGTTACTGCAATCGTAAATGGAAACCCTGTAAGTGTCACCAAAGAAGGCCAAAGATATAAATTAAACTTCAAAGCAACATCCGACCATATGTTTATAACGATAAAAACATCACAAAGTGATTTTGAAGTGAAACCTGTTTTTGAAAATACTCTTTCAAGCGATGTAGGTACATTGAAGGTACTTAAAGATTCTGCCAATGTTGAAAAAGGGGAAAATCTTGAGTTTATGGTTGTATTGAAAGATCCTTCATTATTTACTAATGTAACAGCTGAAAGAGCTGATGGGCTCGAAATCAATAATTTTTATTTTGACCAGGAAAAAGGGACCCTTATGTACACTATCCTAGCGAAATCATTAAAGTGTGTTGACCCCCATTTAAAAATCTATGTTGAGGGCCATCTAGACAACAATGGTTTACCAATATCCGCAGCTGATGGAAAGAAAGAAGCTTCGATTCTTTACACAAAAGGCAAAAATTTTTTCATAGATGCAGAACAATTATTGAAATCTGCACTTGGTAGCCTGCCTAATGACGAAGATGTTTCTATTGTTTTAAAGGCACTAGATGATTATATTTGCTACGATGAACCCTTAGTTAACGCTGTAGAACAAGCAAAAGATTATACATTAGCTAAATATATGTATATTACTGTAGACAAAACAGTTGGATCAGATATGTATAATGTGCCTAGTTTGGAAGGCTATGTAGATGTAAGCTACTATTTGCCTAGGAGCGCACGAGGAAGGAAGTCATATAAGGTGCTTAGGTCACATGCAGTAGACGGAGTAACAACTGTATCAGAACTGACGACACAGCCTAATGCTGATGGCGAATATATTACCCTAAACCCAGCAAAAAATGTCATTACAATGCATTTGAAGAACTTCTCCGAATTTGCCGTTTTATATAGTGATAGCGCCAATGATAAAGATGCCTCAGAATCAGACAAACAAAAGAACTCTAAAGATAACTCAGATGATAACTCTAAAGACAATTCATATGATAACTCAAATCGTAATTCAAACTTAAATGCTAGTGCCAATGCCAAATCAAATGCTTTAAAAGGCGCTAAATTGGCCTCTAACACATCTGTAAAGGTCGGCTCTACTAAAACATCAGACTACCCAGTAATACAGCTGATTGTAGTGCTGATAAGCGCAGTTGGATTATTAGGAGTCTCAATAAAGAACTCTATGAAGAGCTCTGCTAGAAGCACTATGGAAAGCACTATGAAAAGTTCTACTAAAAACATTATGGAAAGCTCTATGAAAAGTTCTACTAAAAACATTATGGAAAACACTATGAAGGGCTCTAGTGAGAATGCAGGTAGAGATGAGATATAATGGGTAGAAGTGAGAAAAATAGGAAACTAAAATTCAAGAGCTATTTCACTATGGTTTGGAAACTATTTGAATTTACTACTTTAAGAATATTCGCTGGAATTAGTGAATGAAATAGCTTGTTTTATGCTAAAATATCGCCAATATTCACTTGCAATAATTCTAAATTTTGACCAAAGTTCTAACATTGCTTTAATCTACAACCGTTTTCTAAATAGAGTGACAATTCCAGGAAAATTATAGGGAGTTATAAAAGCTACAAATATCGTTTCTTTACTTAAATGGAAACGATATTTGTAATTTCTAACAAACAATGGGCGCTTGTGTTTTGACTATTAAGTTTATTTTCCCACCCACCGCCCTTCTTTTTGGGTTTAAAGGGATTGATTTAATTATATGTTATTCGCATTTTACATTTCTTTCTAATGTACTTTATTTTAACTCACCTAAAACCCTTCAGACAACAAAAAACCACACCAGGCAGAACGTCTGGTGTGGATAAGATTTTTTTATTTATACTTTTGGATTTAAAAGATGTGAGCTTTATATCTATTCAAGGATTTTTAATCTAAACTTTTTGTTTTGGATTACTGATCCTCGTCTTTTCTTTTTTTAGAATTCATAAGTGAAATTCCAAATAATCCTGCAGCACCTGTTAATAATGCAAGTAATGAGTTTACTGCATAATCAGCTGTCTTTGGTGAACCTGTCTTTGCTGATAATTTCTTAGCTGGTGCTGGAGCTGCTGGAGCTTTCTTAGCTTCATCTGCTTTTGTTGTTGTTGCGCCTGCTGTTGCAGCTGGATTTGCTGGTGTTACTGCTCCGTTGTCTGTATTGCCTGCATCTGGTGTTGTTGGATCTGTTGGATTAGTTGGGTCTGTTGGATCTGTTGGGTTAACTTCTGGTGTTGTTCCAGCTTCATCATTATACAATACAGCAAACTCTGATAGTTTCTTTACATGTAATGTTAATTTTCCACCGCTTACTTCGATGTATTCACCATCTGCATTTGGTGTTGTTGTAATTTCATCGATTGTATCATGATATCTTAATACTTTGTATCCTGATTTGTTTAATGCTTCTGATGGTAAGAAGTAGTTTACTACTACTGGTTTCTGTAATGATGTTACTGCTGTACTAGCTGTTGTAGCAGTAGCTGCTCCATCAGCTGTATCTGATACCTCTTTATAGATGTTAATATCAATGCATCCAGCTAATTTAAGTTTTGTATCTACTGTTGTTCTTGCTTCAACTTCTTTTTTTAAGGCAGTTGTATCAACAGTATTATCTGTTTTTACTTCCATTAAGGCATTTACATATTTTGTTTCGCCTTCTTTTACTGCTTCTAATACTGAGTTTGCATCTACTGATACATCCTTTGCACTTGTATTATTAACTGTTGCTTTTGAACCATTCTTAGATACCTCTTTGTCTAAACCATCATTGTCTCTGTGGCCTGTTACAAAGATTTCTAATTCTTTGTCTTTCATTCCTGTTGTTGGGATTTTATATGTGACTACACCATCTTCTTCTGTACCTGTTAAAGCTTTATCATTTGCTTTTACAGTTACATCTGATGCTTTTGCACCTTCTGCTAATGTAACTTTTAATTCAAACTCTTTACCTACTTTAACTGCTGATGTAGATGTTAATGCTGCTGTACCTACATTGCTTGCTAATGTATCTGTAAGTTTTGGTGTAATCATCAAGTCTTCTTCTACTGTGCTAATTAAAATTTTAACGCTATCTTCAGCTGTCTGGAATGCAAATTTATATGTATTGTCTGTTCCATCAACTTTTGTAGCTGTAATATCTGTACCAATCTGCTGGTTTGTTGTTGTATTAATAATTTTAGCAACTACTGACTTGATTGTTTTAGCAGGGTCTGAAGCTATTACATCTCCAGTTACTTCTGTAGCTTTGTTTTTATCGATAACAGCCGAAGTACCTGACGTTGAACCAATTTTAGTATTAGAAAATGTTGATTTTGTATCTTTTGATGGTGTAACCTCAACTACTGCTTTAGTTGTATCTTTCTCGTATACTGTGAAACTTCCACTAGCTTCACTTTGTACAGCATCTACTACTTTCCCTTTCCACTGATCTTCAGTTAATGCAATTGAACTGTCGGCAGTTTCATAATATTTACCTGCTGAGAATTGAAGGCTTGTAGTAATTGTTGGATCACCATCTTCTGTTGCCAATACTTCTGTAGGATTATTGATTTCGTATGCTGTTGCACCTTCTGTTGCAGCTCCAACTCCTTTTATATAGTCATTACCTACTTTTTTATATAATGCATCACCATCTGCGCCGTTACCACCCCATTTATAACTAGTAGGACCTTCACCTTCTACAGCTTGTGCAGATACTACTGTAGGATCATTGATTTTGTATACTTTTGCACCTTCTGTTGCAGCTCCAGCTCCTTTTATATAGTTATTATTTACTTTTTTATATAATGTAGCACCATCTGCGCCGCTACCACCCCATTTATATGCTTGTGTTTTATTAACTTGAACAGTAACTGCTTTTCGTGTTGTAACTGCAGATGGAGTATCAGCCTTAACTTCCTGCGTAAACTCTTCACTATATGGCACACTTGGCGCTAGACTGCTTCCTACCACTGCTGCTGTTAACAACCCTATCAACAATTTTTTCTTCATTCCTCTTATCATCTTTTATTTTCCTCCTTATTTTTCACTTGGGCTTTTTTACGCTTTTTGATTTTTGGATCCTACTTTTACCCTTCTCCAAAACAAAAAACGTCCAAATATAAAGACAATCCTTTGGCTGATTATCTTCATGTTTGGGCGTTCTGGTA
>FOPE01000060.1 GCA_900113385.1 Lachnospiraceae bacterium C7
ATTACATCTAACTTATTAATATACATATGATCTATGATTACATTTTGTATATTGATATACTTCTAATCTACAATATACAATTTGCATGTTGATATACTTCTAGCCTACAATATACAATTTGCATGTTGATATACTTCTAGCCTATGATATACATCTATAATTGATTCTTAATACAAATTAGAATTCAGCATATGTGAATTGAGGTGTTTCAATAACGCCACTAAACATTGCAAAAGCAAATATTATTATCATCATTGCTAAGCATTTTAATACTAATTTAGCAAATTCTTTGTCCATTACCGTGTCATGGCTTACTAATAGCCACTACCTCCCTTCTCATAATAGAATTCCTTCATTCTTTCATTTATTTTTATCCAGCCTAAATTCCAAGGATGAACTGCATCACTTGTTATATACTCTTCATAATCTAATTTTGAAAGATCATCATATCTAACATTATATTTTTTTGCTATATCATCTAAGTTTTTTGATAAAACCTGACGTTTGTCTTTTGTCATTCCAGTATAATCATACCATTTTCCATTTACTGGAAGTAAAATTAATTGCACATCTATATTTTGTGAATTACACACCTTAATAAAGCACTCTAAATCAGAGTATTCTGGTGATTCATCCCATGTATCTTTTAAATGTGATCCTTTTAGTTGTTTTAATCTCGGTTTTAATTTCATAAATGATTTGTCTCTCATCATATATTCATTATGAGACTGTGAAATACTGGCTTTTTTTGCATCTTTTAAAGTCAAATCATTATCTGCTGAGTCTTCAAAATCATCTAATGCATTTACAACCTTATTAGACTTAATACTGTTCTTCAATTCACCAAATATTTTATTTTGCGAAAGCATTAATGCTGTCTTTACAGTTATATATTCCTTTTGTCTTGAATATTTCTTTTGGAAATCATATTTTGTGCCAGCAAACTTCGACTTATCTTTTTTTAAATTAATATTATTACATAATTTAACTTTTGACTGTAATCCTTCATTATTTTTCAATAATTTTTCGCTACGTTTTGCTACATATTTTTTTAAACTAGTTGGTATATCCTTATTTTCCATAAAATGATAATATTCTGATTCTGAGAAACGCATTTCAAAATGGCTTGGGCTTATTCCTTTTTTATAAAACCAGGTAGGCGATAATAAAATTGTAACCTTTTTGCCATTCATTTGTTTACCAACAGATCCGACTGCTATTGCATGAAGTATGCTTTGATTATATGAACTACCGATCGTAATCCAATTCTTACTTTCACTGCACATATTCATTGGATGATATACTGTATTTCGACCATGTCCAAACTCAGATGATCCACAAATAATCATTGTTTTATCATTTATATTTTGAGATATTGCATCGTAGGATTTATCTTTGTATTCACTATTCCACATACCAATGTTATAATTTTTTGACTTCATATTATAAGTCAGCGAATTTTCAAAACAAGTTATAAGAAGCGCAAAAATAATTCCTGCAACTGCAAGTGCTTTAATTTTTTTCATTCTCTTCACCTTATACTTTGTAGTATTTAAAAATCATTAGCAATTAGCTTTTTCCATTACTTTGTTAACAATTTTACGTGGTGTATTCATTTCTTCTTTTGTAACTTCTGAAGGTGCAATTACAATCCCTAACTCTGTTTTTATATCAACTAATAACTCTGAATAATCTAATGAATCTAATAATCCTTCTTCTAATAAGTCGATATCTAATTCCTCTTTTACGACTTCATCTCCACATAATTCTTCTAAAATATCTAAAATTTTCTCTTGCATTTTATTTTCCTCTCTTTTCTCTATTATAATTGTTTTATATAAATCTAATTGTACTTAATTATTTTTCTTGGATTGTGTTCGTATGTCCTTGACTATGCTTATGGCTTGGATATGTTCGTATGTCCTTGACTATAATTATGGCTTGGATATGTTCGTATGGATGTTTATATTAATTTTCCTGAGAAAATTAAGAATCCAAACATTACCATATTAAATGTTACAAACCATTGTATTGCTTTATACCATTTTTTCTTTTTGTTTTTCTTATGGAATTTTACTTTTTTCTGGTAAATCTCTGTAAGTGCTAACAAAACACCATGATAAATACCATAAACTATATAATTTAAACTCAAACCATGCCAAACTCCCATAACAGACATATTTATCAAGAATGCTATGGATGCCCTGTGAAGTTTTTTCTTAGGGAATTTATTTTCGGCCATTTTCATTACAATTCTTGTAAAAATAAAATCTCTAAACCAATGTGATAATGAAATATGCCATCTATCCCAAAATTCTTTCATATCTAAACTTACAAACGGCTTATTAAAGTTTTCTGGTAATGTTATTCCAAAAATATAACCTGTTCCCACCGCCATATGACTGTATCCTGCAAAATCGAAAAACATATAAAAGCCATACATATACATATAACCTACTAGACTAAGTACTGTATCTGTTTTTCCAATTCTAAGCATGAACTGATAAAAGATTGCTGCAAATACAGTTTTATACATTATACCCAATAAGATTCTATAGATACCCTCTCCGAGGTTCTCTATATATTTTTTTCTTGGTAATTTAGTATGAATTTCTTCTTCAAATCTTCTGCTTCTGTCAATTGGACCAGATGTAATTGTTGGGAAGAATAAAAATAGATATAAGAAATCAAATAAACTTATCTTTTTTATTAATCCATCGTAAATCTCTATTACCATCTGTGTTCCTTTAAATGTCATATAAGAAATTCCTAGGAACGCAAAAACCTTTAAGTTGCCTGGGAGAAGCGGTAATACTTTATTTAATGTTAGTGGCAATAAAGATAGCACAACAAACAAATAATAAGTTTTTGCTTCTCTTCCATTTTTTTCATACAAATATACATATAATTTTAATATTGCATATTCGAATGCGCAAAACAGGGCTAAGTATAATATTGCCATTGGGGACTTACTTAAGGCCAAGAAAACAAATATAAGTGTTACAACAAAACCGTAGTACTTAATATTTTTTTCTTTTAAACCTAATATAATTGCCGGAATACTTAATGCAATTAACAAGCCCCAAAATGATACGCTTGTAAATAGTTCCATACTACACTAATGTCTCCATTCTTTTATAATCAATTTTTCCATTATTTGTTAATGGCATTTTCTCTAAGAAAACAATTTTTTTAGGTACCATATACTCTGGAATCATTGTTTTTAATTTTTCTCTAACGTATTTTCTACTTGCATAATCTTCTTTTAATTTTTCTGTAACAATAAAAGCTACCAACTGTTTAATTGAATCCCCAGATTTTTTAGGAACTACTGCTGCTTGATTAACCTCATCAATTTTAATAAGGTTTGATTCTATATCTCCTAGCTCTATTCTATAACCATGTAATTTAACCTGGCGATCAATCCTTCCTAGGTAAAAGATAACTTCATTTTCATCTCTATATCCTGCATCACCTGTAAAGTATGCAATTTGTGTTTTTCCATTATATGTAATTTCTTTAAAAGCTTCTACGGTTTTTTGAATATTTTTATAATATCCAGCACCTACTGTATCTCCTAAAATAACTAATTCGCCAATTTCATTAGCTTTAGCTTCTGTTATTTTTTCAGATGCTTCATCTTCTTTTAAAATCAAAATTTTTGTTCCATTCTTTTCGTAACCAATTGGAATACTTTTTTTGTCTTCTAACATAGTCTTTGTTACCTCAATTCCTGTAACTGCTACTGTTGACTCTGTTGGACCATAAGTATTAATCACTTTTGTATTAGGGAATCTTTCCATTAATTTTTCTGCTGTATCTTTTGATAATGTTTCTCCGCAGAAATAAAAATATCTTAAATCCTTTAATGTATCTTGTCCAAAATTAGGCTCTGCTAAACACATTGCAGCAAAAGATGGTGTTGATACCCAATAATTAATTCCATTTTCTTTTATGAAGCTAATAAGTGCTGTTGTATCCTGCTGCATTTTTTTGTCAACTGAGATAATTGTTCCACCACTTGCCAAGCTTACATATGTGTCCATTACTGACAAATCAAATGAAAATGGCGCTTGATTTAAAAACTTACTACCGCATTTATGGTAAATATCATCTCCAACTTCTGTAAACCATTTCAAGTAATTTTCTAGATTTGATCTAGTAATCTGCACTCCTTTTGGTTTTCCAGTACTTCCTGATGTAAAGATAATGTAATAGATATCATCTTCTTTCACATAGTCTTTCTCACTCATTTCATTTATTAATTCTGTATCTTCATTTTGACCATTTGAAATCTTTTCGATTAATTTTTCTACTGTTATATAGTTGTTATTATTATATCTAATTGTATACTCGTTTACTTGTTCTATTTCATCTTCTTTAATTAATTCTTCGTTAACAAATCTTTCCATTAATGATTCAGTCATAAGAACATATTCATTTTCAACTGTTTCTATAATATCCTGAATTCTTTCTGATGGCATACATCTATCTACAGGACAATATGTTTTTCCAGCCTTCGAACATGCCAAAAATGTTGTTATCATAAGGGGACTCTTATGTCCGTATACTACAATCGGATTTTTTCCACCTATATTTTCTTTAATCCATTTTGCAATTTTCTCTGATTTATTCCATAATTGTAGATATTTAATTTCACCAGCCTGTGACTTGAAGGCTAACTGTGTAGGGCGATTTACCGCACTATTTTTAATTTGATTAATAATATCCATCTAATTTCACCTTTCTTATTCTTATAGTTCAACAATGTGTCATGTTCCGTTTTTTTCGACAAGGAGTTTTTTAACACGACACACTGGTAAGCTTGTTGAACTACTTCAGAATCAATATGTTCCAAACAGCTATTAGTTTAATATATAAATCTGAATTTAAGCTAAATAGAACCTTAAGATTTGTTAAGGTTCATCTTAAGATTTGTTAAGATTTAGTTTCTTTTAAAATATTTAATTTTTATCAAAATTAAAAAAGCTATACGACATTCATACATTCTGAATTAATCGTATAGCTTTCTTTGCTAAATAACATATAAAACTGCTGCCTATAAAAAACAATTTATATGATTTAATATAATTTTTTCTTCATCAATTACTCATTTCTTTCTCTACCAACTTTTTTCTCTACAACGAAAAGTGCAACTAATAAAATTCCAACTGCAATTACTAAATTAATCACTGTGTTTCTTATTATACCTGCTAATATATATGACAATACAGAAATTGTACCTACTGTCAGTACATATGGCAACTGTGTCTCTACGTGATTCAAGTGGCTACACTGACCTCCTGCCGAAGCCATAATAGTTGTATCTGAAATTGGTGAACAGTGATCTCCACATACTGCTCCTGATAAACATGCAGCTATTGAAATAATCATCATTTCGCCTGATGGGAATACACCTACAACAATTGGAATTAAAATACTGAAAGTACCCCATGATGTTCCTGTTGCAAATGATAATCCAAAAGCTACGACAAAAATTACCGCTGGTAAAAATGATGTTAGCATTCCTGCTGAGCTTTCAATTAATGAAGCGACATAAATCTTAGCTCCTAAAATATTTGTTGTTCCTGATAATGTCCACGCTAATGTTAAAATAATAATAGGGGATACCATTGATTTAAATCCTTCTGGTACACATGACATAAACTCTTCAAAGCTAATTACGTCTCTGTACATATAGAAAATAAATGTAATGATAAGTGCAATAAATCCACCCATTACTAAACCTACTGAAGAATCAGAATTTGAAAAAGCTGTAATAAAATCTACACCTTCAAAAAATCCACCTGTATAAACCATTGAAAAAATACATGCAATAATCAATACAATTACTGGGAACAATAAGTCAATAACTTTTCCCTTGTGATTAATAATAAGTTTATCCTGCCCATCATATGGTCTATCTGATGTTGTATATAAATCACCATTTATTGCGTTATCTTCGTGTAATCTCATTTTTCCATAATCTAATCTTCTAACAATAACAAAAATCATCATGATGATTGTTAAGATTGGATAATAGTTATATGGAATTGTTCTAAGGAAAGTCACAAAACCATTAATCTTAGATCCTTGTGGCACTGAAGATGTAACCGCTGCTGCCCAAGAACTAATTGGTGCAATAATACAAATAGGCGCTGCTGTAGCATCTATAATATATGAAAGCTTTGCACGAGATACTTTGTGACTATCTGTAACGGGTCTCATAACACTTCCTACTGTTAAACAGTTAAAATAGTCATCTATAAAAATTAAAATTCCTAAGCACATTGTTGCAAGCTGTGCACCAACTCGAGTTTTTATATGATTTGATGCCCATTTTCCAAATGCTGCCGAACCGCCTGCACGATTCATTAACGATACCAAAATTCCTAAAACTACCAAGAACACTAAAATTCCCATATGAGTAGGATCTGATAAGCGTGTTACCATTCCAGCATCTTTATTAAACAACATAGTTTGAATTGTCAACTCTAAATTGAAATTAGAATAAATTGTAGCACCACAAACTATTCCAACAAATAAAGAAGAGAATACTTCTTTTGTAACTAATGCTAAAGTAATAGCAATAACTGGTGGCAATAATGAAAGAATTGATTTACTAGCAAAACTGCTGTACCCTTTAAGGTTTGCCATATCTACTGGATTTGCTAATGTATACACTACTAAGAATGCAATAACTATAACTAACCCAATCGCTGTAACTTTTTTACTATTCATAGTTTTCTCCTTTTTTTATAGTTATGTGGCAGTTCTGTGTGATAATATGCTATCATGCTACCACAACAAAGTAAAACTGTAACACAAATAAGTGTGTATCATACCCCATCGTATAAAAACACACTTATTTATAATAATATGCATTTACCTATAACGTCAAGTAAATTTACTTATTTTTTTCCTTTTCCCAATTCTAATTTCAATTCGCCTTCATCATTGACTGTCAACACTAATGATTTTACATATGTGTTATAAAACTGTTCTAATTCTTTTTCTGACATGCCTATCCTAGTGTCTCGTACTATTTCTTCAAATATATCTTTCACATTTGTATTTGCTATTTTCTCTATTGCCTTTCTAAACTCCATTAATAATACTTTTTTTCTTACATCTACATCCCCTGAATAAAAATTTTCTATGTATGAATAATGGATATTTGCTTGTTCTACAATTTCTCTCATATTATGTCCAAATTTTTCTTCTTCTGCAAAGATTAAAAATTCTGCATCTGGCAAAGTATTAATTAATCCCCAAAAATCCGAATCTGAACTTATTAAAATAAATGAATCTACCTTATTTACATAATGTTCTTTACATGTTTTTGCTGTAAGCACTATATCTACTAATGATTTTTCTTTTGTGACGCGCTCAGTCGAAATATGTTCTATTGGTATATTACTAACCAACTGATCAAACAAGTCCCAAGCCTTGCTGGTATTTTGATCGTCGACCAAAATTATTTTATTTATTTTTTCTGTTAAACGTTGACTCATATTTGTAAATACTGAAGCAAGTCTATATGGGTCAGAATTTTCACAGTCGCATATAGCATCTATAATCTGCCCATTTTCAATAAATTCTCTTATATTTAACTTTGATTCGCTAGAAATATCTGATACTTTTCCTACTTCTTTAAACACATCATTATTCCATTGATATAATAGCTCTAAAAATTTTTTATCATTATATAAAATATTTCCTTCATCTTTGGGATTTTTCCAATTTATATACATCTTATATGGATAATTATTTACGTTTGGATAATACAATTCCATTGCCGCTTTTGTTCCTTTTTCTGTATAGCCATTTGGCATCAAGAATAAATCTTTTATGTAATCCCATACAACCCAATCTGGAAAAATATCTTTGCAATAAAAGATATGACTCGAAATTAATCTATTTATATCAATAACATACTGGGATAATTTATGATTACTATATTTAACTATATCAATGTCATCTTTTCGCAAGTTTTCTATTGCACTTTGAATATATTGATTGTTTACTGTGTTCAGTGTTTTATATTCGTATTTCATACCATCTTTTATAAACTTAAAATTTCGTTCTATTGTTGTTCTCAAGATACACAAATTTCTTATTATTCTAGCATTTTTATTATTTTCTAACTCGTTGTATATCTCAATTTGTGGTGACTGGTTATCAAATTCAAAAAAAGTCTTTTTCACACCTATTAAATATGCAACTTTTGATACAATCTCTCTATGAGAATTAATTTCTCTTAATCCCTCTGGTAATTGATGTTTCTTTTGTTCTACTGTATTATTCTCTGTTTCATTTCTTTTCGACTCTTCATTTTCAAACATGTTTTTCGAGTCATTATCAATAACTATCTCGAATTCTTTATATTTGTTGTCCATTTTTTCCTCCCATACTTTATATACCCTTAAATACTTTTCTCCTATTACTGCTGTATAATTTTTATGTTTCTACTTTTTTGAAATATGTTAGCAGATATGCTAAGAATGCAAGGTCTCACTTTACGCGTTTTATACTACTTGCTTTAAATTTCTACATATAAGTGTATTACGGCAATTTAAATATGATAATTTCATCTTTAACCCCAATTCCTACATATCCCTCTATACATTAAATAAAATATTACACATAAAATTTTAACCTATTATTAATTTTTCTTCAATACTTTATTTTACCTTGAAATATTTTATGGATTGTGTAAAGAAGTTTGTGTAAATACTTCTTCAAAGTGACCTTGTTTATAAGTTACATGAACATCGCTTCTAGTTCAGAACGACATTCTTTAAAGCCTCTATGTACACGACGGTCCATTGTCTGGTTATAGTCGCAATAAAAACTGCAAACATATCTTTCAAGAGAATCTTCGTTTGGGAACTGCTCCTTACGCTTAGTTCCTCGTTTGAGATTTTTGTTAAGATTCTCAATAAGATTTGTTGTATATATACTTCTACGGATTTCCATTGGGAATTCGTAAAATACAAAAAGTG
>FOPE01000057.1 GCA_900113385.1 Lachnospiraceae bacterium C7
TTAACTGTCGGAAATAATATGCGACAGTGGCGTAGTTGGTAACGCGCGACCTTGCCAAGGTCGAGACCGCGGGTTCGAGCCCCGTCTGTCGCTCTAAGAAAAGGTCTTAGGATTTATCAAATGATAGATTCTAGGGCTTTTATTTTTTTGCCCGAAAACCTTTAATTAGTTTGATAAAAAGAAAATCTATAATTGTCGATATAATTAGTATTAGGAATGATGATTTTATGATATTATTTTTAAATTAGAAATGATGTAAATCAATGTCATAAATAAAAAGGGGCAATTATAGTGGATGTGTTAACATATTTATCTTTTTATATAGAAATAAATGTGTTTTGCATAGCAATTCTCTTAAGCTTAGCAATACATTATTTTTTAAAAACTACAGAAATTAATACAAAAGCTTCATATTTTAAAGCAACTTTAGCTACAATAATATATATATTTATGGATTGTACTGTGGCTATTTTAGAGCGAGATACTGCTATAAGAAGCATGGATTCTTTATATGTGTTTAAATCTATTTATTTTATGCTAGAAGCTATAGTAGGTTATCTGTGGTTTTGCTATTTTGAATATGCTATTGGTTTTGGAATAGAGTTTAATAAAGTTAAGGAAAAAGTAGAATTAGTGGCCTCGTTTTTGATGTTTATTGATTTTTTCTTGTGTGTTATTAATTCTGAAACGGGATTTATTTTTTATTATACGGAAGAGTATGAATACCATCTTGGAAAATTTTATGTGATTCAAGTTGCTATTGGATATATATATTTGCTAGCAGCTAGTATACAAGCAATTATTCGAAGCATTCAAAAAAAGTACGTGCTAGAAAGGGAAAAAAACTTGGCTATTGCTACAGTTCCTTTACTTCCTGCAATCTTGGGATTTTCGTTAATACGATTCATATGGTTGCCAATAGTGTCAGTGTGTATAGTGTTTGCAGTATTTGTAGTGTTTTTAAATGTGCAAGAGGAGCTTATATCTAGTGATTCTATTACTTCATTATATAATAGGAAGGAATTTTTTCGCAGGTTGAACAATGTAATAATAGAAAGAAAAGAAGGAGCATCTGACGAAAATGTAGATGACCTAGAAAATAGCAATGCATTGGTGCTTTTCTTATTTTCTATAAATCAGCTGAAAAGTATTAATGAAAAGTATGGCGTAGATGAAGGCAATAATGCCTTAATAAGTGTAGCAAATATATTAGATTCGGCTTCAAAAGATGCTAAAAGGAAAGGCGTTGTAGCTAGAATAGATAGTAATAAATTTGCCATGTATTTTAAAATTGTACATCATGAGATTAAGTCAGATGCAAAAGAATTTGAAGAACGAAGCAGAATAATGGAATTAAAAAATGATGTAAATAGTGCTTTGAAGCAAAATTATGCAAGAACAGAAAGAAAATATAAGCTTTCATTAAGTATGGGAATAGAAAAATATGATGATAGCGTAAAAAGTTATATGGATTTTATTAAAAGAGCAGAGAAAAAATTGGAGATAGACAAAAAAAGTAAAGAAATGTTTAATAATTAGAGCCCTAAAAGATAAGGATAATATACTTTTAGAGCTCTTTTATATTGAAAAATAATAGTTAAAATTATAAAAACATGCCATTATAAAATTGTGCCATTATAAAATTATGCTATTATAAAAGGCTATGAAGATCAGGAAAGATTTCAAGACTTCTATCTAATATTCCGTTCATATATGCAATTGCAATGCCATAATTTACAATAGGAGTACCGTTTTTAGTTGCAATTTTTACCCTATTTTCCATGTCTTTTTGTGTTAGCATACATCCACCACAGTGAACAATTACTTTGAATTCAGTAGTTCTTTCGGGAAAATCTCTTCCAGAAGAAAAAATAAAATTTGGAGTAGAGTTTGAAAAATTTTTAATCCAGTTAGGCATTTTTACTGAACCAATATCGTTACACTGACGGTGATGAGTGCATCCTTCAGCAATAAGAACGGTATCGAAATCTGTTAAATTTTTTAATGCTTTCGCTCCTAAAATTTGTTGTTTTAATAATCCTTTATATCTTGCCATTAATATAGAAAAAGAGGTTAACAAGCAAGAAGTAGGTACAATTTTTGAAACTTCTTTAAATGCTTGTGAATCTGTGATTACAAGCTTAACATTATAATTTAATGTTTTTAAAATGGAGTCTAGTTCACTAGGTTGGCAGCAGATTGGAATAGCATTATGGTCTAGACAATCGCGTAAAACTAGCTGTTGAGGCAAAATAAGACGTCCTTTTGGAGCTGATTCATCAATAGGTATAACTAGTATGACTATGTCTTTAGGATGTATTAAATCACCGATTAAAGGATTTTCTTTTGAAGTATCTTTTATTAAGTGACCTAAAAGCTCTTTTAATTCATCAATGTTGTACTTTGTTTTGGCACTTACACAAATTTTAGTGTTTCCGGAGTTAGAATTAGTAGGTGTAAAATCTAGATTAATATCTGATTTATTATAAACCTCGATAAAAGGTAAATTCATTTCCTTAAACAGAGATATGATTTCTTCATCTTCTTTTGATTTTCCAACTGTTGAATCAATAACAAGAACAGCAATGTCTGTTTCTCTTAGTATTTCCTTAGTTTTTTTGATTCGTAGTTCACCTAGTTTACTAGAATCGTTTAAACCAGGAGTATCTATGATAACAACTGGTCCTAAAGGTAAAATTTCCATGGCTTTTCGTACTGGATCGGTTGTGGTACCTTTTACATCAGAAACAATGGAAAGACCTTGATTAGTTATGGCGTTTACAACACTTGATTTTCCAGCGTTTGTCATTCCAAAAAAACTTATATGAGTTCTAAGGGAAGATGTTTGTGAATTTAAATTTGAATTATTGTTCATGTAAAATTCCTCCATATAGCAGATATCCCTGCTTAAATGCACAAGACATAAAGCAGGGAGGTCTATTTTTGCATAAAAAGCAAAATTTTATAAAAATATTTGTAAAAACTTTAAAAAATGAAATGAAAAATAAAATATTTTAGGCTAATTAAAATCTGAAGTCACGCTGATTAGAATTTTTGATTGCTTCAATGTGTTCAGCTGCAATCTTTCTAACGTTGTCATTTGGTATCTTTTTAAGTTCTTCTTCAATCATCTTGTAACCTTTTTTGCGTGTGTCTTCAGAAGCATAATCTACTAAATATTCTGTAAGAGTCATAAGAGCGTTAGGTGTACAACAATTTAAAATTTGACCACTTTTACATAGGCTCATAAATCTATCGCCAGTACGTCCGGCTCTATAGCATGCTGTACAGAATGAAGGAATATGTCCTGTGTCCATAAGCCAACTTACGACTTCATCAAGTGTTCTTTGGTCAGAAACATCGAATTGTTCTGTATCGTGTGGGCGTTCTTCCTGAGTGTAGCCACCAACAGAAGTACGAGATGCACCACTGACTTGAGAGATACCAACTTGGAGCATTTTCTTTCTGACTTCTTCAGTTTCTCTAGTAGAAATAATCATTCCTGTATAAGGAACAGCAATACGAATACAAGCTGCAATCTTTGTAAACATTTCGTCTGAGATAGAGTTATCAAAAACATCAGGATCAATATCATCGGCGTGTTTTACACGAGGTACTGAAATAGTGTGAGGTCCAACACCGTGAACAGCTTCAAGATGTTCAGCATGCATTAAAAGACCAGCAAATTCATATCTGTATTTATCTAGTCCAAATAATACTCCAAGGCCTACATCATCGATTCCACCTTCCATAGCTCTATCCATAGCTTCAGTATGATAATCGTAATCGTGTTTTGGTCCAGTTGGATGTAACTCCTCGTAACTTTTTTTGTGATAAGTCTCCTGGAAAAGAATATAAGTACCGATTCCAGCTTCTTTAAGTTTTCTATAATTTTCAACAGTTGTTGCTGCAATATTTACATTTACTCTACGGATATCTCCGTTTTTGTGATGGACATTATAAATTGTATTGATACACTCTAGGATGTATTCAATAGGGTTATTAACAGGATCTTCGCCAGCTTCAATTGCTAAACGTTTATGTCCCATATCTTGAAGTGCTATAACTTCAGCTTTAACTTCTTCTTGAGTAAGTTTTTTACGACCGATATGTTTGTTTTTTGCATGATATGGGCAGTATAAGCAACCATTTACACAGTAGTTAGAAAGGTAAAGTGGTGCAAACATAACGATTCTGTTACCGTAAAATGCTTCTTTAATCTCCTCTGCAACCTTATACATTTTATCAATGATTTCAGGAATATCGCAGGCAAGAAGTACAGAAGCTTCTCTATGACTAAGTCCAGCGCAAACGTGACCGTCGGCGGTTTTCTTTGGACGTGCTTTCTCTAAAAGTTCATTAATTAATTTAACATTGTGTTTGTTTTCTTCGGCATATTTTAATGTTTCAAGAATTTCCTCATGATTAATAAATTCTTCTGCCTTTAGTGATTTTGGATTGTAAATTGCCATTTCTTAAATTCTCTCTTTCTTCATTTGTAAAAATTTAGTTAGATTTTAGTTTGGAAAAAGCAGTTTTGACGCTTAATCCATTAATTTTTCCGATTTTACCGGACAAAGCTGAAATAGTATCGTGTGGTGCATCTAAAGCAACACTAATAATACAAATATGCTTTTTGGGATAGGGAATACCCATGCGACCGATAATAAAAGTATTATAGGAATGTAATACTTCGTTAAGGGTTTCAACTGCATTTTGGTCTTCCACTATGATGCTGATAACTGCAACGCGAGTGTCCATTTTGTAGCCTCCCTAATTCCTTATAAAATCGATGCTAAATAAGTGTAATTACTATGAAAATACAAAATTTAGCAAAGGTAACTTTAATGATTAGAAAAAATATATATTGTAAAAGTCATATATATAATATCCTAAAAAAATAGGTCTAAATCTTCTCATAAAGAACACCTTCGTTAAAAAATATACAATCTTTTATAGGGTTAGTCAATGGGAAAAGTGTATTATTTACAGTACATTGTGAAAAAACGGTGAAAAATTTAGAAGGTTAACTAAAAGAATAAAAAAACACGCAAAAACAATTTACAAAAGAAGCAAAAGTAATCAAAAATGTGATAAAAAAATGTGCAATATTTATAAAAAAATGGATGGAGTCGAAATACATATATAATATAAATTAAGAAAACCATAAATAAAATTTGCCAAAATATAAAATAGAGATTATAATTAAAAAAAATATATACATTAATAGGAGAAGCAAGATGAAGACAAAAAAGTATGGTTCAAGTCGTTGGGTAACTAGCCTAATTCTTATGTTAGTAACATTAGGCGTATGGTATTTTGGAATGTATGTCTGCGACATAAAGAGTATTTTAACAGATACTGTATTTTTAATAGTGACATTGTTAGCGTTAATAGTAATGCTTTTTGATATAGTTTTAGCACTAATTTTTTTACAATCAGATAGTAGAAGTAAAAAGAAAAAATAATTTTAGAATAAATAAAGTTAACAGTAAAAAGAAAAACCACTTATAGTAAATAGTAATTATGGATAACTAATAGAGTAGTAATACATAAGCTATTAAACTATAAGTGGTTTTATTAATTTAAAATATAAAATTAAATACTATTGTGCAGATTCGTTACCCATGTCAAGTGAACCTAAATAATTTTCAATACTATCAGTTGTAATATTGAAAGTTTTAGCAGGACGTGAATTTTGATATGATTTGTATCCTAAAGTTACAGCAAAATACAATACAACTACTGCGATAATTGCAAACAAAATAGTAACAATTTTTTTGATTCTTTTTTCGCGAGCAAGTCTTTTCTTTCGACCGGCTTTTTCTTTTTTATATAAATCAACTTTTGCCTGACTCATGTTGTTTCTCCTTTATTAAATAAATTGTTTTATAGGATAAATTTTAATCGTTTTAGAATAAAAAAGCAATACTTAGTAGTTTATAAAGCCCTAAAAGTAAAGAAAACAGGTAAATGAAAAAAGTCGCAATAATTCGAAAGATAAAAAATAAGTTTGTTTTGGTAGTATTGCAACTTGATTAAAATAGGAAATTAAAGTAAAATTACTGTTAGTAATAAATTAGATTATGGAGGATTCTATGAGTTTAGCAGATCAAACTTTTGTTGCAATGTGCAAAGATATTTTAGAAAACGGAGTTAGCACAGAGGGTGAGAAAGTCAGACCACATTGGCCAGACGGAACAAGTGCTTACACAATCAAAAAATTTGGTGTAGTAAATCGCTATGACTTATCAAAAGAGTTCCCTGCAATTACTTTGAGAAAGACAGCTATTAAGACATGTACAGAAGAAATGTTATGGATTTGGCAAAGAAAATCCAATAATATACATGATTTAAAAAGTACTGTATGGGATGAGTGGGCTGATGAAAATGGTTCAATTGGTAAAGCATATGGTTATCAGCTTGGTGTAAAACATCAGTACAAAGAAGGTATGATGGATCAGGTAGATAGAGTGATTTATGATTTAAAACACAATCCATTTAGCCGTAGAATTTTAACAAATATGTATGTGCACGAAGATTTACATGAAATGGCACTTTATCCATGTGCTTATAGTATGACTTTTAATGTTACTCAGAAAAAAGGTGACGATAAGCTTACATTAAATGCCATTTTAAATCAAAGATCACAGGATATTTTAACAGCCAATAACTGGAATGTTTGTCAATATGCCGTACTTGTACATATGTTAGCGCAAGTGTGTGATATGAGAGTTGGTGAGTTAGTTCACGTAATCGCAGATGCACATATTTATGATAGACATATACCTTTAGTAAAAGAGCTTATTGAAAGACCACAGTATAAGGCACCTAAGTTCTGGCTTAATCCAGAAATTAAGGACTTTTATCAGTTTACTAGAGATGATGTAAAATTAATAGATTATGAAACAGGCCCACAGATTAAGGATATTCCTGTAGCAATCTAGTTATAATGGAGGTTTATGATGAATTTAATTGTAGCAGTAGATAACAATTGGGCAATTGGAAAAAATAATGACTTATTAGTAAGAATTCCAGATGATCAGAAGTTTTTTAGAGAAACAACTATTGGAAAAGTTGTAGTAATGGGACGTAAGACATTAGAAAGCTTTCCTGGTAAAAAGCCATTGAGAGATAGAGTAAATATAGTTCTTACACATGATAAGGATTATGATGGTAAAGGTGCTATTGTAGTCAATTCAATGGAAGAATTAAAAGAAGAGTTAAAAAAATACAATAGCGATGACATTTTTGTAATCGGCGGTCAAAAGATATATGAGCAAATGCTTGATATGTGTGACATAGCTCATGTTACAAAAATTGATTATGAATATGATGCAGATGCATATTTCCCAAATCTTGATGAGAGAGATGATTGGAAAATCGTTGCAGATAGTGATGAACAGACATATTTTGATGTAATCTATCATTTCTATATGTACAAAAAAATCAAATAATTTTGACTTATCAGGCAGTAATTGCCTAAGTTATAAAAAAGAGTGCCTCCTGAAGTCATGAGATTTAGGAGGCATTTTAGTTTAGTTATAAAATGTTGAGAAAAGTTAATAGAAAGAGGGTGCGTTATGAACATCACAGGAAGAAAATTATTCGTAAAAGCCTTAAATGAAGAAAAAGTTGATACTATTTTCGGCTATCCAGGAGGAATGGTTACAGAACTTTTTGATGAATTATATAAACAAAATGATATAAAAATAGTTTTAGGTAGGCACGAGCAAGGTTGTATACATGAAGCAGAAGGATATGCAAAATCAAGTGGTAAAACAGGTGTTGTTTTAGTAACAAGTGGCCCAGGAGCTACTAATATTATTACTGGGTTAGCAGATGCCTACTATGATAATGTACCATTAGTATGTTTTACAGGTCAGGTTTCACGTAATTTAATTGGTAATGATGCATTTCAAGAAGTAGATATAGTGGGAATGACGAGGAGTGTAACGAAATATAGTTTTACAGTTAAAGATAGAGATTCATTAGGAAAAATACTTAAAATGGCATTTTATATTGCTAGAACAGGAAGACCAGGCCCAGTTCTTATAGATATTCCAAAAGATATTCAAATTGCACAAGGAGATCCAAGTTATCCGGAAAAAGTAGATATCAGAGGTTACAAGCCTAATTGCTCAGTACATATAGGACAATTGAAAAAGGCTTATAAACTTTTAAAAAATGCAAAAAAACCTTTAATATTAGCTGGCGGTGGAGTAATAGTTTCAGGTGCACAGCAAGAATTTAGAGAATTTGTAGAAAAAGTAAATGTACCAGTTGTAACTACTATTATGGGGAAAGGCGTTTTACCAGCTGACCATCCGCTTTACGTTGGAAATGGAGGATTACATGGTAAGTATGCTAGTAATTTAGCAATTAGTGAGTGTGATTTACTTTTTTCTATAGGTACACGATTTAACGACAGAATTACAGGGGATTTAAATGAATTTGCGCCTAAAGCAAAAATAGTACATATAGATGTGGATACAGCGTCTATATCAAGAAACGTTGTAGTAGATGTGCCTATAGTATCAGATGCCAAACGTGCGCTAGAACGACTAATTCAGTGGGCAGAACCTAAAAAAACAACTAGTTGGTTAAAAGAAATTGGAATTTGGAACAAAGAATATCCTTTAGAAATGAGAAGAGATAAAGGAATGACTCCACAGATTATTATGGAACATATTAATGCTAATTTTTCAGATGCAATTTATGTTACGGATGTAGGACAACATCAGATGTGGGCAACACAATTTTTAAAGATGAACGATGGAGATAAATTAATAACATCAGGTGGCTTAGGAACAATGGGATTTGGATTCCCAGCATCAATAGGCGCAAAGCTTGCAAATCCAGACAAACCAGTAGTGTGTATAACCGGCGACGGTGGTTTTCAAATGAACATTCAAGAGATGGCCACAGCAATTACTAATAGCGCTCCAGTTATTATAGTTTTATTGAATAATCAATATCTTGGAATGGTTAGACAGATGCAACAATTATTTTACGGAAAAAGATATGCAGCTACATGCCTAAGGAAAAGAATTACTTGTCCAGATGATTGTAAAGGCCCTAATGAAAAATGTCCGCCATATACACCAGATTTTATCAAATTGGCTGAAAGTTACGGAGCAAAGGGTATACGAGTAGAGAAAGCAGAAGACATAAACGATGCATTACAAATTGCAAAAAATAATAAGTCGACACCGACAGTTATCGAATTTGTAGTTTCGTCAGATGAACTAGTTCTTCCAATGGTAAAAAATGGAAAACCAGTTAGTGAAATGATATTAAACTAGGAGGTCCATTATGAATAAAATAATAGATAGAACTTTAAAAGAAAGATGGATTTCTCTTCATGTAGAAAATGAGGTAGGTGTACTAGCTAAAGTTTCGGGGCTTTTTTCAGGAAAGTCCTATAATTTACAGTCCCTTACAGTTGGAACTACAGAAGATGAAACAGTATCTCGAATGACAATCTGCGTAAAGAGTGATGATGTTACATTTGAACAAATTAAAAAACAATTAAATCGTATGGTTGAAGTAATAAAGGTAGTAGATCTTACAGAATCGCCAATTCATATGAAAGAGGTGATGTTTGTAAAGGTATTTAATTTAGATGCAGCAGGTAAGGAAGAATTATTCCAAATAGCTAGAGTTTTTTCTGCAGACATTGTAGACATAGGTGTAGACAGCGGAATGATAGAATGTAAGTTAACCACAAGGAAAAATAATGAATTAATTGCATTGCTTAAAACTAAATTCCATAGAATTGAAGTAGTACGAGGTGGAGCAGTTGCGATTGAGTCAATAAGTACTTGTTGTATATAATTATAGGATTATTGGAAAACCAAAATTAAGGTTAATATGAAAAAATATTATATAGAAAAATGCATTAAAAATATTATATAGAAGAAACATTATAAAGAAAAATTATTAAAAAACTCCTAGATGATAGTGTGAAACACTGATAAGTTTTCTTTTATTGAATAACCAATGAAAGTTACCTATCATATCATCAGGAGTTTTTTGATTATCTAGCCATAGATTCGATAATTTCACCAACGTACATTGTGTGAATATTGCCTTCTTCATCACCAGAATAGAATTTTTCTTTTAATCCCTTTTCTGTAAAAGTTGATTCATCCATAGGAATTGCGGCAAGTTTTTTGCAAAGAAGTACAAAATTTGCTTCGTCTGGATATGGAATACTGTGTCTATATGCAGCTGTGAGACCTGCTTCTTCAAATTTGTTGATGCCTTCACCTGTGTGTGAACCACAATAGTTAAGAGCATCTCTATAAGATTTATCAAAGAAAGATACAGAGAATAAATCTCCAGCATCTAAAAACTGTTTTGTATAACGTGAATCTCTAATGAAAATGAATACGCAGTTTTTGCGCCACATAACACCAAGACCGCCCCAACTTACAGTCATGCAGTTGGATTTGGTTTTGCTTCCAGCACTAACAAGAGCCCATTCTTTTCCGATTTTTGTAAATGGATTGAATTCTACATCCTCAATTGAAAAAGGTTGAAATGTATGCATAATCAATTATTCCTTTCTTGTATATAAAATTTGTAAAGTTTTAAATTAATTGCTAAATTTGCCACATTAAAAAAGACAATATGTAGCAAAAAAAAGAACTTACTTTTATTAAAGTTTAGCACATCCTATAAAAAAATTAAACAATAAAACCCTTTCTTGCAACAAGCATAAAAAGATTATAAAATATTTATCGGACTATAAATAGTTAATTAATAATAAAAGTAACAAACAATAATAAATAATAATAATAATAAACATAATTTTTTATAAGATAGTGTAAAATATCTTGTGTAAATAAAATTAATCATAGAAAAAGGAACGAACTTCGTTTAAGATTTTAAGTGACCAAACAAAAAAACTTAAAGGAGTGAAATTCGTCCCTATGACTAATATTAGCACAAATTTAATGTCTGCTCTACTTAATAATGAATCTATTGATGAAGTTTTTCGTTCTGAACTTGAAAACGCTGTAAACGAAGTGCTATCAACGGAGCTTACAGCTTTCCTCAATTACGAGAAATATGATTATTCCGGCAGGAATTCCGGAGACTCTCGCAATGGTTT
>FOPE01000056.1 GCA_900113385.1 Lachnospiraceae bacterium C7
GAGTCTCCGGAATTCCTGCCGGAATAATCATATTTCTCGTAATTGAGGAAAGCTGTAAGCTCCGTTGATAGCACTTCGTTTACAGCGTTTTCAAGTTCAGAACGAAAAACTTCATCAATAGATTCATTATTAAGTAGAGCAGACATTAAATTTGTGCTAATATTAGTCATAGGGACGAATTTCACTCCTTTAAGTTTTTTTGTTTGGTCACTTAAAATCTTAAACGAAGTTCGTTCCTTTTTCTATGATTAATTTTATTTACACAAGATATTTTACACTATCTATTTATATTGGTTTTCTAATAATATTATTATTGTCATTTTTTATAGTTATACTAATATTAGTCCAAATTATTTTCTAATCTAGTGGGGTTACTGCAACATCACCACGGTCAATAACGGTTTCATATCCAATAGCTTCTATCCTATTTTTTAGACAAAGGCGACACTCAGCAGCCTCATCCCCAGTACAAATTTTATTATCATATAGCATATATTTTTTTCTTACAGATGTAGGGGATAAATTAGGCATTAAAACATTAGCACCAGCCAAAATTCCCTTTTCACGTCCTTGTGGATCAATAGTTCCAAGAGAAGTAGTTGCTGGTATTAATGCGTAAGGCAACATAATCCTAAGCAGAGATACTAAAAAGGTTGTTAAATCTGCAGTGCCATTTTTTTTATCTTTAAAAGGAGTATCATGGTGTACAACGAAAGGTCCTATGCCCACCATGGCAGGTTGTAAATTGTGGATAAAAATAAAGTCTTCTGCCAAATATTCTGGAGTTTGATATGGAGAACCTACCATAAAACCTGTACCGACTTGATATCCAATTTCTTTTAAATCAAATAGGCACTGCTTTCTATTAGTAAGGCTCATTTCCTTTGGATGAAGTTTGCTATAATGGGTTTCATTTGCTGTTTCATGACGCAAAAGATACCTGTCAGCACCAGCATCAAAATATTTTTTATATTGATCATAAGTTTTTTCGCCTATTGATAAAGTTACGGCAGTGTCAGGATGACGTGATTTTATTGAAGAGATAATATCGCACATAATCTCATCTGTATAATGAAGATCTTCTCCTCCTTGTAAAACAAATGTCCTAAAACCCAAATCATACCCCATATCAGAACATTCTAAAATTTCATCTTTAGTTAAGCGATAGCGATCGCCCTTTTGATTACTACGGCGAATTCCGCAATATAAGCAATCATTTTTGCAAAAATTTGTAAATTCTATTAATCCTCTCAAATATATTTTTTTGCCGTACCAGTGATCACAAATACTGCGAGCAAGTTTTGCTGCATATTTGGCATCTTCTGGTGAGTGATTTCCTATTAATTCCGTAAATTCGGCCTTAGATAAAATGTGTTCGCTGTTAAGTTTGTCTATTAAATGTGTCAAATTGTTCATAAAAATAGTATCTCACAAAATTAAATTATAAACAATCTAGTAAAAGTGCTAAAAAATAGGGCCAAAAATCGAACTGAGTGAGAAGAAAATTGTGCAAAATATGAAAAAAATAAGAAAAATGCAGTTTCAAGACAAAAAAAGACAGTTTCACGACAAAAAAAATTTTCTTTGATTTTATGTGATATAGTTAGGACATAGAAACAAATGGTACTTCAAATCTAGTAGGTATGGGGATGCGTACTAGAGGAGATGATACGAAAGGGGAGTATCGTAATTAGTACCAAGGAGTATAAATTATAAGGGTGACTATGGAGGTTACGATATAGTCAAAAAAGTGGAGCAAACTTAGGGGTAGGTTTGTTCCATTTTTTGTTGCGTCTAAGACGAGATGCTCCTGCCTCTGGTAAAATCTAAGGCGGGGGCAAGAAACATGAAATGAATCAAAAAAACAGCATCTGCAAGCAAAATGTGAGGGGATCCTCAAGCTTGTAAATGCTGTTTTTATAATTTTATAAGTACTGTTGTTCAAAATTCTGTTAGTTATATAGTGTAAATAATTCTATTTCGATGTTAATAAGTATTTAATAAGTATAGTTGTTCATTTATATAAAGTTCAGTTTATTGTTTGGCAAAAATAGGTAAAATAGGTTTTGTAATAAAACGTACAAAAGGCCCAGCATAGAAAATCTGCCAAATAAATGCCATTGGAAAATTAAAGGCAAAGGTTTGTAGCCAAACTGCAAAGATTTGTGACCCAGCATCTTTAAATAAAAGTGTAGCAATAAAGCTCATAATAGGGCACATAATACATACAATAACTGCAGAAATAGCTAATGTGATTACAAATGGTTTGTCTTCACCAGGCTTAACTATTTTAAAGGCTATCATACGAGCGAGACCACCAACTACAAAGAATTCTAGAATAATGGCAACTGGCCACATAATCATTAGTTCTCTAAAAGCTAGTAAAAACACTTCATTAGAAAGTCCACCCTTATTAAGCGCAATGTTATAGCATATCATAGCGTAAACCATTACAAAAGCCATAATGATGGTGAAAATAAAGTCTTGTAACTTTGTCATTTTTTGCATAAAAATATACACTCCTTAAAATATTATAAAATTTTAATTGGGATATTTTTGTGTTGTTCTTAAACAGTCAAAACTTGAAAATTTGCGTGAATGTTAATGAATAGTATATACTTAAGCAAGAGCGTTAAGCATAAATATAGATAAGTTTTGAATGACGTTTCCAATGAGACCAAAATATCTTTTTGAATTTAACGCTACTATTTTACACTTGAAGCGACTACAAGTCAATAAAAAAAATAAAAAAAATAATAAAAAAATAATAAAATAATTATGTGGAAAAAATATGTAAAAAAGAAATATATATAGGAAATATAAAGAAAAATGTACAAAATATATAGAAAAAGAAATGAGGTAACAAATATATGGAATATATAAGCCTATCCCAAGCTTTAAAAAAACAATTTGGAACAAAAGTATATAAAATTTCACTTACAAGTGGATGTACATGTCCTAACAGAGATGGAAAAATAAGTTATGGCGGTTGTACATTTTGTTCAGAAGGTGGATCAGGAGACTTTGCAGCTCCATTTTCTCCTATAGAAGAGCAGATTAAAGTGGCAAAAGAAAAAGTTAATGGAAAATTTTCCAGTAAAATAGCTGAAGAAGACAGAAAATATATAGCGTATTTTCAGTCCTATACAAATACATACGGTGACGTTGAAAGATTAGAAGAAGTTTATAAAAAAGCAATTTCTTACGATGAGATAGTTGCGTTGTCAATAGGAACAAGACCAGATTGCATAGATGAAAAAGTTTTAAAAATGTTAGATAGATTAAATAAAATCAAGCCAGTATGGGTTGAACTTGGACTTCAAACAATCCATGACGAAACAGCAAAAAAGATAAATAGAGGTTATAAATTAGAAACCTTTGAAGAAACATATAGGAAACTAAAAAGCATAGGGGTAACAGTGATTGTTCATGTTATTTTAGGACTCCCAGGTGAAAATGAAGAAAAAATATTACAAACAATAGATTATTTGGCGAATTTGAGACCTACATTAGATGGTGTAAAGCTACAACTTTTACATGTGTTAAAAGGTACTAAAATGGGAGAAGAATATTTAAAAGAGCCATTTAAAGTTTTTACTCTAGAAGAATATACAGAACTTGTTGTGAAATGTCTAAAACATTTACCAAAGGAAACTATAATTCATAGAATAACAGGGGATGGTCCTAAGAAGCTGCTTATAGCTCCACTTTGGAGTGGAAATAAGAAGGTTGTACTTAATGCTCTAAACAAGGCAATAAGAGAGGCTTAACAAATAAATAAAAAAATATAAAAATAAAAATAACAATTATTAAAAAAGCGGTAAATCTAATGCAGGGTATAATAGAAGCTGATAAACTATAGTTACGTAACTATGCAAGCAAGTAATATTATTGTATTGGAGATTAATTTATGTTAACAGTTAGTACCTTTGGGAAATTCCAAATAATGTATAAAAAATGCATTATGAGAGAGGAAGACTTTAATAGCGAAGATGAGGTTAAACTCTTTTTGTACATGATGCTTTACCATGGACAAAAAGTAAACGAATCACAAATAGGGGTATCGTTATGGGGCGTTTCAGCTTTTTTTAACGATAAGTCGGTATTCAAGGTTTTCAAAGGCTTAAAAGAGTCATTAAATAAGAAATTCCCAAAGCTAACCTTTTTTACAAAAGGCGAGGGCTGTTCTTACAAATGGAATGACGAAATTAATATTAATTATGATGGGGAACAGTTTGGATATCTTATTACAGGCGCCATGCATGACAGTGATTTGCAAGGAAGAATGGAGAAATATGAGAGGGCAATTTCTTTATTCGAGGGAGAATTTATGCCAGAGTATATAGATACTGGATGGATACTAGAAAGAAACATTTTTTACCATGCACTATATATATCGGCAGTTAGATCGTTAGCAGATCTTTATTGTGCATTTGAGCAGTATGATGACCTAGAAGAGTTATGTCATAATGCACTTATTATTGAAAATACAGATGATGTGTTGTATGGATATTTAATTAAAGCGTATGTTAGAAGAGGTAGTATATCCCTGGCTATGGAATGCTATGAGCAAGCCAAAATAGTTATGGAACAAAAGATGAAAATTAAAACTAGTGCTATTTTAGACAAAGTTTATAAGGAATTTATAGATATCAATAAATACAGTGAAGATGCAGAACCATTAAGCTTTACACCTACTCCAGTTGATCAAAAAACAGCAGGAGCATTTATGTGTAGTTATCCAATATTTAGAGAGATGTTTAGACTAGAGGCTAGAGAAAGCGTAAGACATGGAAGGAAGTCGCAGGTTCTTTTACTAACAGTGGAAGAAGAAAATGATGAATTGTTTTTAGAGACAGTTGATGCATTAGACGAAGCTATAAGAGATGCTCTTCGAGAAGGTGATGTAGCAACTAATTATAGCAAAAATCAAATTCTCATACTTTTGTCAGGATGTAATTACGAACAAGGAATGCTAGTGGCAAATCGTATTTTGTCTAGATTGTACAAGATAAACGAAAAAACCCGAAATGTAACTATACATGTAGAAAATGAGGCTGTTACAGACACTAAAATTTTAGACTAATAGGAAAAATAATAAAAATCATAGATTTTAAAGGAGAGTCGTTGCTAAAAATTTGGTTGCAACGGCTCTTTTTTGTGTAATTGCACTAAAAATAAAAAATCAATTGTGAAATATGTTTAAAAACGACTAAAGTAATTTAGTAAAAAGTGAAGAAAATGAATGTAAAGCTCAAAAAAAGTTGACAAAATGTGAATAAATTGTTTATTTTAGTAGATAGAGACGGATATATAAAACAATTATTAAAGTATTTTAAACAAAATTAAACTGCAAAAAGTAGTAAAGGTATTAAGGAAATGAAAGAGGACATGGGAAAAGTGTTAAATACAAATAATTGTTTTATATATGAATCAAAGTATCTTAATTTTTATATCTTATTATTTCAAGGATTGCACAATTATTATTGTGCAGTAGGAAGGGGTCAAAGATGAGAAAGAAAGCAGTACGTACCATAGCGATTGCTATGACAGCTGCTGTAACAGCAACAGCATTTGAAGGTGCACCACTTAATCTCTTAACAGCAAAAGCTGCAGATGCAAGTACGAATCTTCCAAAGGTAACAGGAAAAATCCAGAGAGCTTCAGTTCATGATCCATCGATATTTGAAGATCCAAAAAATCCAGGAACATATTATGCATTTGGTTCACATCTTGCAACAGCAAAGACAACAGATTTAGCAAACTGGACACAGATTTCAGCAGATTATGCAAATGCGGATAACGATCCAATTTACGGTAATGTTAAGGAAAATTTAAAAGAATCATTTAAATGGGCAGGTTATCACGATGGAGATGCAAAAAACGGATATGCAGTTTGGGCTCCAGATATAATCTACAACCCACAGTATAAATGGGAAGATGGTTCAAAAGGTGCCTATATGCTATATTATTGTGCATCATCTACATGGAGACGTTCATGTATTGGATATATGGTTTCAAAGAGACCAGATGGAGACTTCAAGTATGTAGACACAATTATGTATTCAGGATTTACTAACACAGGCAAACCAGAATATGATGGAAATAGCACAAGAGATACAACATGGACAAATGATTACTTACATTTGAAAAAACTTGTGGATCAGGGCGTTATCGAAGACATGAGTACAGATAAATGCTTCAAAGCTGATGGAACATGGGACAACAACTATGCACCAAATGCAATTGACCCAGGTATTTTCTTTGATAAAAACGAACAAAAATTATACATGGTATATGGTTCTTGGTCAGGCGGACTCTTTATGTTAGAGTTAGACCCTACAACAGGTGAAGCTATTTATCCAGGAAAAGATTCAGTTGATGAGAATGGAAATACTGTAGATAGATATTTCGGAACACATATTGCAGGTGGAAATCATCAGTCAGGTGAAGGACCATACATCCAATACGATAAAACAACAGATTACTATTATTTATATGAGACATACGGCGGATTATCAGCTTCAGGCGGATATAACATGAGATTATTCCGTTCAAAAAATCCTATGGGACCATACGTAGATGCAGCTGGAAGAGAAGCACGTAACTCAGGTAAAAACTGTGATCAATATGGTATTAAATTAATTGGTAACTACCAATTCTTTAATCAGCCAGGTTATAAATCAGCAGGTCATAACTCTGCACTTGTAACAGAAGATGGAAACCATTATTTGATTTCACATCAGAGATTTGCTGACAGAGGAGAAACTCATGAACTTAGAGTTCGTCAGCAGTTTATGAACCAAGATGGATGGCCAGTAACAGCAGTATATGAAAATAGAAATGAAAAAATTTCACATTATGATGATTCAGAAGTTTATGGAACATATGAATTCATTAATCATGGAACATCAGCAACAAGTGGAAATATGTTACCAACAGAAAGCATCCAGTTAAATCCAGATGGAACAATTAGTGGAGATGAAGTTGGTACATGGAAAAAAGAAGATGCAGCATCTTGTGATTATGTAACAGTTGATATTAAAGGCGTTACATATAAAGGTGTATTCTATAAACAGGAAAATGACAACGAAGAAGAGACAATGACATTTACAGCCATTGGTAACAATAATGAGTCAATTTGGGGAAGCAAAATCGAATTAACAGATGAAAATACAGTAGATCGTGCTTTCACACAACTTGATAAACAGATGCCAACAGACACTCGTGAAAATATCACTCTCCCAACAAATATTTCGGGTGCAACTGTTTCATGGAAATCAAGTGATTCAAAAGTTATTGCTAATGATGGTACAGTAAAATCAGCAAAAGACGATAAAGTTGTAACATTAACAGCAACAATTAAAAAAGGCGATATTACAAAGAAAAAAGACTATAAAGTAACAGTTTATAAATTACCACAAGTTATTACAGGATATGATTTTGAAAAGACTACAAAAGATGGAAAAGTCCCTTCAATTTCATCATCAATCTTAAAAGAAGATGCAACATTAGTTGGTAATGCAAAAATTGAAAAAGACCCTGAAAGAGGAAATATCCTACATGTAAGAAGTAATGCAAAAGATTTAAAAGTAAACTACCTCTCACTTCCAAGCGATACTTTACAAAATGTAACAGGTGCAGGATATTCAGTAAGTATGTGGGCTAATATTTCAGAAGATACTGCAGAGCATAGTGGATTATTTGAAGCAGATCAATCAACACCAGATAAACCATTAGGACAGTATCCAGTTACAAGAATTGGAGCAAACTTACTAGGTAGAATCAATGCAGTTAGTTATTCAGATTGTATACCAACCAACACAGGAAAACGTGGAGTTTGGGAACATGTAACATATACAGTAAGCAAAAATGGCATTAAGGTATACTTAAATGGAGAACTTATTGCTACTGATAAAAAAGACCTCTCAGCATGTTTTGAAAAAGCACCAGGAACAGCATGCATTCAGAATTCAAATGATGTAAAAGTTGGTTCAGGCCCAATTTGGAATGACGAAGATTGTAGAGATACAAAATTTGACGACGTAAAAGTTTACAATGGAGCATTAACAGGCGAAGAAGTAAAAGCAATTTACGAAGGAAAAGACGTTACTCCAGACGTAAAGCCAGCTAAAAAACCAACAGCTTCTAAGAGTGGAGTAGTAATTAAAGGAATGAAATATAACATTAAAGTAAAAGATGCTAAGAAATTCATTTCTTTAGATCCATCAATTGCAAAAGTAAATGGTCATGGACGTGTAACACCTATTAAAAACGGTGATGTAGTAATTAGAGTAATTAAAAAGAATGGTAAGACAGTTGACAAGAAATTAAGAGTCGAAGTTCCAAATGAAAAATACACAAGAATCACTCTTAAAGTAGGTGAAACATACCAGATTGATTATCCAGAGCTTTCAGTTAGACCAGATTCATACAAATCTAACAAGACAAAAGTTGCTAAAGTAAACAAAGACGGCGTAATTACAGCTAAAGGAAAAGGTACAGCAATTGTTAATGTTTACTTTGGAAAAGGTGATAAAAAAGTTGCTTATAAAGTAAGTCTTAAAGTAACAAAATAAAATGGTTAAAACTCTTTTTCATAAATAATATAAATACATTTTCTTCTTCCCTCCTTACTGAGAAATCGGTAGGGAGGGAAATTTTTTGCAAAAAATATAGTATAAAAAGAGGATATATAATAGAGAGAATGATGGGCAATAAGAGGGATATATTTAAAGGTAAAATAATGTAAGAACAACTAAAATAATGTAAGAACAGTTAAGATTAATTAATAATAACTAAAATGATGTAAGAACAGTTAAGATTAATTAATAATAACTAAAATGATGTAAGAACAATTAAGATTAATTAATAATAATTAAAATAATGTAAGAACAATTAAGATGAATCAGGAGTGATTGAGAAAAACTAAGAAAAAAGATATAATTTAACACAGTGATAAAGATATCACGGAGTTAATTTTTAGAAAAAAGAGGTTTAAAGTATGGGATCAGTGTATTTTGTTAGACATGGTCAAACAGTTTGGAATGTAGAAAACAAAATTTGTGGAGCAACAGATAGTCCACTTACAGATTTAGGAAGACAGCAGGCGAAAGAAGCCGGAGAAAATATTAAAAATATGAATGTTAAAGCAGATGAAATTTTGTATTCACCACTTTCAAGAGCAAGAGATACAGCACTTTTAATATCAGAAATGACAGGAATACCAGCAAGAGAAGAAAAACGTCTTATCGAGCAAAATTTTGGCAAATATGAAGGAACAGCAAGAGATGGATTAGAATTTAAAAAATCTAAGGCACATTTTGCAGATAGATATGAAGGCGGAGAATCAATGTTACAATTGGCTCAAAGAATCTATAATTTATTAGATGATATTAAAGCTCAATCTCCAGAAAAAACATATCTTTTGGTAGCTCACAATGGAATAGCAAGAATGGTAAATTCATATTTCAATGAGATGTCAAATGAAGATTATGCAGCATTTGGAATAAAAAATTGCCAAGTGGTAAAATATGATTTTGAATAAATAATATAGTCAAATAAGACAGAAAAAATATGAGCAAGATATATAAAACAAAGAAACAAAATATATAAATAGGACAGTTAAATAAAAACAGAAAAAATCACAACATAGGATGAAAAAAGTTTATAAAAAATTTATTTTTAAAAGGTTAAAGGCAAGGGAACCCATCCGATATATATAGTGTAAGCGATGACAAACTTACGACAATTCCAAAACTTTTTTATTAATATTTTAACTTTTTTCGTTTGATTCGCAAAGAATTTCTTACTCTTTGCTAGATAGAATCGGATATGAAATGGGGTCTTGTAGAGTTCTTCTACAAGGCCCTGTTTTATTGTGTTATAGGTTTTCTAAAACACCTCCATGATTAAATTGTGAAAAATTCATAGGACTTCTACAAAAAAAATAAAAATTTAACCAAAGGCAAATGAGCAAAATTGGTAAAAAAAGAGAAAAAAATAATTAAAAGTGCAAATTATTGACAAAAACATCTAAAAAATTCATAATTGTTGTAGTTGATGTGCACAAATAGTAACAGAATAAGTAACAAAAATTTAATCGATCATGGAGAGGATTAGAGATGAAAAAGAAAAAATTTAAAGAATTTAACATCAGTAAATTCTTCAAAAAAGCAGTTGCAGTCACAATGGCTTGCACATTTGTGCTTACTGGAATTCCAGGGGATGGATTTCTAGCAACACACATTCGAGACGGAGTAAAGGCTAATCTAGGGGTTGATTTAGGTGCAACAGAAGTAAAGGCAAATAATTTACGTCATGTTTCTGTGCATGATCCATCAGTAGTTGATGGACAAAATGGTTATTATTATATGTTCGGTTCACACAGAGCATTTGCTAGATCAAAAGATATGTGTAATTGGCAAACAATTACAAACAATATCAACACTGACTATAATAGATTGTTTAAAGTCGGTGCAGACTGGTCAAGATTAGGAAATCCTAATTATGATCTTGCTGGCAATACTTGGGCACCAGATATCATTTACAACAAAAAAATGAAAAAATGGTGCATGTACATGTCTATTAATGGACAAGATTTTAACTCATCAATTGCTCTTTTAACAGCAGACAGCATTGATGGACCTTATTCTTATAAGGGAACAGTAGTATATTCAGGATTTGATAAGGGTGCACATCCAGTATCTAAAACAGATTACTACAAAGTCTGCGGAAAAAATGCAAGTATCGACAGATACTTAGCTGGAAATCGTTGGAACCTAAACTATGGAACAAACGCAATTGATCCAAGTGTATTCTACGATCAAAATGGTGGTTTATGGATGTCATACGGTAGCTGGTTTGGAGGTATCTTCATACTTAAACTTGATGACAATACAGGACTTCGTGATTACAACACAAAATATCCATTAGATACTAACGCATCAGATGGTAAAGCATCAGATCCATATATGGGAAACAGAATAGCCGGTGGTTTAGGATCATCCGGTGAAGCATCATATGTAAGACATATTGGAAACTATTATTATTTATTTGTAACATATGGCGGATTCGTAAGTAATGGTGGATATAATACAAGAATGTTCCGTTCTAAACATTTAAACGGACCATATGTAGATGCAGCAGGAAATTATGCAACTTATACAAAAGGTGTAGGCATTAATAATACATGGGGAACAACAGGTATTCGTTTACACTCATATTATAAGATGGCATCAATGGATAGAGCAGAAATTGCTGGTGGACATAACTGTGTCTTTGTAGACAGAGAAGGAAAAATGTACGACATCTATCATACAAGATTTGATGATGGAGAAGAATTCCACGAAGTCAGAGTTCATCAGATGGTTATGAACCAAGATGGATGGCCATGTGAAGCACCATTTGAATACAAAGGTGAGACACTTTCTAAGAACGGTTATTCATTGAACGAGTGCGCAGGCACTTATGAATTTGTAAAACACGATCAACAGCAAAAAGTTGATGATAAGACAAAAGGTGCATATAACGTTACAAAGAGTTCAACAATTACATTACACTCAAATGGTAAAATCACAGGTGCTATTGATGGTAGCTGGACATACCAAGCCAACACACCATATATTAAATTATATAGTGAAGGCGTATCATACAAGGGTGTATTCTTAAGACAACAAGATGAAAAAAATGTAACAAAAATGACATTCTCTGCAGTAGGCTCAGATAATACATGTATCTGGGGTGCAAAAGGTCAAGGAATCCTTAACTACAGCAAGGCGTCTGTACCAGAAGGAAAATATCATATTAAAAATGCAGGAAGTAACTTATACTTAGATGTTGATGGAAATAAGCCAGACAATAATACAAATGTACAGCAATTTGCATTTAATGGTTGTTCAGCTCAGACATTCTACATCAAACCTGTAGGAAATTATGTAGCAATTTTAACTGGTTCAAGTGATTTTAAATGTTCACTTGATGTAACTGATGGATTTACAAAAGGTACAAATATTTCACAGTGGAAATATTTTGGTGGAGACATGCAGTTATTTAAACTAGTTCAGAACCCAGACGGAACATATTCATTCCTAAGTAAAGTTTCATCAGAAACAAACGCAATGGAAATATTTGAAAACAAAACAACAAATGGTGCAAATGTTGACCAATGGGAATTCTGGGGCGGAAATAGCCAGAAATGGTATTTAGAGCCTGCTAGATAAGGTATCATTCTATTCTTTACTATATATCAACGAAGTGTCTACTAGTGTAAAGCTAGTAGACATTTTTTTATTGAATATCAGCCCTAAAAATACTAAATGCTCCCCAATCCATAAATTTCCCGCCTTCCCCAAGAACCAGAACTCAAAAATTTACGTGTAAAATTTAAAAAATCGAAAATTTCCACGTAAGCGAATTGG
>FOPE01000055.1 GCA_900113385.1 Lachnospiraceae bacterium C7
GCTCCGTTGATAGCACTTCGTTTACAGCGTTTTCAAGTTCAGAACGAAAAACTTCATCAATAGATTCATTATTAAGTAGAGCAGACATTAAATTTGTGCTAATATTAGTCATAGGGACGAATTTCACTCCTTTAAGTTTTTTTGTTTGGTCACTTAAAATCTTAAACGAAGTTCGTTCCTTTTTCTATGATTAATTTTATTTACACAAGATATTTTACACTATCTTCTAGTTGTTATACCAACAGAAATATAACTAGTTTTTTCTATATTTTTTATAAATCATTGTCTAAATAATGCTCTAGTTTTCTAAAGACACGTCTCCAACACTTGTTTTTATTTTAAAGAATTTATTGCCTTTTTCTTTACTTCTGTAAGTACCTTCATAATCCTTTCCTGCTATTTCTATATCACCTGTATTACAATTTATATCCATGCTATATTCTTCATAATCTAATTCACTAGCAGAAATCTCTACATCTCCGCAATCTGATGACAACTCATAGCTATCAGCATAAATTTCCTCTAAATCTACATCACCTGTATCAGTAATTGCTTTTACACTCTTAAGTTTACTATCACTTACTTGAATGTCTCCTATATTACTCTTAATTATTAACTCATCAGATTTAATGTTACTTGCATCCATGTTTCCCACATTGCAGGTTACATCAATCTTTTTGCAATCCAATCCGTCAATCATGCAATTTCCGTTATTTACTGTTCCAAGAATATTTTCCAATTTGTAGTTATCTGGAATGTATATAACTAAATTCTGACGTTTTAAAACTGATGGAAATAAATTCGAATCATATGCTTGATTTACTTTTAAAGTATCACCTTTTACTTCTAACTTAGGCATTAGATTTCTATTTCCATGAAAGGAATAACTTGGTTCAGAAATATTATGTTTTTTCACGATATCTACGTTTGCAACTTTTACATTTAATTCTATTCGGCTAAAATCCCTAAAGGAATCAGTTCTTTCAACCTTTTTGCCGTAGCTTTTGCCTGAGAACATCTCTATACCTACTTTTGCATCTTTAACAAGTTCTTTGACACCAATTCCAACACATATTAAAGTTATTATACTAATGATTACCAAATATACATTTTTCCAAATATGAAACTTTTTGTTTTTCATTATACTCTCCTTTACTTTCTAAGCTTAGCCTTGATAATTGACCATGTTGCAAATGCTATAGGCCAAATAATCCATGTCAAAATCCATTTAAATGTCAAAAAAGATACGCATAGATATATTGCTATAATTGTTCCCCAGAAACATTGGTAAACTACCTCATAGCGCTCTCTTTGTTCAATTTCTTTTGAATTTTCTTTTTCAAAATCTTTTTCATTAAATCCGATATTTTTTTTGTAATTATTTATTCCAACACCATAATACACATTTCTAGCAAAGCCATTTGCTTGTAACCCTTTAAAACTCAAAATAGTTTTATAGATATTTTTTCTTTTTCTAGACTGCATACACATGTATACTCCTATGCCAATAAATATAAAAAGCCAAGATTCCGTTAGTCTATCTAGGAAAGGAATATCTTCAAATAATAACATTGGTACTATCCATATTACGCACATCATTGTTCCAACAGTTTTACTAATTTCTATAAAATCTTGCTCTTTTTTCCAAGCTTCTACCAGATAGGAAGATGCTTCAAAATCCAAGGTACAAGGTATATCTTCGAAATATTTCCATGTTTTTTTAAGTCTACTTGCATAAATCAGTAAACAGATTCCGCCTACCATAGAAAGCCCAAATAACTTTGTTCTAAACATGTCAAGAAATCTTACATCGTCAAGAAGTATGTCCCAAACAAATGATGTAATAATCAAAAGGACTCCTAAACCACGTATTTTTCCTTCAAATATGCTGCTTTTTATATATGCTTTTAATTCATCAATAGTAAGCACTTTTAGATTTTCACGAAAAGCACCGTTCATATTTCTATTCATGTTGCCATTCATGTTGCCATTCATGTTTCCGTTCATATTGCCGTTCATGTTGCCATTCATGTTTCCGTTCATATTGCCATTCATGTTGCTAGTGTTATAATTCATAGCACTTGTTATTCCTAAATCCTCTGCAAGTTCATCTAAATTTCCAAATTCAGAAATAACAATAGCAACTGCCTCGTTTTCTGCTTTTCCACTTTCTATAAGTTCTATATACTTATCTTCCATCATCTGACCTAACTCATTTTTAGCTTTCATAACCTCAAATGTATTAGGCAAACGCATGAACATTGTATCTAAATAATTTCTAATCGTATCCATTTCATCCTCCTGTTATTCTGACTATTATATAAGTTATCTTTTTTTATATTCAACTCCGCTTGACCTACCTTCGCTTTTCTTAGGGACGGGGTCATATAGTCTGAGATATAAACTTCTCAATAACTTCCTTAGTCACTTTCCATTCTTGACACTTTTCTTTATAATATTCCATGCCTTGTGGTGTTATCTGATAGTAAGTTCTCTTTTTTCCATTATCCGCTGTTCCTGGAAATGATTTAATGTATCCATTTTTCTCCATTCTATTAAAAGCGGAATACAATGTTGTCTCCTTAATTATATATTTCCCTTCTGACAACTCTTTAATCCTTTTAGATATAGCGTACCCGTATGATGGAGCTGCACTAAGAAGATAAAGGATCATCGTATCATTATAACCTCTACTAACATCACTACTAATAGTGCTCATTTCATCACCAGCCTTTCACATATATTATGCTGACTCATTAATTTTTATATCTACATATACTACGGCTGTCGTAGTATCTTTTCTCAATAATACTACGTCTGTCGTAGTATGTCAATTACTATATCGGATTTTGTATAAAAAAACACCTTAGGTACTCTTATTTTTTTTAAATCCAAAACATAAATTTTAAATCCATAAAAGTGTTCCTAAGGAGTTATAAATTTTCTTTTAAATACTTGTTTTATCTATTTTTTCTAGTTTATTATTTCGTCTTTTTATTCTAGTTATTATTGTTTATCTCTGCAGCTCTTTTTAATGCTTCATCTATATGTTCGCAGAAGTTGTCACGTCCTATTTTTTCTACGAATCCAGCTTTTTCCATTGTTCGCATTGGTTGTTCATTTACATGTGATAATATCATCTGAACTCCATTTTTTTTGCATCTTGCATATAAATCTTCCATAGAGTGCATAGCTGTTGCATCTAATGCTGGAACTGCTCTCATTCTAATTACTAAAGCCTTTGTGTATTCTTTTAAAGTAATCTCTGTAATAGCGTCTGCTGCGCCAAAAAACATTGGTCCACTAATTTCATATACACGAACATGTTGTGGTACTATTTTCATTTCGATATCATCTGGGTCAGTTTCTTGGTCATAGTACTCCCAACCTTCAATGCTTGCTTCATCAGCCATTCTCTTCATAAGTAATACACAGGCAAGAACCATTCCAACTCCAATAGCCATAACTAAATCAAAACATACTGTAAGAGCAAATGTAACGATTAATACTGTAATATCACTTTTAGGTGCTGTTTTGCTTAAATGTACAAAAGTTTTCCATCCACACATGTTATAAGCAACTAAAAATAAAATTGCGGCAATTGTAGGCATTGGAATCAATGCAGCATAAGGCATTAATACCACAAGGACCAATACCAATACAATTGCATGAACCATTCCTGCAATTGGTGTTCGACCACCATTTTTTATATTGGCAGCTGTACGAGCAATGGCTCCTGTTGCAGGAATTCCACCGAAGAATGCTGAACCAATATTTCCTATACCTTGAGCAACTAATTCTGTATTTGATCTGTGATGAGAATTGATCATACTATCTGCTACCACACAAGATAATAGTGATTCAATTGCTGCTAAAACTGCAATCGTAAAACCATTTGAAGCAATGCTATCGATTTCTTCAAAATTTAAGCTTGGCATATGAAAACTTGGAAGTTTATTACTAATGGTATATAAATCACCTATCGTATTAACTTTAAATCCTAGTCCACTTACCATTGCAATTCCTACTATAACTGCAATTAAAGATCCTGGTACTATTTCTCCAATTTTAGGAACTAATGGCCACAAAATAAGAATTGCAACACATACTACACCAACAATAACTGCAGATGTATTTATTGTATTAATATTAGTGCATACCGCCTTTAGTTTTTCCATTGTTTCAATAGTTCTTGTTCCTTTAGGAAATGTAAGACCTAGAAAATCTTTTAATTGTCCAATTACAATTGTAACAGCTATGCCTGCTGTAAAACCTGTAGTAATTGTGTAAGGAATAAAACGAATAAGACTTCCTAATCGAAAAATTCCCATCAAAATAAGCAAAATTCCGGCAAAAATAGTAGCCATCATAAGTCCATCCATGCCATTTTCTGCAACAATTCCTGCTACTATTGTAGCAAATGCTGCTGTAGGCCCTGCAATCTGAACTCGGCTACCTCCAAACAGTGAAATTAAAAATCCCGCAATAATCGCTGTGTAAATACCTTCTTCCGGTCCAACACCTGATGCTAATGCAAGAGCTATAGAAAGTGGTAGTGCAATAACTGCAACTATAATTCCTGCTACTACATCCTTGGCAAACTGCTCTTTTGAATAATTTTTTAGTGTCAAAAAGAGCATAGGTTTCAACTTATCTTTTTTCATCTTTCTCTCCTTTAGTTGACAGTGACTTTTCGAGTTTACTACTTTTAGATGTTTTTCTCAATATATTTTCGGGAATTTTTTGAAATAAATGAAATTAATAGAATAATCCCAAAGCAAATATAGTGTAGGTGGTAAAAAATAAAACAAAAAAAGAAAAATAAAAAACTTTAAACAAAAAAAATGTTTAAAGAAAAAAATGAAAGGATCCTACACTAAAAAATACTTTGGGATTCTATTACATTTTAAAAGTTTAATCTAATGTTGTCAATCCACTATTATTTCTTATTTTTCTACTAGTATATATAAAAGCTTCATGGTAAAATATTTTAAAAAAATAATATAGGAGCGAATAATTATGAATATTTCTTTCATGTATAAAGTAAACCTACCACAAAAACAACCAAATAGGAACTCAACAAATGCAAAATACATTACTTCCGCTGTTTTTATGGCAGTCGGCATTATATTTTTAGTTTCTACAATATTTTTCGGACTAGAAAATTTGTATCAAAATAAACATTGTACTGTCCAAGTAGATGCTACAATAGAACGCTGGGTTCCAATAACATCCCATAGTTCAAGCAGTAAACACTCATCAACTACTACATCATACCATGGTGTTTACCGATACGAATATAAAGGAATTACATATACCGAACAAAGTAGAGTCGGCTTTTCTTCTCCTCAAACAAGACCTGAAGAAAAAGCAACTATCCATATCAATCCAAATGATCCAACTCAATTTTATTCTGATGTAAGCAACGAAAATCATATGCTTATGATATTTTCCATAATATTTGGTGGTATGGGTGCATTATTTTTTATAATTGGAGTAGTAATATTCCCAAAAAATAAGAAGAAACAATTTTTATAAATTTTCACTACAAAAAATACAGCCCCAACCATATATAAGTTTCTAGTTACTTACTTATATAGCCTGGGGCTGTATCTTTATGTTTTATTAATTGCGTTTTATTTGTTGTGTTACTGTTTCGCTATTTGCAAATTCACTATTTTATAGATTCGTTATTTGTAGCTTCGCTACTTGCAGATTCGTTACTTGTAGATTCACTACTTGCTGTATTTGTATTTTCCTCTGCTGGGAATGAATTCTCTACATATTCTTGCAAGTCTTCATTCTGTTCTACAACATCTTCTACATAACTTTTTACATCTTCTCTAATAGTCTTTGTATCTGCAACTGACTTTTCACTTAATTTTCTAAATTTTCTTTTGTCTTTTGGTGTATATTCTTGATTGTCATCATATTTTCTTAATAAGATTTTAATCATATTTCGACGTAACAATTTTTCTGCTTTGATATTATTGCGTTCTCCAACCCAAACGATTGCAAGAACTAGTAACAAGACGATTCCCATATATCCTAAAATTGGATACATCTTTGAAATCAAAGTCTTAAATCCACCAAAACTACAAATATAACCTGCAACTACTGTTATGATTAAAATTATTCTCATTTTTTTAATATCATCACTAGCAAATCTCTTTGCAATTGCATAGAACAAACTAAATGCCGTATTGAAAATTAAAGCTAAAATTGTCAAAGCATAAATTGGAGCAAGCACCGGATGAATTCTATCAACAATTACTAACATTGGAATATCTTTTCCTTTTATTACATCAACATTTGCAAAAAGTGTAGCTGATGCGCATGTTACAATTACACCTATTATGATACCACCAATGGTTCCACCTTTTTCTGCCACACCAATTCTTACAACTGATCCACCTAATAAAAATGCCATTGAAACGCCAGTTAAAGCACACAATGCAAAATAATTTAATGTGGATACCCAAATATTTGGTATTGCGGGCTTTACAGTTTTGGCAGCTTGATCTAACATATCCCAATCATAACTTTTACCAATAAATGTATATGCCGTTATCAACATAATCACAATAACCATAATTGGGGTGAAAATTCCTAGAATCCTTGTGATTTTATCAAAATCCATAAAAGCCACAAGTATAATTAAAACTGCACAACCTAAAGCGCCAAGACTAGCTGGTATAGAAAACTGTTGCTCTAAGTTGGCACCTGCACCTGCAAGCATAACAAAGCCCATTACAAAATCCGCTATTATCAGTGTTGCATCTATAACTTTATTCAGAGTAGGATGAGTTATTTCATTAAATACATCTTGATGATTCTCCGAGCGATAATAACTTCCTAAAGTTACCATTACCCTTCCAAAGAAAATATTTAAGGCGCCCATAAAAACTACACCTAGCATTCCTTTTTTTCCAAAACTCAAGAAATATTGAAGCAAATCCTGTCCTGAAGATAAACCTGCTCCTACAATAACTCCCACATACGCTAACGCAATCGACCAATATTTTTTACTCATTAATGCCTCCTTTTGTTCAAGCCTATTTATGCTACTTTTACTCAGTATAATTGTGCCAATATATTAATAAAAGAATAATCTTTAGAAATATTTGTACAACTTTTTCACGCTTAGTTCGTTAATTTTTCATTTAGAACCAATTTTTAATATCCCCTATATTTTACCTTATCACATAAATTGCAGCTTTCGCAAGTTAATCTAACAAATTATTAACTGTTAATAACAGCTTTTTCCATATATTTGTCGATATATTTATCGATATATTTTGTTAAGATTATTATAGATTGAAATATAGATATTTATATTTATTTTTCATCTTTTACATTTTACATTTTGGAATTTCATCAGCATCAGAAGTCAAAGTGTTAGTTTTATGAGTTTTTTTCTCATTCGTTTTTATTTAGTATCATTATTATTGTTATAAGGCTATTATGGATTTGCGAATTTACAGATGTTTTTTAACTATTTTAGCTTCTCTCCACCCCTAAGCAATTGTTTGAAATTGGCTTTTTTTCTTGACCTATGTAAATATCAATGATATATTTTAATAGGTAAAAAAATAAGTTTCGTATTTTATATTTTATATGAGTATTTTATATAAATATTTTATATAATTGTTTTATTAATATGCGTTTTTTACTCACTATAACAGTTTTTTAAAAATTTCTTAATCGAAAGGAAGTGAAATCATGCCAGATGATGGTCATAGTCCTAAGCCCGAGCCGATTGGCAGGTCAACTATATTAAAAACTTCATATTGGAAAAATTGTTTAATTGATTTCACTAGATTCACTTTTTAAATCTATAAGCATTTATACTCTGTGAAGTTTCTTAAATGTATGTTAACCTCCATTGGCTAATTCAATCAGTAAGGAGGAAATTATGAATAACACAACATTATTAAAAGAACAAACAGAAAGTTATGTCAATGAAATCTTATCAATAGTACAAAATAGTTTATCACCAACAATTATGTTGCAACAACTTAATCAGTATCATGAAAACGATATTGCAGATGCATTATTAGAAATGAACTCTAATGAACGTCGTCGTATATACAGGATATTAGATTTTGATACTTTAGCAGATATTTTTGGATATCTTGATGAGTCTATTGTTTGCCAATACTTAAGTGAATTAGATTTGAATGGTCAGATGCAAATTTTATCGGCTATGTCTACTGATGAAGCTGCTGATATTTTACATCAACTCCCACAATCTCAAAAAGATTTACTTATTAGTTTGCTAGATAAAGAAACTCAAAAAGAGCTTCTTATGATGGCTGGTTTTGATGAAGAACAAATTGGTAGTCGCTTAAGTACTGATTATATCGTTATCCCTAACAACTTATCTGTTGCAGAAGCAACAAAGGAATTAATTCGTCAAGCTGCTGATAACGACAATATTTCACATATTTATGTTACAAATCCTGATGGAATTTATGATGGTGCTATTGAACTCAAAGATTTAATCATTGCTCGTCGCGAAGATTCTTTAAAAAACATAATTGTAACATCATATCCTTATGTATATGCTCGTGAAACCATTGATTCTTGTCTAGAATGGATTAAAGATTATTCTGAATCATCTATTCCTGCACTTGATGATACTAATCACATAATCGGTGTTATTACTGCTTCAGAATTAATTGAGGTAGTAGATGACGAAATGGGCGAAGATTATGTAAAACTTGGTGGTTTAACAGCTGAAGAGGATTTGGCAGAACCAATAACTATGAGTATCAAAAAAAGATTACCTTGGTTAGTAATTCTACTAATTTTAGGAATGCTTGTTTCATCAGTTGTTGGATTATTTGAACAAATAGTTGCAGAACTTACAATTTTAATGCTTTTCCAATCTATGATTTTAGATATGGCAGGAAACGTAGGAACACAATCCCTTGCAGTAACTATCCGTGTTTTAATGGATGAGAACCTCACTATTAAAGAAAAATTTGGCCTTATTGTAAAAGAAGGTAGAATAGGTTTTCTTAATGGTTTATTACTAGGACTTTCAGCTTTTCTCGTTTCGGGATTATATATACACTTTTTCAAGGGCCAACCTTTTGGTTTTGCATTTACAGTCAGTGCATGTATTGGTTTTGCATTAATGGTAGCCATGTTTGTATCTAGTATTATTGGTACCATTACACCAATGGCTTTTAAAAAGATTGGTATAGATCCAGCTGTTGCATCTGGTCCACTAATTACAACTATCAATGATTTAGTTTCAGTTGTAACTTATTATGGACTTGCATGGATTGTTTTAATTCGTGGCGCAGGCCTATAATTTTATTATTAAGATTTTATTAAACATTAAAAAACGAGTAGCTTTTCACTTGTCTGATATGCGTCCTCCTTACTAGGCTTCTAGTAAAGAGGATACCTATCAAATCTAAGTAAAAGCTACTCGCTTTTATTTCCCTTTATATATATAATATCCTAATCTCAAAACTTCCCTTTTATCAATAATACATTTCCATTTGACTAATACTCTTCCGTTGACTAATGCTCCCCTTTTTCTAATAATCCCTTTTAATAATACTCTCCCTTTTTAACTAACACTCTTCCATCTCTAGTGTTTCGTCTTCAACTTCACTACCCCATGTTTCTAACTTCTTTTTCAAAATGTTTGAAACAACAACACAACATGATGCATCGCCTGTTATATTAACTGTAGTACGTCCCATATCAAAGATACGATCAATTCCAGCTACAAGCGCAATTCCATCGAGTGGAAGTCCAACTGACTGAAGAACCATTGCAAGCATAACCATTCCCGCTCCTGGCACACCTGCTGTTCCGATAGACGCTAATGTTGCTGTAATTACTATAGTTATAAGCTGTGATGGTGTAAGATGAATTCCATAACATGATGCAATAAATACTACACATACACCTTGATAAATTGCTGTTCCATCCATATTAATTGTTGCACCAAGTGGAAGAACAAATGATGATACTTCTTTTTTAACTCCAAGCTTACTTGTACATTCTAAGTTAAGTGGTAGTGTACCTACTGAAGATGCACTTGAGAATGCAAATAAGATAGCTGGTAACATCTCTTTAAAGAACTTAACAGGACTTGTCTTACCCAAAGTTCCTACTGAAACTGAATAAACAATTACTGTATGAAGAATATATGCTACATATGCTACTAATAGTACTGTTGCAAGAGAGCCGATAATCTTTGCTCCTTCTCTAGCAACAACTGGAGTTAATAAACAAAATACTCCGATTGGTGATAATTTTAAAATCATCTCCATTGCCTTCATAGAAACTTCATTGATAATATCAATTGCTTTTATAGCTGGAGCAGCTTTCTCTCCAACCATGATAATGGCAAATCCTAAAATCAATGCCATTACAATAACTTGAAGCATGTTTCCATCTAATAATGGTGCTAAAAAGTTAGATGGGAAAATATTTACAACTGTATCCATAAAAGGAGTCGCCTTAGCTGCTTTATATTTAACTCCCTTAGTAGATAACTGCTGGAATAATGGTGCAGATATTATAGCCATACCCAAACCAATAGCTGTTGCAAAAGCAGTTGTACATAAATAATATAAAACTGTGCTTCCACCGATAGCTCCTACTTTTTTAATATCTCTCATAGAAACAACACCGGCCATTATAGAAAATAGAACGATTGGTCCTACAATAAACTTAATTAAATTTAAAAATATATCTCCAAAAGGTCTTACATACTCTTCTAGAAATCCTGCTTGATTATGAAAAATCATTCCGCATGCAATTGCCATAACTAATGCAATAAAAATTTTAAAAGCTAGTGGCATTTCTTTTTTTTGTTTTTTCACTTGATTCATTGAAATAACTCCTTCCTAAATTAACCGTTTATTAGTTTACACAAAAAATTATTGTTCGTCAATCCTGTTTCGTATATTTTTTATCGTTTTTTAAGATTTTGTTAAAAATGCATAAATTTTTATTCAGAATTGCATTTCCTTCTTGCATATAACCGTCATTTTTCATTCTTTTCTCTTTTTATATTCCCCTTCTTTGGCCTATAGCCCACATTTCCCCTTTATTTATCTTACTTTTATTTTTCATTTTATTTTTGCAAGTTAGTATTTCTTTTCTTGCATTTTTATTTTTTATTTTAATTAATTTTATTGCCTTTTTCATCTTTTTTCGGACCTTAAGTTTCCATTTTTTCATTTTTTTCTGCTTATTTTTTGACATAAGCTACGCTAATATATATCCTCAAGCCTAGTAGTTATAAGCATAAATCAATCCTAATTTTCCCCTTTTCGAGGAAGATTTATTCTAACAGATTTCAAAACATTTTTTTATTATATGAAGTAGTTTCACAAAATTCAAAAAGCGCCACATCGTTGCAATCTCTTTAGTTAACTTGCAACAATGTGACGCCTTGTCTATTAATTACATTTCTCTAATTATTTTATTATTGTTTATATTCTTTAAATTTTATTTTGCCTTTTCTACCGGCATTCTACTGCTTATATTTTTTTTAATTATGTCAAAAAAGACTGCACCTGCAAAAATAATACTTAAATATTTCGATACTTGAATCAAACTATAGCCACCAACAGAGTAAAACGGTCTTATATATGCTTCCATATCTTTTGAGAACCATGATGTAAAAAATGTAACTCCAAAGATAAGTACAAAAGAACTTAAAACAACTCCTGTAGTAACTAACCATGAATCAAGATATTTATATTTTTTGTTAATAAACTGCCAAATTACGTAAACAGTCAAAACTACATACATTAAAATTGCTACAATGTTTACAACCTTAGCGCATGCTTGATACTTTTTTATTACTTTATTTATAAATTTACTAAAATTTGAAGTTGAAATAGTTTTTTGATCAACTGCTCCAAGATCTAATTGTGCAAACACACCATAATTCACTTCATATTTTCTAATTTCTGAAGCACTTGGGAATAATGGCAATTCTGCTTTCATCTCACATTCTTCATATCTAGAAATTTTACCCATATTTTCTATTGTCAATTTAGTATATTTTGGTATTTCACTTCCTTTAATACCTGTCGCCTGTTTAGTAAAATAAATTCTTGATTTATTTTTAATTTTACCTTTTTTCGACGCTTCTTTTAATTCTAGATGAACATTTTTCCAAAAATCATTTGCTGTTTTTGCATCTTTATATAACCCTTTATTCGATGCTGCTTGACGTATTGACCAAGAAATCAGATCTCCTTTTATTTCTTGCCCACCACCCCAAATTTTTATCGAATCTTTTAATTCTGGCTCCATGCTTCTAAGGGTTGAACTATTTTTTAAAGCAATATTTACTGCATCTTTTGATATCCAAACCGTTTTGCTTTCATTTTTTGCATCAATTTTATACAAATCTGACATTACATCTGCAAAATATGAACTAGATCTATCATTCACTTCAAAAATGCCATATTTTTTATAATTTATAGTCTTTATAGATAATGTAGACAATACTAATACAACTATAGGTATTATATAAATTACAATTCTTCCAATTTTTTTCTTACTTATTTTATTTTTTTCCTCTGACAAAAATAAAATATATATAATATTTAAAATTGTTATAACCAATACAAAAGGCATAATCCATATCGAATCTTCCCTTAAATAATAGAAATATGATAATGAAAATGCTGCGCAAAGATTCCATGCTAAAATCACTTTATTATTTTTATTTCTTCTAAAGAAAGCTCCTATAATACATGCAAACACAATTATAGTCATATCTGACACAAATGCATTTCTATACATTCTTTGTCGTGACAAAAATGACATTGTAATAGGAGATAGTGTAAAATATCTTGTGTAAATAAAATTAATCATAGAAAAAGGAACGAACTTCGTTTAAGATTTTAAGTGACCAAACAAAAAAACTTAAAGGAGTGAAATTCGTCCCTATGACTAATATTAGCACAAATTTAATGTCTGCTCTACTTAATAATGAATCTATTGATGAAGTTTTTCGTTCTGAACTTGAAAACGCTGTAAACGAAGTGCTATCAACGGAGCTTACAGCTTTCCTCAATTACGAGAAATATGATTATTCCGGCAGGAATTCCGGAGACTCTCGCAATGGTTT
>FOPE01000053.1 GCA_900113385.1 Lachnospiraceae bacterium C7
CTAAAAGACTTAAATGCAGGTAGTGATCGATTTGTCAATAGGTGTTATTAGACGGGTCGCGTTTACTTTTGCATAAGAATTAGCCAGCCGTCTGTTTGCTATGCAATTTTCAATATACCCACTGTCTGGAATAAGCTAATTATAGCACCTTTTCAGAAAGAAGGTAGCCTAAAAAAAGTCGAATTTGATGTCAAAAATCGATTTTGTGTAATCAGACGATATTTCAGTTGGGGTTTAGTTTTTCATTCAAGGGATAATTTAAAAATTAATAATTAGGAAATAGTTAATAAACGCTTCAAAAAAAGGTCAAGGTATTAATTTGAGATGTATTCTCAATACCTTGGCCTTTTATTTTGTTTGTTTTTATTTTGTTTGTTTTTATTTTTCTTGCTTTACTTTTCTTGCTTTACTTTTCTTGCTTTACTTTTCTTGCTTTACTTTTAGACTTTTATCTATGAATTTTGGCTTAGTCCTATTTAATTTTTTTAATTTTTACTTTTCTGCCGTTTTCACTTACTTCTAGATTCAACTCTTGTACTACCTTGTCATCTGCGTACTTCCTTAAAACATAAGAATTTTCGCCTATTAACTGGCCATTCACCTTTAACTTGTCTTCATTTTCATTCCATACTATAATGTCATTTCCTTTTGAATCTTTTTGGAAAACGTAATTTTCATCATTGATATTTAAGAAATCACTTCCTACCTCTGGCATTAGTTTTATCTTTACACTAGTTGCCTTTTCTATAGCCTCTTTTGCTTCAGTTGTTGCATATTTATCAATATCAATGCTAAATTCTGTCTTTTCATTTATAACTGTAAGTATTTTTCCATAATCATCATAAAAAACATCTTCTCTTTCTGATGATGGAACAAATTTCTTAGTTTTTTTATTTATTTTTCCAATTTCTAAGTCTCGTGTACTTGAATTTAATCTAAAATAAATTGGATCAGCGCTTCTATAACCTTCTTTTGGTGTATTTTCTGACAGTACATAAACGTTACCGCCTATTAATTCTCCTTGAACTTCTTTTCCAACTGCGGCATCTACATCTACTCCTGCTACCCAACGAATTTCTCCATCATCATTTTCTGCGAAGGCACTCTTGCCGTATGGCTTTATAACTAGTTCTACATTGTCCATTTTATTGCCATCTTCATCTTCTTTAACGAAATTAAAACGAGTTGGACTATCTACTATAACTAGTTTATTAGACTCTTCATCTACCTGCCATGTTCCGTCATTGTTAGAAAGCACTTTGATTTTTCCAGTATTTTCGTCAAGGGTAAACTTAACCTCATCAACTGTATTGTAACCTAATGGTGCATCTTTTTGGTTAAGGCTATATTCTACTCCTGTTACAAAACGACCATTAAATTTTGAACCATTTACAATTTGTTCTCCTGAAACTTCTACATCCTTTTTGCCTTCAGCTTTTATAATGTAACTTGCTGATTTAGCTTTTTTTGCATTAATTTGTACGCTGTTCTCCTCTGTTACCCCAAAACATACTGATGTTTTTTTGCTTTCTAAAGCTATTTTAGGACATTTGCTTTTAGTGGTTGTACATTTTTTTCCTAATATTTCACTGTTATACCTTACTGTGTTGTCTGGATTTAATGTGAAATTCATAGATTTTTGATTTATTATATATCCTTCTGGTGCCTTTACCTCACGTATCCTATATTTTCCAGGTGTCAAATTGCTAACTTCTATAGAATTTCCATTCATTTCATAGCGTTGACCTTCTACTGGCTGGCTTTGCTCATCTTCTATTTGAACTTCAGCTCCTTTTAATTTTTCATCATCGCCATTTTCTTTTGTAATATAAAAACGATTTAACCAATTTTTTATTTTTAACCTTGTTTTTAAGCTTTGATCTACAGATATTGCTTTTCCTTCAACCATATCATCGCTTTTAAAAAGCACAACTTCACTTCCACTATTAGACAATTTAAATTTAGTCTGTGTTATAGGATTATAGTTGCCATTTTCTTTTAAAGAATCAACTTTTTCTTCAATTGTATATGTTTTTCCTGCGACTAATTCTTTTGCAATTTCTACTGTACCAGTTTCATTGCTTTTTACTGTAATATTGTCTATGTCAGGGTCTAAAAAACTACCTTTACTACCTGCTATAACAAATTCAACATTTGATAAATCCTTAGAATTTCCGTCTAATTGTTCTCCTAAACACTGAATTAAAACTCTAGTGATTTTACTTTTTACATATGCATCTGCTTCAACTGTATCCTTGCCAAAAACTATGGCATTTTGGCCATTATCTCCTGTTCCTACACTTAGTTGATTTACTTTATATCCTTTTGACGCTGTAGTCTCTTTCACAAAATATTTTTTGTTCCAATCTAAATTTTCAAAGGTTGCCGTTCCGTTCTCGTCTGCTGCTGCTTGTATACCTGCATCTGCTAATTTTTCACCTTTTCTTTTGGCCATAGTATATTCGCCTTGTTTCATTTCATACAAGGTAAAAATAGTTCCTGCCACTGACATATTATCTACTTTTTCTTTAGTAACTTTAATAGTTCCTGGCTTTGGCATAATGGATATTGAATTACTCTTTACTAGCTTATCAGTTATCTTTTTTACGTGGTACTTACCAACATCAACATTGTCACCTACAACAATGTTTTTGCCATCATCATTTTTTCCTACTACAAATGTAAAATATTTTTCTTTACCATTATCTAACTTCATTTCATATCCTACACCACCTGTGCCTGTCTGCACAAAATAGTAACTTCCTACTGGCAACCCATAATTTAGACAAGTATTGTTATAAACTGGATTTGAAACTGAATCATTTAAAATTCCAAAATCTACAATTCCCTTATCATCTGTTATAAAGTCAAAAATTTTTATATCTGTAGTTGGATCAATTGTTGCTCCATTATATTGATATAAACTAAATTGAACCCCCGGTATTCCTTCAGAGGTGTCGTTATACTCACCAGTTGTAGTTACATAAATATATGGTTTTGCAAGGATTTTATGAAGTTTAATATAAATAGTATTATTTTTAGCTTTGCATTCTAACGGCGCAGAATTTTTGCTATTTTTTGCGCTTACGATAATTGTTTTTCCATTTTTACTTACTTTTAAATTGATTTTATTTTTTTCATGTACTTTTTGATAACTTTTTGGAGCTTTTACATAAATATCGTATTCATTATTTTTTATTAACAAATCATTAAGTTCTTGCCCTTGTCCTGTTTCATCACTTTTCCAACTTATTTCCCCACGACCATCTGCAAATTGGCTACGTGAGTCTGGTTTTACTCGAACTTTGGCCCCTGTTACCGGGACATTATTTTGATCTATTACTATTAAACTAAAATTATTTGATTCTTGAGATTTTTCCTTAGATTCTGCGTCATTACTGTCTGTGGTATTGTCTGCGTCATTACTGTCTGTGGTATTGCCTGCGTCATTACTGTCTGTGGTGTTGTCTGTGTCATTACTATCTGTGGTGTTGTCTGCGTCATTACTATCTGTGGTGTTGTCTGCGTCATTGTTGTCTGGGCTGTTATTATCTGAACTATTATCGTCTAGGCCGTTGCCATCTGTGGTGTTATTATCTGACGAATCATCACTTGATTTTGACTTATTTGTTGACGCACTACTTCCTTTAACAGTTGTTGAAATCACATATTCTTTTGGTGATGCAGACTTTACCCCTTTAGATTTATGAGATAAAATATTTATATTAAATTTTGCTGATACGAAAACTAAAATTAAAATAGCTGCAAAAATACTCATACATGCAGCTAAAGACTTCTTGCTTTTCATGAAAAAATCTCCTTTATACATAGAAAATGAGTACTCCTCTTCTAAGATTCCTAAGAGTATACCGATTCAAAATGTATATCGGAGATTCTTTTTCTTTGATTAAGCAAATGCTTTGCTTAGTCCATTGCTTTTTTGATGGCTTCAAAAAGCTCATCATATGTTTCATAAGCTATTATGTCTGGATTTTCTTTTCTGATTTTCTCTGTACTTTTAAATAAAAAACCTGCTTTACTTGCTTTAATCATTCCTAAATCATTATAACTATCACCACTAGCAATAGTCTCAAAGCCTGCAGAATGTAGTGCTTTTACTGTAGTATATTTTGTGTCATCTACACGCATCTTATAATCTGTAATCTCACCATTATCTGCAACTGTAAGATTATTACAAAAGATTGTTGGATAACCTAACTTTTTCATCAGTGGTTGTGCAAATTGGTAAAATGTATCACTTATAATAATAACTTGTGTCATTTCCCTTAACTTATCTAAAAATTCTTTGGCACCTGGCATTGGCTCAATTGTTTCAATTGTTTCTTGAATTTCTTTTAAACCTAAACCATTTTTCTTTAAAACACCTAAACGCCATTTCATAAGTTTGTCATAATCTGGCTCATCTCTAGTTGTTTTCTTTAAATCTTCAATTCCTCTTTTTTTGGCAAATTCAACCCAAATCTCTGGAACAAGTACACCTTCTAGATCTAGGCATACAATAAACATTTTATCACTATTCATCTTTTTAACCTCCAATTAAGTACTATTTTTACACAGTACCTAACATTTTGCAAGAACAACAAGTGATTTTAACTCATCTTGTTCAATTCTTTAAAACGTCTTATTCGTCTAATTTCCTGTTCATCTACATAGTCTATTATTTTACACACATCTTTTTGTGTAAAAAAATACAATACTGCTTTATTTTGTCCTGACTTTATATAATATCGTCTCATTGGAATTTCTCTAAATATAATTTTTTCTCGATTTTCGAATTTAAAATTAGAATTAATTGGAATTGTAATCGTAGGTTTTAAGAATCTTTTTATGTATATATTCATATTGTCAATTTCAACTTGTGGTACAAACAGTTTAACTATTACATACGCTAGTGGCATACTTGCCATTACAAAAATGTAATAAATTAAAAAAACAAATTCTAAAGGCAAAATATTATAGAGTCTAACATAAACTATATCTAGAAATATTTTCTTTGACGCAAATACAATTAAAATACATAAAAAGCCACCTACTATTATTTGTTCTAGAAGATTTGCTCTAAATTTCTTGTTTTTTTTCGCCATTAAAATTCCCCCATTTTCTTGTTTTAAGCTTTTAACTAAACAATCTGGTTTCTAAAAACAATATCTTTAACTAACTATAACTAAAAAAGGCAGATAACTTTTTATGCTATCTGCCACATCTTTTCTTGACTTTTCATTGTTGCATCCATTAGAAATACTCTTTTTTTACGTCGTCAATCCAATCTATGGAGAGATATCCTCGCACTAAAAGTTCTTCACACAAGAATTCTTTGGTATGTTTGTCATCATATGGAACTTCAAATAAAAATGGCGTGTCTACTGGATATAAACACACTTCATTGTCCAAAAACTGTGCATCCTTAATCATAAAAATCATTCCACCTATTAGTACTCTCATCCGTTTTACCTCCATAAACTTATCTTAGATTAAATTTTTTCAATAAGTTCCACAATAGATTGGTATGTTGCCTCCTCTGGCATTCTAATATTTTCTGGTGTAATACCTAGTGCTCTTAACTTTTTATACGTCTTAGGACCTATAGCAATAAATTGTGGAAGTTGATTTATTACTTTGAAATATGATGTACCTTTAATTTTATCAAAAAAACGTTGAGCTGAAGATGCACAAGTAAAAACAATTAGATTGTCGTATTTGTCATTAAAAAGTTCACCTACTTCAAAGTCTACTGGCTTATTTTCGTACATAATATATTCAAAAATGCTGTAATCTCTCATTTCATTTTTAATACTATCTCCTACTTTTGCCGGTCTTATATACCATATATTATCGGACTTCTTGTAGTTTTTCTTTAATTCTTCAGCTAAAGAATCACTAGTTGCCTGGGGTGGCATTATATCTACCTTGACTCCTTGTTTTTCTAATTCTTTAGCTGTTCCTTTTCCTATGACGGCAAATTTTATACCATTTAATTCATTTTTTGATATATTTGATTCCTGTAAATTTTCAAAAAAAGATTTAACACCATTTTTGCTTGTAAGGACAATACATTTTGCTTGTTTCAAATCCGAAAGCATGATTTTACAATGCACAGTTTCAATTTTACCTACTTGAATTTCTTTTACAAATTTTCGTTTTTTTTTAATTCTTCTGCTAGTTTAGATTTTTCTCCTATTTGGGGAAGAATTATATTTTTTTCATTTTCTAATGAAAATCTAGTAATAAAATCTAACTCCTTGGCTAATCCTACAACTTCTCCTACTACTATAATTGCTGGAGACTTAATCTCCTGTTTTTTGACTTCTTTATCTAAATTTTCTAAATCAGAAATTACCACTTTTTGTTCTTTGGTTGTTGCTTTTGAAACTACTGCTGCTTTCATATCTTTTTTCATACCTGCTGATACAAGGTTATCTGTTATCTCTTTAACCTTGCTAAGTCCCATTAAAAATACCAAAGTTTCTTGGCCTTTTACCATAGATTCAAAATCAAGATTTGTTAATTTGTCATCTTTATCATGAGCTGTCACCACTCTAAAACCTCTAGAAATACCTCTGTGAGTAATTGGAATGCCAGCATAAGCTAATCCTGCTACTGCCGATGTAACTCCTGGAACTACTTGCCATTTCACCTGGTGCTGATTCAAATAAATTCCTTCTTCACCGCCACGTCCAAACACATATGGATCGCCACCTTTAAGTCTAACAATTACTTCATGTTCTAGAGCTTTTTTCACTAAAAGTCTATTTATTTCTGATTGAGGTAGTGTGTGTTTTTTATTTTCTTTTCCTACATAAACTAATTCTGCATTTGGCTTTGCATAACCTAAAAGTTCTTTTGACACTAATCTGTCATAAATTATGCAGTCTGCTTTTTCTAATAATTTTGCACCTTTTACTGTTAATAAATCTGGATCGCCCGGACCTGCTCCAATTAGATACACTGTACCTGTCACTTTTTTTCTAATAACTTCTGCTGCTTTTTTTCCTAACTCTTCTGGTTTATCACCTTGCAACATAATTTTTTCTAATTTATTTCCGTCAACACTTCCGAATAGGGCATCTATCTTATATTCTTTTTCATTTATCCTTTCACATCGTGCCGCAATTGGAAGATGACAATCACCATCTATTTCTTTTAAATAGGTTCTTTCCCCTTTTGCCTCATTATCTGATTCGGCATCTGACAAAGAATCTATTTTTTCTTTTAATTCTAAATTATCCTTTCGAATCTCAATTGCTAAAACCCCTTGAGCTGGAGCACAAATCATTTCTTCTGTAGAAAAATATTTATAAACGACCTCTTCTTTGTTAAGTCGTTTAAGTCCTGCTGCTGCTAAAATAATTCCATCTAGATTCTGTTCATACATCTTACGAATTCTTGTTTCTACATTACCTCTTATATCAACAATTTCCGCATCTGGACGAATCTTTTTAAATTGATAACCTCTTCTTTTACTTCCTGTTCCTATTACGGCATTTTCCTTTAAAATTTCAAAAGAATCTCCTTTAACTTTTCCGTATATATGATCATTTATTATAAAAGCATCTCTTGGATCTTCTCTTTTCCATGCCTTTGTAAAAATTAAGCCTTCTTCTGGCTCTGCTGGCATATCTTTCATACTATGTACACCAATTTGAACTTCGTTTTCTAAAATTTCTTTTTCTATTTCCTTAACGAACACACCTTTTTGTCCAATAGCTTCTAAAGGTCTATCTAAAATTTTGTCACCTTGTGTTTTAATAACTTTAATTTCAAAGCTATCTTCTGGATATTTTTCCTGTAATTTATCTTTTACCATATTTGCTTGAACTAGGGCCAAATTAGATCCTCGTGTTCCAATTATGTATTTCATTTTGGATTCTCCTCGTTAAAATTTAAATAAATCGCATAATACTTTATTGTATTCGTCCTGTTTTTCCTTTGAATCTATCTGCTTCAACTCTACAATAGGTTCTCTAATCAAACGTTTTAAAGAAGCTTTTAAAATCTTTTTGACTATTTTTTGATCACGTTGAGTGAGATTTAATTTTCTATTTAAATAATCAAAGCTATCTTCGACAATTTCGTTGGATCTTTGTTGCAACGATTCTATTGTTCCATCTACTCTACTAGCAAAAATCCATTCAAGGGTTTCTTCGACAGAATCTTTAATCATATACATGCTCTCATCAACTAACCTTTTTCGTTCTTTTTTATTTTCTTCTACTATATGTTGTAAGGTATCTATATTTATAAGAATTGAATTCTCTTCATTTGCAAAATTTTGATCAACATCTCGTGGGGCAGCTAAATCTAAAAATACAATCTTTTTCTTAGGAATAAAATCCTCTTTTCGAATAATTAAATGTGGCGATGATGTAGCAGACACTGCAATGTCACATTTATTTAGATAATCGTATCTATCATCAAAATCTACTATCTTAATTTCTGGAAAAAGCTTCATAAGTGCTCTTGCATGAGCAATTGTTCTATTGCAAACATAAATCTCTTTAGCACCATATTCATAAATATATGTAAGAGCAATTTGTGCAGTTTTACCACTACCTATAACTAGCACTTTTTTATCTTTAATAGGTGAAACTTCATTTAATTTTTTTATTCCAACATATCCTACAGAAACGGGTTTTTCGCTAATCTTTAATTCTGTTTTAATTTTTTTAGCACAAGTTATTGAGTCTCTTATTATTTTATTTAGCTCTTTTTTCGAGTATCCTAATGTTCTAGAAAAATCTAATGCATCTTTAACTTGACCTAAAATCTGATCTTCTCCTAATACTAAGGATTCTATACCTGCAGCAATTCTATATACATATTCTATAGCTTCTTTGCCTTTTAATTTTTCTATATAATTTTCTAAATCTTCTGCATTAAAAAATTGGCAATATGTTTTTTTAACTGACTCATAGTCACTTTCACTTTCAAAAAGGAAAAAAATCTCGCTTCGATTACAAGTGGAGAGGACCATAGACTGGTCCACTCCTATTTTTTCTAATTCTTGTAAAAAATCAATTTTTGAGTTGTCAGTAAATGCAACTTTTTCACGAATTGAAAGTGGTGCATTCTTGTAGTTTATTCCAATGTATCCAAACTGCATGTCTATACCTTCCTTATTTCAAAATGTTGTTCAACAATCAACTTATTTATTTCCAAAAATCTTCTAGGACTCTACATGTTTTTGCAATATCCTCATCTGAATGCGCATCTGAAATAAACATAGCCTCAAACTGAGATGGTGCAATATAAATTCCATTTTTTATCATGTGACTAAAGTAATCTGCATATAGTGCTAAATCTGATGAAAGAGCTCCATCGTAATTATTAACAACTCCTTTATCTGTGCAAAAAATGCTCATTAAAGAACCTATTTGGTTAACTACTGCTTTTCCTTTTGCTGCTTTTCTAACAGTTTCAGCAATCTTAGTTGTTTTTTTCTCAAGTCTCTTATAAATATCTTTGTCTTCTTGAAGCATTTTAATAGTTGTAATACCAGCTGCTGTAGCAATTGGATTACCTGATAATGTACCAGCCTGATATACTGGGCCATCTGGAGATACATATCTCATGATATCCTCTCTTCCACCATATGCACCTACTGGCATTCCGCCACCTACAATTTTTCCTAATGTTGTAAGATCTGGCTTTATTTTAAAATATTCTTGTGCTCCACCTAATGATAATCTAAATCCTGTAATTACCTCATCAAATATAAGTAATGCGCCGTATTGTTTAGTAATATCCCTTAAAAATTCTAGGAATCCATCTTTTGGTAATACTACACCCATATTGGCTGCAACTGGTTCAACAATAACTGCTGCAATGTCATCTTTATTTGATTCAAAAAGTTCTTTTACAGAATCTTCATCATTATAATTTGCTACTAATGTGTGCTTTGTATAATCTTTTGGCACGCCAGCAGAATCAGGAACTGATGTTGTAAGGGCTGCAGAACCTGCTTTTACTAAAAGTCCATCTGAGTGTCCATGATAACAGCCTTTAAATTTAATAATTTTATTGCGTCCTGTATATCCTCTTGCTACACGAATAGCACTCATTACAGCCTCTGTTCCAGAACTTACTAGACGGCTTACTTCCATTGTAGGAAAGCATTCATATATTAAATTAGCAATTTCTATTTCCTTTTTAGTTGGGGCACCAAAAGTAAGCCCATTATCGCAGGCTGATTTTACGTTTTCAATTACCTTTGGATGTGCATGTCCTAAGATTCCTGGACCCCAAGAACATACGTAATCTATGTATTCATTACCATCTTCGTCTTTTATCTTGTCACCTTTTGCTGATTTCATAAAAATAGGTGTCATATTAACTGCTTTAAATGCTCTAACTGGGCTATTTACGCCACCTGGCATTCGTTTTTTTGCTTCTTCATATAATGCAACTGAATTTCTATTCAAAATTTTATCCTCTTTTCAAACTTTTAATTTAAAATTATTCATCTTCTTTAAGCCATTTTGCTACATCTAAAGCATGATATGTAATTACCATTTTTGCTCCGGCTCTCTTAAAACTAATCATGTTTTCCATGACAATTTTCTTTTCATCAATCCAACCCTCAGCTGCCGCTGCCTTTACCATGGAATATTCTCCACTAACATTATAAGCTACAATTGGAACATTAAAATTATTGGCAATGTCTCTTATTATATCTGAATATGCCATAGCTGGTTTTGCAATTATAAGATCTGCGCCTTCCTTTAAATCTTCCTCTACTTCACGCATTGCTTCTCTTCCATTTGCTGGATCCATCTGATATGTTTTTCTATCACCAAAGCCTGGAGCAGAATGAGCTGCATCTCTAAATGGGCCATAATATCCTGACGCAAACTTAGCACTGTAAGACATAATAGGTGTATTAATATAACCTGCCTCATCTAATGCTTTTCTAATAGCGCCTACTCTTTTATCCATCATATCGCTTGGGGCAATAATATCTGCACCTGCCTTTGCATATTCTACTGATGCTTTTGCTAAAAGTGGTAAAGTTTCGTCATTTAAAATCTCTCCACCTTTTATAAGTCCACAATGTCCATGGGATGTATATTCACATAAGCAAACATCTGCTACTACTACTAAATCTTTATATTTATCTTGTGATTTGATATATCTAATTGCTTCTGGAACTATTCCATGAGCATCATATGCTCCACTACCTACTTCATCTTTATGATCTGGAATACCAAATAATAAAATTGATTTAATCTTGGCATCAACTACTCTATCTAACTCTTCATGTAATCTATCTAAAGAATATTGGTTAATTCCTGGCATTGAGGAAACTTCTTTACAAATATCTTTTCCTGCAATTACAAAAACTGGGTAAATTAATTCATCAACCCTTATGTGATTTTCTCTAACCATACTTCTTAAATTTTCTGTTCTTCTAAGTCTTCTTGTTCTATCCATATTCTCACTCTTTTCTACTCTATTCTATAACTGTCTCTTTTATTATACACTAATTTTTTCACATTACACCTATGTTTTTACAAAAAAAGGTCTAACTTTTGCTATTACAACAAAAATTAGACCTTTTAAATTTATTTAATAAAAATTATTTTATTAATTATTTTTTAATGTTTTTCTATTCTTTTGAAAGAATATGAGCTATAACGCCTTCAACTTGTTCCATTGTTGGAAGCTTATTTAAAATTAATGTTGCCTCTAATAAATCTTCATACACTAATTTTCTTTTATCTTCGTCTGGAACTTGTTCAATAACGTCCTTTCTAATCATGCCAAAAAATTCATTAACCTCTCCAAGGAAAGGTGTCATTGTTTTGTCATTTTGTAACTTCATATACTGCGAAATAACTGGGCTTTTTCCACTGCTTGTGAAAGCTGCAACTACATCTCTTTGTTTCAAATAAGCTGGGAAAATAAACGAACAATCCTCAAGTTGATCAACTACGTTAACCATAATGCCCATTTGTTTGCAAATCTCTGAAATCTTGCAATTTTCGTCTCTACTATCAGTTGCTGCAACTACAATTTTTTGTCCCTTTATGTCTGACTCTTGAAACTCTCTTTCTATACAAGTCACTCCTGAAACCTCTTTAATATCTTCAATAATCTTAGGAGAAATAACTGTTATTTTAGCTCCAAAATCAAATAATGCAGCGACTTTTCTAAATGCTACTTTTCCTCCTCCTACTATAAGACAAGGTTTTTTGCTTATGTCAACAAACATTGGAAAATATGCCATAATACTACCTCCTACTATTTGGATTTATATATTTTTCCTCACAATACTTGCATCTGTAAACTTCTTTATCTGAATCAGCTAACAAAAAGATTTGATCTAATTCCTGCTCAATTGAAGTAATACATCTTGGATTTTTACATTTAATTACATTTTTTACCTGTTTTGGTAAATGTAAAACTTTCTTCTCTACTATTTTATCGCCCTTTATTACGTTTACCGTTATATTATGATCGATAAAACCTAAAATATCTAAGTCTAATGCTTCAATTGGACATTCTACTTTAATGATATCCTTTTTACCCATTTTAGAACTTTTTGCATTTTTTATAATTGCTACTGTGCAATCTAATTTGTCTAATTTTAAATCATGGTAAATTCTCATACTTGTTCCTGCTTGAATATGATCAAGTACAAATCCCTCATGAATTCCACTAATATTTAACATGACATTTCCTTCCTATCTCAAAATATTTTAATCCACTTTAATCTCTAGTAATGTAAGAATAAGCGCCATTCTCACATAAACCCCATACTGTGCTTGTTTGAAATAACATGCTCTTGGATCATCATCTACTTCTACAGAAATTTCATTTACCCTTGGAAGTGGATGTAAAACTAACATGTCATCCTTTGCTAAACTTAATTTTTCTTTATTTAACACATAAAAATCTTTTAATCTTACGTAATCTTCTTCATTGAAGAATCTCTCTTTTTGTACTCTTGTCATATATAATACGTCAAGATTTGCCATAGCATCTTCAAGTCTTTCAACTTCTTCAAATTCGATGTTATTAGCTTTTAAAACATCTTCTCTGATGTAATCTGGAATTCTAAGTTCTTCTGGTGAAATAAGTACGAATTTTACATTGTTATAACGAATCAATGCATTAATTAAAGAATGAACGGTTCTGCCAAATTTTAAATCTCCGCATAAACCAATAGTAATATTATCAAGACGACCTTTTAATGAACGAATTGTCATTAGATCTGTAAGTGTTTGTGTTGGATGTTGGTGACCACCATCACCTGCATTAATAACTGGAATACGGGATTTTTCGGAAGCAACTAGAGGAGCTCCCTCTTTTGGATGACGCATCGCACAAATGTCTGCGTAACATGAAATAATTCGAATTGTGTCTGAAACACTTTCTCCTTTTGCCGCTGAAGATGAACTAGCACTTGAAAAACCTAAAACAGAACCGCCTAGATTTAACATGGCAGCTTCAAAGCTTAATCTCGTTCTTGTACTTGGTTCATAAAAACATGTAGCTAATTTCTTTCCCTCACATGCGTGAGCGTATTTAGCCGGATTCTTTTCGATATCACTGGCTAAATCAAGCAACTTTCCTATCTCTGGTACTGAAAAATCCAAAGGACTCATTAAATGTCGCATCTTATGCCTCCTAAATTGTTTATCATTAAAGAGCGTAAACACTTGATGTCTACGCATTTCCATTAATATTATACTAAACTAACTAAAATTTCAAGGATTATTTTTAAATCGAATTTTTTTTAATAACTTTATTAATTATGCTTATATATTTGACCTTTTTCCCCATGTGCTTTATAATTTTTTGTAAATACATATACCAATACCATTAAGGAGACAATATGAAGTGACCTCACAATTGTAGATTCGTGGATTTACCTGTAAGATATTAATTGAAAAAACAATATCAGGTAACAGGGATTACCGCATACAATAGGAGGTCACATATGAATAGTATAGTTTATGTTGGGATGGATGTCCATAAGGAACAGTACACACTTTGTTGTTACAGTTACGAAACAGATAAGGTTGAATATAAGCAGACAATACCATCAGATTACAAACTTGTTCTTAAAT
>FOPE01000054.1 GCA_900113385.1 Lachnospiraceae bacterium C7
CGTTTGCACAGTCTTTACCAAGATAATACGTATTATGGATATAAGTTCTATTTTCCTTGATTTCATGTGCAACTGTGGAAGGATGTCTACCGATTAATTTTGCTATCTTTTTAAGGGAATCTTTGTTGTGTATTCCAGTTTCAATCGCAAGTCGATCCGACAAATCCATTTGTCCTTTATTTCTGTAGTAGTTCATATCTGCTCCTTTCCAGCAGATAGTAATCGATATCTTTACTATATCATATCTGCTCCTTTCCAGCAGATAGTAATCGATATCTTTACTATATCATCTCTGCTAGAAGAAGCCGTTGCAAAAGTAAACTAGACTTTTTTAGCCATTTTCAGTTGTCAAAGTACAGGTTTAATTTTTCATTCTAGGTGAATTTATAAAATATATAAAATAAATAATATTGGATCAAAGTACGATTTTTAAAATATTGTAATTCGATGAATTGTGAAAAAAATAATTATAAAATTTAATAAAACAAGCAGATTCATCTATTATTAGCATATAGCAAATTGATTTTGAAAGTAAATATTGTAAAAATTGTGCACGTTTATTAAATCGGTGAAAGCGTGCTAAACTGTGTATATTTGCAAAATAGAGTATAAAATTGTGTATATTTGCAAAATAGAGTATAAAATTGTGTATATTTGCAAAACAGAGTATAAACTGTGTGTATTTGCAAAATAGAGTATAAAACTGTGTATATTTGTTAAAACGGTGTATGGACGTAGAAATGTGTGTATTTGTTAAAGTTATGAATAATTGTAAAAAATAAAATTGTTGTTAAATTTTAGAATTATAAGATACGGAATGAATTTGAAAAGTTAATTCTACTGCAATGAATTTATAATATTATTGTATACAAAAGAATAATAGTACATACCTTTAAAAGGACTTTAAAATATTATTAAAGTGATATTTTAAATGCAATAAAAAAAGCCACCTAAAAAGGTGGCTTTTGAGGGGAGTATAAATAATTAATAAGGGGTATAACATGAAAAGGCAATCGCCTCTTCAACTAGTATTATATATGAGAATTGAAAAAAATGCAATGAAAACTTTTGCAATTATTAAAAAAAAAGTAAAAAAGTTTGCAAAATGAATGCTTAATAAAGAAAAGCGCTTAAAAATTTTGAATATGCGCATAAAATGGTCAAATTTGACAGTATTTTTATAGTGAATTTTAGTTATACAAATTGAGATAAAGCTAATAATGATAAATTTTATGTTATATGATAAAATATGACATGATAGTAAATATAAAAAGTAGAGAAAGAGAATTTATATGAAGATATTTAAATTAGTTGTACCATGTCATTTCGGTTTAGAAGCCGTAGTTAAAAGAGAGATTTATGATTTGGGATATGAAATAACAAAAGTAGAAGATGGTAAAATCACATTTGAAGGAGACGCTGAAGCTATATGTCGTGCAAATATTTTTTTGCGTGGCGCAGAGAGAGTATTACTTCAAGTGGGAAGATTTAAGGCAACAACTTTTGAAGAATTATTTAATCAAATTTATGCTTTGCCATGGGAAGAATTTATTCCAAAGGACGGAAAGTTTTGGGTAAAAAAAGCGACATCTGTTAAGAGTAAATTGTTTAGTGCTTCAGATATTCAATCAATAGTAAAAAAAGCTATGGTCAAAAGATTAGGCGAATATTATGACGAATCATGGTTTGAAGAGACAGGAGCTGAATATCCAGTAAGAATTTCAATTTTAAAAGATGAATTTATTGTATCTCTAGATACATCAGGAGAAGCTCTTCACAAACGAGGATATAGGGTAATGACAAGTAAAGCTCCTATTAGAGAAACTATGGCAGCTTCGCTTATTATGCTTACTCCTTGGAAAAAGGATAGAATTTTGATAGATCCATTTTGTGGAAGTGGAACATTCCCAATTGAAGCAGCTATGATAGCAGCAAATATTGCACCAGGGCTAAATAGAGAATTTACTGCAGAAAAATGGACTAATTTTATACCTAAGAAATTATGGTATGAAACAGTTCAAGAAGCTGAAGATATGGTTGATACAGACATTGAAGTAGATATTCAAGGATATGATATTGATCCAGACGTTATCAAGGCAGCAAGAAGCAACGCACAAAGAGCAGGAGTAGATCATTTAATACATTTTCAACAAAGAGATGTTGCTGATTTAAGACATCCAAAGAAGTATGGTTTTGTAATTACAAATCCTCCATATGGCGAAAGAATTTCTGAAAAAGAAGAATTGCCAGCACTTTATAAGACAATTGGGGAAGTCTTTAAAAAGTTAGATTGTTGGTCTGAATTTGTTATTACAAGCTATGAGGACACAGAGCGCTACATAGGAAGAAGGGCGGATAAAAAGAGAAAAATATATAACGGTATGATAAAAGCTAATTTTTATCAATTTATGGGACCAAAACCACCAAGACGTAATAGAGAAAAACAAATCTAATAAATAATGTATTTGAGGGGGTTTTTTATGGATGAGAAGGTGTTAAAAGGGTTAACAATTTCTTGTGGTATTTTAACATTAATGTTTTGCATACTTGTATTCTTCTTGCCAGATATGCGTTTAAAGGCGCAGAAGTTAAAAGAAAATCAAGAGAGTATGAAGTTTAGCAATGTTCAAGAGGTTATCGAGAAAAGAGATGATTTGTTGGGAAGAATAATGCTAAATATGCCTGAAGGAATTTCTAAGGATGATGTTGAGGTAGAGAATTTATATATGAAACGGAAAATCAAAGTGATTTTCCCTAAAATTATAGATGATTTCTTTTCTCAATATAAAATGGCTGGAAGTTGCAATCATATTGATGAAATAAAATATTATAAATCTAAAGAAAAAAGTATTATAGAATTTTCAGTGGATAAAGTTTATGAGGTGAAAAAAGAATTTCAAGCTGACAAAATATTTATTCAATTCGTTGATCCCCATGAAATATATGATAAAGTTGTTGTAGTTGATCCAGGACATGGAGGAGACATGCCAGGGGCCATGAAGCAAGGAGTCACAGAAAAGGATATCAATCTTGATATAGTTAATGAATTAAAGGCTATATCAGAAGAAAAAGGAAATTCTAAAATTAAGTTTTATTTTACAAGGGAAGATGATACGAATCCGTCATTAGAAGAACGAGTAAGCTTGGCAAATGATAGTGATGCGGACTTATTTATTAGTGTTCATAATAATGCAAGTTCTGATGGTAAAATGTCAAGTTTAAATGGCACTCAGGTTATGTACGATGAAAAAAGTATTGGCAAGCATGGAAGCAAGCATTTTGCAGAAATATGCTTAAATAATGTATGTAAATCATTGGGAAGTTATAAAAGAGGATTACTAAAAGGTGATAGTATATACATTATAAGAAATAGTAAAGTCCCTGTTGCATTAATAGAAGTTGGATTTATGACAAATAGTCGAGAAATTGAACTATTAAAAAGCAAGAACTATCAAAAAAAGGCTGCTGACGGAATTTACAATAGTGTTACTCAAGCCTTTGAAGAAGGATATTAGAAGAGGTATCAAGTGGAATATCAGAAAAGATATCAAGTGTAATTTCAAAACAGTTTGACTAGGTATTAAAGTTAAAATGGCTAGATACGGAGGAATTATTAAATGACAAAAATTATTTTCGCAACAGGAAATGCAAATAAAGTAAAAGAAGTAAAAAAAATGTTGGAAAATCTAGATGTTGAGGTTCTATCTATGAAAGAAGCTAACATTTCTACTGATGTTGAAGAAACTGGAACAACATTTGAAGAAAATGCAATTTTAAAGGCTAAGGCAATTGCAAATAAAACAGATGCTATTGTAATTGCAGATGATTCAGGACTTGAAGTGGATTATTTGAATAAAGAACCAGGAATTTATTCTTCAAGATATTTAGGTGAAGATACATCGTACACTATAAAAAATCAAGCCATTTTAGATAGGTTAGATGGAGTTGCTAAGGAACAAAGAACAGCGCGATTTGTATGCGCTATGGCTGTGATTATGCCTAATAAAAAGGTCTTTACAACAGTTCAGACGATGGAAGGCTATATTGGGTTTGAATCAGCAGGTAAAAACGGTTTTGGCTATGATCCAATTTTCTTCTTAGATAAATATGGTTGTTCTTCAGCAGAAATGAGCATGGAAGAAAAAAATAAAATATCCCATAGAGGAAAAGCTTTAAGAACAACAAAAAAAATAATTGAGGATCAACTAAAATAGTTTTTAAATAAATAGTAGTTTTATAGGCGGGAGAGTTTTAATGAAAGTAACAGTAAATAAACACAATGTACAAAAGAAAATAGCAATAATAAATGATATGACAGGATTTGGAAGATGCTCTTTAACAGTTGAAATTCCAATAATATCAAAAATGGGAATTCAATGTTGTCCAATACCAACGTCAATATTGTCAAATCATACTGCCTATGAAAGTTATTTTTTTAAGGATTTTACAGATTATATGGATAAATATGTCCATGAATGGAAAAAATTAGGGCTAGAATTTCAAGGGATTTTAACGGGATATCTAGGTTCAATTAAGCAATTTGAGATGATTGAACGAATAATACATGAAATTAAAAGTAAAAAATCAATAATTGTAGTGGATCCAGTAATGGGAGATGATGGTAAACTGTATTCAAGTTACACTAATGAAATGAGTGAAAAAATGCGAGAATTAGTAAAAAATGCAGATATTATTACTCCAAACTTGACTGAAGCAAGATTATTGTTAGGTATAAGTGAAGGAGAAAAGATTCCAAAAGTAGAGGAGATGCTAGAAAAATTATTGGAAATGGGTCCTAAAAAAGTAGTAATAACTGGAGTAGAGAAAGATGGTTACATATTAAACTACTGTAAAGAGGCACAACACGAGGTGAAAATCGTTAAAGCAAAAAAAATTGGAGAGTCAAGAGCGGGTACAGGAGATGTTTTTTCGGCTATTATTGCGGCGGACGCAATTAATGGAGAAGATTTTTATGAATCTGTAAAAAAAGCAAATGATTTTTTGATGAAATGCATAAAAAGATCAATGGAATATGAAATTCCAATAGAAGATGGAGTTTGCTTTGAAGAATTTTTAGGAGAAATATAGAAGAGATTTTTTGTTATTCTACTTTTCAGAAAAGAATAAAAAAATTAAGATGCAGATTCAAAAAAATAAAACAAATATGCAAAAAAAATAAAATAAAAAAGCAAAAATAAAATAAAAAAATAAAATAAAAGTAGAAAATTATAACTAATAAAGTAAAAAAATCCTTGCAAAAACCTAGTGTTTATGCGGTTTGATAACTTTTTTAAAAAAAATAAAAAAAATTGTAAAAAAATGTTGACACATGGGTACAAAGGTGATATTATAATACACGTGCCACGGAGCTGGCAACAAAACATAAAACAAAATTGAAAAGCAAAGATTACAGACAAAACACTTTACGGGGTGTGGCTCAGCTTGGCTAGAGCGCCTGGTTTGGGACCAGGAGGTCGCAGGTTCGAATCCTGTCACCCCGACTTTGCGGGTGTAGTTCAATGGTAGAACACCAGCCTTCCAAGCTGGATACGTGGGTTCGATTCCCATCACCCGCTTATGCAATTAATGCATATGTGTCAGTAGCTCAGTTGGATAGAGCAACGGCCTTCTAAGCCGTGGGTCGGGGGTTCGAATCCCTCCTGGCACATTAGGTTATTACCTTATGGTGGGTATAGCACAGCTGGTTAGCGCGTCGGATTGTGGTTCCGAAGGTCGTGGGTTCGAATCCCACTTCCCACCCTGTTGCATTTGCAACTATATAAGTATTGTTGGGCTATCGCCAAGCGGTAAGGCACAGGATTTTGATTCCTGCATTCGCTGGTTCGAATCCAGCTAGCCCAGCTTTATAAATGGGATATTAGCTCAGTTGGTAGAGCACTTGACTTTTAATCAAGTTGTCCGGGGTTCGAATCCCCGATGTCTCATTATCAGTGGCCACACAGTATGTGTGGCCTTTTTTTATGATTATATGGAAATTTCCAAGTATTGAATTTAAAAAGGTGAAAATTATGGATTACGCGATTTATCAAAACAAGATTGTAATAGAAGATGAGACAGGAAGAGAAATAGCGGGGGTAGACTTTACACCTGTTAAAAAAAATGTGTGTTCAATAACAAGAGTTTATGGAGTGCATGATAATAGTGCTGATGAAAGAGCAGAAGCAATTATGCGTAGAGCTATTAGATATTTTAGAAGTAAAAAAGTTAAAGTAGTGCCAAGTTGTGAATATGCAGTGGCGTGGTTTAATAGACATCCAGAGATGAGAGATGTATTAAATGAATCAGATTCTAATAAAGGCAATAAAAATACTGTTAAGGTAAAAGGTGGAAAACAAAAAAAATCGACTAGAACAAAGACTAAAACTAGAACAAAGACTAAATCTAAAGATAGAGGCAGAGGATTATCAGATGTCAATTTAGAAAAACCAGTTGATGCAGGATTGAAACTTTTATGTAGAGTTTTACAAATTGCATGTGCAGTAGCAATTGTAATAATATGTGTAATGTTTAGCTATGTTGCAGTAGGTAGAGTAGACTTTGCAGCATTAGCCAATAAGAATCAAAGCGCAATTGCATTTGTATCATCATGTGGAGTGTTTTTGCTATTTTGTTTAATTGAATTTAATTGGGTCTTATCAAGACAGCGATTTGCAAATAATGGAAGAGTTGTAAGACTTGATGTTGGAAGAGGAATTTTTGCTTTTGTTGTTATGATAATTTTAGCGGCTGGATCATCAATTGCTGTTACTCAGGGACAGCAGGTTGTTACACCAGCTAATGTTGCTAATGTTAAAGATGGAATAATTTTATTTTTCCAATGTATAGGTGTTAATTCTAAAAATATTATTGAGATTTCCCTAGTTGGACTTGTTATGACAATTGTTAGAAGAATGATTGGAAGATAAAAATGTACGCGTACTAAATACAATTGTACGTGATAAAAAACAATTTTTTGTGAAAAAAATCTTAAGGAAACGTGAAGTATTACAATAAGTAATTAAAAATATAACTTCATGTAATGAAGCAGTAGATTGTGGTGACAATTATCTGAAAACCAGGGGGGTATAAGCCTGTCTGGTAAAAAAAGAATAAGGAAACGAAAAATGCTAAAAGGTTGAATATGCTTTGTTTTACACTTTAAACAGGCAAATTCAACCTTTTTAGTCTATTGACTTTTCTGATTTAAAGTGTATAATTATCGAATAAGAAAGATGATTTAAGTAAATAATTTTTTTGGTACAAAGACGTACAGGTAGAAGGAAGATACCTGTGCAATTTTTTTATAGTACAGGAAGAGGAAGAGATTTGTACTTAGTAGCTTTATTTAATTAAAACGTCAAAGTAACATTCAATGTTAGGAATAGGAGTGAAAAAAGTTGGGAAAATATGTTAGTTATATTTTGAAAAGAGTCATACTAGCAATACTTTCTATTATTATTGTTAGTGCCATTACATTCTTCGTAATGGAATTAATCCCAGGTGGTCCATTTAATAAAGAGAAGGCTACCAGTGCAGAAGCACAAAAAGTATTAGAGCAAAGATACAATTTAGATAAGCCGGTACTTCAGCAGTACGCTATTTACATGTCAAACATCGTGAAAGGTGATTGGGGTGTTTCTTTGAAAACAGGTCGAGAAATTTGGCCAGATATCACTTCAAAGTTTTACGTTTCTGCGAAATTAGGATTAATGGCCGCTGTACTAGCCATAATCTTTGGCATTATTTTAGGTAGTATTGCAGCTTTAACACGAAATAGATGGCCGGATAGAACCATAGTGTTTCTTACAACATTAGGAACTGCAATGCCGTCGTTCGTATTAGCAACGCTTTTACTTTTAGTGTTTTGTATGAAACTTGGGATGTTTCCAGTTTGGTCAGCAAATAATCCAAATTATACTTTACCAATAATTGCATTATGTGTATATCCTACAGCCTATATTACTCGTTTAACAAAAACTAGTATGTTAGATGCTTTAAACCAGGATTTTATTAGAACAGCTAAGGCTAAAGGTGTTACACAAAATAAATTAATTTTTGTGCATGCATTAAGAAATGCCTTAATTCCAGTAGTTACATATGTGGGACCAATGATTGCATATATCTTAACAGGTTCGATGGTAGTAGAAAATATTTTCACAATTGGCGGACTTGGAACAGCATTTGTTCAGTCAATTACAAATCGTGATTATACAACTATTATGGCAATCACAATTTTCCTTGCAATATTAATGGTTATTGCAAATATGTTAACAGATATCGCATATAAGTTAATAGATCCAAGAATTAACTTCGAATAGACTATGAGGTAGAAAGGATAGGTAGGATTAATGCCAAGTTTAGATAAAAAACAGTTTTTATCTGCACAAGTAGATTTAAGCAAGTTTAATGATGCTAGCTTTGAAAAAGCTACAGACGAAGAAAAAAAACAGCAAGATGTTATGGGTGAATCAACTACTTTCTTTAAGGATGGTATGAGAAGATTAAGAAAAAATCCATTTGCTATGGGAAGTATTGTTGTTTTAGCTTTAATAATATTAATTATTTTAGTTGCGCCACATATTTGCCCTTATTCATATTCACAAATGATAAGTGTAAACGGTTGTAGAGATAAATCATCAGCGAATCTCGCACCATTTCAATATTCGGAAATGGAACAAGACTACATTGAAAAAACAGGTAAGTCACTTTTTCCACATATTTTTGGAACAGACAGTTTAGGGCGAGATTATTTTATTCGTGTAATATATGGAACAAGGGTTTCGCTTTCAGTAGGTATTGTTGCAGCACTTATGGTGCTTATAATAGGACTTATATATGGTTCTATAGCAGGATATTTTGGTGGAACACTTGACCTTATAATGATGCGTATTGTAGATATTATTTATTCACTACCAGATATGCTTATTATTATTTTGTTATCAGTTGTTTTACAAGAGACCTTAACTCCAGTTTTAAAGGGAACAGTTTTCTCTAAGTTAGGAGCAAATATGATTTCTATGTTTATTGTATTTGGACTTCTATACTGGGTTGGTATGGCTAGACTTATTCGTGGACAGATTTTGTCTATAAAAAATAATGAATATGTTTTAGCTGCAAGATGTATAGGTACAAAAAGTTCAAGAATCTTAAGAAAACATATTATACCAAACTGTTTATCAGTAATTATTATTACAACAGCATTACAAGTACCAAGTGCTATTTTCACAGAAAGCTACTTGAGTTTCTTAGGATTAGGTGTAGCAGACCCACTTACTTCTTTAGGAAGTTTAGCTAATGAAGCAAGAGGCGCATTACAATCATATCCATATAGACTTGTAATTCCAGCAGTTGTTATTTGTTTAATCGTATTAGCACTTAACCTTTTAGGTGATGGCTTACGTGATGCATTTGATTCAAAATTGAACTAAGGAGATAAGGGAAGAATGAGTGAGAATATTTTAGAGGTAAAAGATCTTCATACTAGTTTTTTTACAGATGCCGGTGAAGTTCGTGCAGTTAATGGTATCTCCTTTAATTTGGAGCCAGGAAAAACTTTAGGTATTGTAGGTGAATCAGGTTCAGGAAAATCGGTTACATCATATTCAATATTACAGATTTTAGCTGAAGCAGGTAAGATTACTAGTGGAGAAGTATTATATAAAGGCGAAGATATTACAAAATGGTCTGAAAAAGAAATGCAGAAGTTTAGAGGAGAAAAAATCTCTATTATCTTCCAGGATCCAATGACAAGTTTGAATCCTGTATTTACAGTAGGATATCAATTAGAAGAGGCAGTTTTGTTACATACTAATAAAACAAAAAAAGAAGCACGAGAAAGAGCAATCGAAATGCTTACACTTGTAGGTGTAAATGAACCTGAAAGTCGTATTAAGCAGTATCCACATGAACTATCAGGTGGTATGAGACAACGTGTTATGATTGCAATGGCTCTTTGCTGTGAACCAGATATTTTAATAGCTGATGAACCAACAACAGCCCTAGATGTTACAATCCAGGCACAGATTCTTGAATTGATGCAAGATTTACAGAAAAAACTTGGAATGGCAATTATTATGGTAACACATGATCTTGGTGTAATTGCATCAATGTGTGATGAAATCATGGTAATGTATGGTGGTCGTGTATGTGAGCGAGGTACTGCAGATGATATTTTCTATAGACCAGCTCATGAATACACAAAAGGACTTTTACGTTCTATTCCAAAAGCAGAGAATATGAATGAAAAATTAGTGCCAATTGGAGGAACACCAATCAACTTATTGAATATGCCAGAGGGTTGCGCTTTTTGTCCAAGATGCGACAGTGCCATGAAAATTTGTCTTAAAGAAAAGCCAGATGAATTACAATTAAGCGAAACACATTATTCAAGTTGTTGGATGAACATAAAAAAATTATATGAAGCGCAGGAGGAAAATAAATAATGAGCAATAAAGATGAGTATTTACTTAAGGTTGAACATTTAAAACAATATTTTCCTGTGCAACAAGGATTTAGAAAAGTGCCACTTAAGGCGGTAGATGATGTCTCTTTTGCAATTAAACCAGGAGAAACATTAGGTTTAGTTGGAGAATCTGGTTGTGGAAAAACAACAGTAGGAAGAACTTTACTTAGATTATATGAGCCAACAGCAGGAAAAATCACTTTTGATGGAGACGTAATTTTTGATAGTGGTGAGGAATACGATGAAAAAGGTAATGTTATAGTTGGCGCAGACGGAAAACCAATTAGACATAAAAAAATTGATGAGAATATGCTTCCATATAGAAGAAAAATGCAAATGGTATTTCAAGATCCATATTCATCATTAAACCCAAGAATGACAGTAGAAGACATTATTGGAGAGCCACTTGATGTTCATAAATTATATTCAACAAAAGCAGAACGAAGAGAAAAAATTCTTGAACTTATGGAACTTGTAGGACTTAATGCAGAGCATGCGATGCGTTATGCCCATGAATTTTCAGGTGGACAAAGACAGAGAATAGGTATTGCTAGAGCATTAGCGGTTAATCCAAAATTTATAGTTTGTGATGAAGCAGTATCAGCACTTGATGTTTCTATTCAAGCGCAAGTTATTAATATGTTTGAAGATATTCAGAAAAAATTAGGTGTAGCATACTTATTTATTGCGCATGATTTATTAGTTGTACACCATATTTCAGATCGAATTGCTGTAATGTATTTAGGAAAAGTGATGGAAATTGCAGACGCAGATGAATTAAATGAAAATCCAATTCATCCATATACATTAAGTTTGTTATCTGCAGTTCCAATTCCGGATCCAGAAACAGCTAGAAAAAGTAAACGTATTGTTTTAGAGGGAGATGTTCCTAGCCCTCTTAGAATGCCATCTGGTTGTCCATTTAGAACTAGATGTAAATACGCAACAGAACAATGTGCTAAGGAAAGGCCACAACTTACAGATAGAGGCAATGGGCACATGGTTGCATGTTGGAATAAATAGGAACAGGAAAAAGGAAGAGTTATAAAGAAAAAATAGGTTACCCCCCAACTTAAGGGTTAACATAAAAATTTTCAAGGAGGAATTATTTATGAAAAAGAAACTAGTATCTATGTTACTTGTTTCTGCAATGGTTTTAGGACTTTGTGCATGTGGCTCAAGTTCAGAAACAGCAGGAAAAAAGGGATCTAGCGTAGCAACAAAAACAAATGGTGATAAAGACACATTATATGTTAACTTAGCATCAGAACCAGCTTACTTAGACCCAGCGCTAAACAGTTCAGTTGATGGTGGATGTTTAGCAGTAAACTCATTTGTAGGTTTGTATACTTATAATGAAGAAAAAAAATTAGTACCAGCTATCGCAACAGATATGCCAGAGGTATCAGCAGACGGTTTAACTTATAAAATTAAGTTAAACAAAACAAAATGGAGCAACGGTGAAGACTTAACAGCAAAAGATTTTGTTTACAGCTGGAATCGTGTAGTTGCCCCAGAAACAGCAGCTGATTATGCATATCTTTTTGATACAATTGCTCGTAAAGCAGATGGTTCATTAGACGTGACAGCAGATGATGATTATACATTAACAATTAAACTTGTTAGTCCATGTCCATATTTTAATGATTTATTAGCATTCCCTACATTTTTACCTGTATACCAAAAAGGTGTTGAAGCTGCAAGCGGAACAGAACCAGGAAAGTGGGCACAAACCCCTGATTTTGTATGTAATGGTGCATATACTTTAAAAGAGTGGAAACATAATGAAAGCATGAAATATGTAAAAAATGATAATTACTATGATGCAGATAAAGTTAAAATTAAAAACCTTAATTTCATGTTAAGTGCTGACGAAACAGCTATTTATGCTGCATATAATAGTGGAGATGTTGATTTCATCGATTCAGTTCCAACAGATGAGATTCAAGCATTAAAGGGTAATAAAGAGTTTAATATTGTAGATCAACTTGGTACATATTATATTGCATTTAATGTAAATTCAGACTTATTTAAAAATATGTCTGTAAAACAAGCAAATAAATTCCGTGAAGCAATTTCTTTATTAATTGATAGAAATTATATTGTAAAAACAGTTGGTCAAACAGATCAAAAAGTAGCAGACTCATTTGTTCCAGAAGGAATGTCAGATGGTAATGGTAAGAAATACAAAACAAAAGATGTTTCTTATTATGATGCTGAAGAAACAGGAGCAAAACAGACAGATAAAGCAGTTAAATTATTAAAAGAAGCAGGATTTAAACTTAAGAAAAAAGATGATGGAACATATAAAATTTCACCAGCAGTTTCAATCCCATATTTAGTAAATGATAATCAAGCTCACAAAGCTATTGCACAATGTATACAGCAGGATTTAGCAGGTGTAGGTATTGAACTTACAATTCAGTCAGAAGACTGGAATGTATTCTTACAAGATCGTAAAGATGGTAAGTTTACACTTGCTCGTGAAGGATGGATTGCTGATTATGATGATCCAATTAATATGTTAGAGTTGTTCTCAAGCAAATCAGGTAACAATGATCCACAGTTTGGTAAGGGTGAATCAAAATCTGCACCAGATTGGACAGAATATGATAGCTTAATGGATGAAGCACATAAAACAACTGATATGGCAGAACGTGCTAAGGTATTACACAAAGCAGAAGATATGTTGATGGAAACAAATGCTGTTATCCCAATTTACTTCTACAATGATGTATATATGCAGAAATCAAACGTAAAAGGCGTTTATACTACAGTATATGGAATGAAGTATTTCATGTATGCAACAAAAAACTAGTAAATAATAACTAAAACCCAAAAAACTAACAACAATATTAAAATTTAAATTGCATATTTTAAGTTTTATTTGATATTACTACTATTTTCTAATTAAAGCACTGTGCATTATGTACCGACCCCCAAAAGTTAGACCTAAAAAATCTAACGATGGGAGGTCGGTATTTTTATGACTAAATATAGTTATGACTTAAAAAAACAAGTTGTTGATGCCTATTTTTGTGGAGAAGGTGGGTACACTTTTCTTGCTGAGAAATATGGTATAAAAAATAGAAAACAAGTTCTTAATTGGGTTCATTACTATGAACAGTTTGGAGATGATGGATTAAAAAGATCTAGAATAAGAAAAAATTATTCTTTTGATTTTAAACTAGCAATGGTAGAATCATATTTATCAAGTGAGTTCTCATATCAGGAATTAGCTCTAAAGAATGGAATTAACAATTCTGCATTGATTG
>FOPE01000051.1:0-10709 GCA_900113385.1 Lachnospiraceae bacterium C7
AATTGATGATATAAGGAATATCCAAGACATCCTGCTTCATATCCACAAACAAATGTAACTTCTCCATCATATCTGGAGCGAACCTGCTCCATGTATTTAAGAACAAGTTTGTAATCTGATGGTATTGTCTGCTTATATTCAACCTTATCTGTTTCGTAACTGTAACAACAAAGTGTGTACTGTTCCTTATGGACATCCATCCCAACATAAACTATACTATTCATATGTGACCTCCTATTGTATGCGGTAATCCCTGTTACCTGATATTGTTTTTTCAATTAATATCTTACAGGTAAATCCACGAATCTACAATTGTGAGGTCACTTCATATTGTCTCCTAAATGTCCTTTATTATAGTAAATATAATATTTCGTCACCGTTGTTAGCTTGTGCTACGTCTGTACATACTATATCTTCGTAGTCACATGTATTTGTAACGATTACTGGTGTAGCTGTTTCTAAACCAGCTGCTTTAATTGTATCAATATCAAATTCTAATAGTAACTGACCCTTTGTTACTGTATCATTTTGTTGTACTTTTGGTGTGAATCCTTTTCCGTCTAATTTAACGGTATCCATACCTACATGGATAAGTAACTCTGCTCCACCTACTGATTTAATTCCAATTGCGTGACCTGTTGGGAAAAATGCTGTAATTACTCCATCACATGGTGCGTATAATTTTCCTTCTGATGGTTCGATTGCAATACCTTTTCCTAAAGCTTCTGATGCAAATGCTTCATCTTTAAGCTGTGAAAGTGGCAATGTTTTTCCACTAACTGGTGCTACGATTGTTTCTGGTGTAATAACACTTGAACCATCTGCATTTGCTACGTTTTTCATGTTTGTTGCTGTTGCTGTGCTTGGTGCTGTTGCTTTTACTTTATCATCATCTTTGTAAAGAATCATTGTAAGAATGAATGCTACTACTGATGCTACTAAAGTACCGATTAATACCCAAATTAAGTTATATAAGCTTCCTGATTTTGGATCAATGTAACATGGTAATCCGAACAATCCAAGACCACCCATTGTAAATGATTTAACGCCTGCTAGACCGATGATTGCTCCACCGATTCCACCACCGATACATGAAATAACGAATGGTTTTTTCTTAGGTAATGTAATACCATAAATACATGGTTCTGTTACACCAAATAAACCTGAAATAAATGCTGGAATTGCAATTTGTTTTAATTTTTTATCTCTTGTTTTTAAAATCATTGCAAGTACTACAAATGTCTGTGCAAATGATACGCAGAAATATGGTGATAATACATAATCATATCCAAGTGAACCGTAGTTAATCATTCCAAGTGGTACAAGTCCCCAGTGTACACCAAAGATTACAAGTACTTGCCAGAATGCTCCGATTAAAGTTCCTGCTACAAGGCCACCAACTACTGGTAAACCATAAATTGTTTTAAAGATTAATGTTAATAAGTTACAAATAATTGTTGCTACTGGTCCAACTACTAAGAAAGTAAATGGAATCATAACACCTAATACAATTAAAGGTACGATAAATGCTTTTACAACATCTGGAATAACTTTTTTAAGTTTTCTTTCAAGTGGTGCTGCAATTGCTACTGCAATGATAATTGGAATAACTGTTGAAGTATAACCACTAGCTGGCATAATTACTGGAATTCCGAAGAAATCAGTTGAATAACCCATGGCAAATGGTGTTCCTTTTAAAACTGTTCCAATTGCTTTTGCATCTTTTAAAGCTACGATTGCTGGGTATGTCAATGAAATACCTAATGCAATACCTATGAACTCATTTAATCTAAATTTCTTAGCTGCTGTGTAACCTAAAATAATAGGTAAGAAGTAGAAGAAACCATCACCAATTGAATACCATAATTGATATGCACCTGTTGTTGTAACATCTGCTCCCATTGTCTGTGTTGCTAAGAATGCCCATAATGCGAGCAAACCTTTAATAATACCGGCTGCACAAAGTACAGATAATGCAGGTTGGAATGTTTCTGAAATGATATCAATGAATCTAGCACCAATGCCCATTTTCTCTCCTGCGTCATCATCTGATGATGCTTCCCCTGAGATGTGAGCTTTTTCACATACTACATCATATACATCTGGAACATGATTTCCAATTACTACTTGGTATTGTCCCCCTGACTGAATTACAGTCACGATACCATCTGTGTTTTTTAACACCTCTGTGTTTGCTTTAGACTCGTCTTTTAATTTGAAACGAAGTCTTGTAATGCAGTGTGTTAGTGATTTAATATTTTCTCTACCACCTACATTTTGGATAATAATTCTTGCTAAACCATCATATTTACTAGCCATAATTTTGCCCTCCAAAATTCCTTTGTTGTTTAATTACCTTAAACTTTTCATTTCATTTTAAAGAACTTGATCAAGTTATATATTTTTTGCGCGTCCGCATTTATTTATATTTACCGTGTTTATACTTGTTCGCTTCTGCGTTTTACACGGTTAATATGCATTGTTAAATAAAGTATTTCTTCATCTGATACTTTATAATTGGTTTTCTTTTCCATGTATGCTTTAATTTTTAAAGCACAATTAAATTCTTCCTTACATGTATCTTTAACTTGGTTAAACAAGATGAGTTGTTCATCTGTTTCATAATATTTTTGTGTAACTGCTCTTTGTATAAAAAACTTAAGATGAGTCACAAATCTTTCGAAGCTAATACTGTCTTCGTCAAAGTCAATCATAAGTGTGTATTTTACAATATTAAGAATTTCTTTAACCATCTCTGGCATATTAACAGATTTTCTAATCTGGCCATTAGATTCTGCATTTAAAATATGCATTGCTATTGATGCAGCCTCATCCTCTGGAAGAACTATCCCGGTCTTCTCACGGATATATTCTAATGCCTTTTCGCCAGCTTGGAATTCAGCTTTATAATATCTTTTGATTTCCCACAAAAGATCATTTTCAAAAGCTATACCTTTCTTTTGTCTTTCAATTGCAAAACTTATATGATCTGCAAGGGTTATGCAAATATTCTTAGACATCTTTATGTTAATGTCTTTCGAAATCATATCAACGATTTCTCCAGATAACTTAATATACTCATATGGTATATCTGATACCAACTGCATAAAGCTACTTGAGTTTTCGTCTGACAAATGAAACACTTTGTCAATTTTTTCTGGTTCTATTGGATCTCCTGTTTTTTTCTGAAATCCAATTCCTTTACCCATCACAATAACTTCAATACCATTATCATCTTGGGAACTTACTACATTGTTGTTGATTACTTTTCTTATCTTCATATGGGCCCCTCATGTCGATTGATCAACATGTGGCTTGTTGTGGCAAATTCTGATTTGGTATTTAATTGCGCAGGTAAATAACCAAAAAAGACCATACTGTACAATTTCTTCCAAGCAGCGTTTTCATCACTTCAAACTCACTGCAGAATCAATTAAGTACAATACAGTCTTGCCTACTCAAAGTCACAATCTGTGTTGATCTCATTTATCTTTTATTTATCTTTTATTTATCTTTATCTTCCTTACACATATAATGTACCATAATTTCGATTTAAGGTCAACACCCAATCGTTATTTTATATAGTTTTGCTAATTTGAGTGTGTATTTTTTGGTAACATTGCACTATTAAGGCATTTCGAACAGCTTTTATAATACGTCACATTGTAAAATTCGGCCGGTTTTTGTTGCTTTCACAACATTGTTGTGATATTTTTATTCGGTTTTGTATAAAAAACACTGCTTTTCATGGGAGTTAATTACACCTATGGCTTGCAAATATGAATATATAATTACAGTTCCAACAAACTTCATTCCTCTTTTTTTTAAATCCTTAGAAATTGTATCTGACAATGGTGAAGATGTTATGTCTGTTTCATATATAATTTTTCCATCTGTAAAATGCCAAATATATTTTGAAAAACTTCCGTATTCCCTTTGAATATCCATAAATATTTTTGCATTTGATACTGCTGCCTTTATTTTTAGTTTATTGCGAATGATTCTAGGATTATTTCGTAGTTCTTCTTGTTTTTCTTGGCTATAATTTGACACTTTTTCTATATCGAAATTATCAAATGCTTCTCTAAAAGATTCTCTCTTATTTAAAACGCATTCCCACGACAATCCCGCTTGAAAACTTTCTAAAATTAACATCTCAAAAAGTTTATGATCGTCGTATTGTGGAATTCCCCACTCTGTATCGTGATACTGAATGTACGCTTGATTTTTATAATTAACCCATGAACATCGTGATTTTTGATTTGATTCAGAATCCATAGACTTATTATTGTGCATGGTCATATGCGAGGATTTCTGTGATTCCATTATTTATCTCCTCTATAAGTTTCTTGCCAGCTTCTTTTTTACCATCTATACAAATATTCCCTTTAAACTGAATATCATTTTGAATTTTAGCGTTTAATATTTTGACATTTCCACTTACTTTTGATTTCTTTATAACACATGCATCACAAATTTTTGCATTACCACACACTTGTGCATTGTTTGTTACTGCTCCCTCACCATAAACTTGCGCATTTCCATATACTTTTGCATTTCCATCTATAAAAGATTTATCATATATTCTAGCATCGTCTGATATCTGCGCTGATTCAACAACTAATGCATCTCCATAAATTTGAGCATTCCCCATTATTTTTGCTTTATTTTCAATTAAAACTGTATCAAAAACTCTTGACTCATCCATGATAATTGCTTCATCATAGACTTTTGATTTACCATAAACCTGTGCACTACCCATTACTTTTGCTTTTCCACATATAGCAGCCTCACCATAAACTTTTGCATTATCCCATACTCCTGCCTTGTTTTCTATTTCAGCGTCTTCATAAACACAGGCATCATCATATATCCATGCCACATTTGACTGAGATAAATTGCTTTCCTTTTCAATAAAGCCTCCTAAATCCCCCTGCTTTACAGATGACCTCTTTCCGTTTTTATCTGCTCTATCAAAATCCTTTAAAGCTCTTATCCTATGCAATTCATGTCCATCTAGATAAATAACTTCATCCGTCATCTCATATTTTGTTCTTGCCTTCTTTCTCGGCGCTAATAAAACTTCACTAATTTTCTCTAAAATACTCATATATTGTCTCCTCATCTGTCATTATTTACATATTATTATATAACATATTTCAAAAAAATAAAAGTTTTCAAATTTTTGTATTATAGGCTATAAAAAAATAGCTACGAAATCAAAGTTTCGTAGCTATTAAAAACATATATTTTTTCTGCTTTTACTTTTTTATTTTTCAAGCATTTTCATCTTCATTTCAAAATAATCTCTAGACATATCGACATAATGTCTGTGTGGATTTTCAAAACGTTGTTCTTCTGCCCAAATTTCATTATCTAATTGTTCTCTTACATAATCTGCAATGTCTGTAACTTTTTCGTTTTCATAAATCCTTTTACCATTTTTAATAACTTGTACTTGAAGCTTTTTAGCTGTACAGTTAACAAATTCACGTTTTTTCCATGGCTTTTCTGGATCTATAAATCTATATTTTTCTTGGACGTTAACTTCTTCACCTTTTTTAGTAATAAGGTCAGCGATAGCTTGTCCATCTTCATTGTAGATACGGTAAACATCCTTAATTCCAGGGTTAGTAATTTTTTCTACGGCTTCTGATATCTTGATTCTTGGTTCCATATTGCCATCTTTTTCAACAGCACAAAGTTTATAAACGGCACCAAATACTGGCTCTGATTTAGATGTAATCATTCTTTCACCTACACCAAATGAATCTACCTGACCACCTTGTCCTAAAATAGAAGCAATAGTGTATTCATCTAAGCTGTTTGAAATAACAATTTTTGCATCTGGATATCCTGCCTCATCAAGCATTTTTCTAGTTGCTTTTGTAAGATAAGCAAGATCTCCACTATCTATACGAATTCCAAAGTTCTTTGATTTAATGTTCTTTGCTTTCATCTCATCAAATACTTTAATTGCATTAGGTACTCCTGATTTTAAAACATCATAAGTATCTACTAAGAGGATACAATTATCTGGATAAATTTCTGCAAATTTTCTAAATGATGTAATCTCATCTTCATAGTACATTACCCAACTATGAGCCATTGTTCCGCCTACTGGGATATCAAAATACTGTCCTGCTGATACAGTTGCTGTTCCATTTACACCACCGATAACTGCTGCACGAGCACCATAAATCGCTGCATCATTATTATGAGCACGTCTTGCTCCAAAATCTGAAACTGGTCTGTCACCAGCTGCTTTTACAATTCTTCTAGCTTTTGTTGCAATAAGACTTTGGTGATTAACCTGAGCTAAAATCTCAGTTTCTACAATCTGTGCTTGAATCAAATCTGCAACAACAGTGATAATTGGCTCATTAGGATACATAACTGTTCCTTCGCGGAAAGCATACACATCACCTGTAAATTTAAAATCTCTAAGATATTCTAAAAAGTCCTCTGTAAAAAGATTAAGACTCTTTAAATATGCTACATCCTCATCGCTAAAATGAAGTCCTTCTATATATTCAATTACCTGCTCAAGTCCTGCAAATATTGAAAATCCGCCTTGATCTGGATTTTTTCTAAAAAAAACGTCAAATGCAACTTTTGTTGTATCTTTTTTTTCTTGCTTAAAATAGCCGTTAGCCATTGTAAGCTCATATAAATCCATCATCATTCCAATATTTCTTTTACAGTAAATGTTATTTAATTTATTATCCATTTTTTTCTCCTTAGTAGTGCTTGGTCGGAGCACTTTTGATACTTTTTAATAGCGTCTTCTATTGTAATACCGTTACTCTCTATTTTCAACTAAAATCTTGTTCATTTATTTTTCCCCTTTCTTGGTTCCATCTATAAATTGTAGCTGGACGTCCTCTATTAAGTTTTTCAACAGCAATTTTATTAATCTTACCTGTCTCTTCATATTCTCGCTTTATAAAACGGCGAAAATTGCCAACGTCGGCTTTCTCGCCACTTATAGCATCATAAATTTTACGAATATCTGTCAAAGTAAATTTGTCTATATCATTTAAAAATGCGAAACCAATATTGCTATATGCTAACTTACCTCGCATCCTGTCTATGGCCATTCTTACAATTTCGTAATGGTCAAATGCTAGTTCTTTAGATGATATAGTATATGATGGATTTTCTTTATCAATAAATTGAATATCCCTTCCATCCTCTTTTATCATAAAAAGTCTAACATCTTTTGCATCGTCCCCTGACTTAAACTTCATTTTTTCAAAAGGAACCATAGCAATATAGGATATAGAAATAACTCTCATACGCGGATCTCTATGAACTCCCGAAAATGTATATAATTGTTCTAAGCAAACATTCTGAATGTGGGTTTCTTCAAAAAGTTCTCTTTTAGCTGCTTGTTCTGCAGTCTCATCCATAGAAACAAAACCACCTGGAATTGCCCAACAATCTTTGTATGGATGATTCTTTCTTCTTATAAGAAGTAATCCTAACTCATCATCTACCACTGTAAAAACTAAAATATCTGCTGTAACAGATGGCTTTTCATATTTGCTAGAATCATAAGCTTTTAAAAATTCTTGTTCGCTTTGCTGATTCTTCTGTGTCTTTTTTTCCTCCATATAATCTTCCTTTTATTTTGTAAATATTTTATAGTCACTTTGACTATAAGCATAATAGCATTCTATCAAATATATGTCAATATCTTTTTAGTATTTTTGACTATAAATATTTTTTTAATGTTCTTTTCCCAATAAAACATTGAAAAGGGTATGATTATGCCGTAAAATAAGCCTAGACTTTTATATAAATATAGGAGAATTTTTATGACTAAGATTTTATTAACTGCAGTGGATGCTAAATTCATTCACTCTAACCTTGCCATCTATGATTTGGCAACATATGCGTATAAGTATCACGATAATGTGAAGTTAAAAGAATATACTATTAATCAGCAAAAGGATTATATTTTACGTGATTTGTATTTGGAAACACCTGATATAATCTGTTTTTCTTGTTACATTTGGAATATCGATTTTATTAAAGAACTTATTTCTAGCCTTTCAAAAGTCTTACCTAATACTAAGATTTGGTTAGGAGGTCCAGAAGTAACGTACAATGCTGCTGAAACACTTGAATCCTTAGAATCAGTTGCTGGAGTAATGATTGGGGAAGGTGAAGAAACCTTTTTAGAGCTTTGTGACTATTATATTTCCGGAAAAGGAAATCTTGCTTCAATCAATGGCCTAGCTTATAGAGAAAGTCTTGCCATTTCAGGTAAAGAACTTGAAACACTTCAATTAGAAAACAGCGACTTTTCCGCTGAATCATTAAACACTTCGGCCGTTTTAACTAGACCTAGAGATATCTTTGACTTAAATAAGCTACCATTTTGTTATGAAACTTTAAATAATTTAACCCTTGAACATAGAATTATCTACTATGAAAGCAGTCGTGGTTGCCCTTTCAACTGTAGCTACTGCCTTTCATCTGTAGATAAAAAAGTACGTTTTAGAGATTTATCTATGGTTTTTCATGAACTTCAGTACTTTATTGACCATGAGGTTCCACAAGTAAAATTTGTAGACCGTACATTTAACTGTGATCACAAAAGAACTATGGCTATTTGGCAATACCTCATTGACCATGACAAGGGCATAACAAATTTCCACTGCGAAATTGCAGCAGAAGTTCTTAACCAAGAAGAAATTGAACTTCTAAAAACTATGCGTCCTGGTCTTGTTCAACTTGAAATTGGTGTACAAACTACAAATACAACTACTTTAAAAGCAATTCATAGACCTTCTACTTTTGAAAATTTAGCAAATATCGTAAATGATATTCATACAAATAGAAACGTTCATATGCATCTTGATCTAATTGTAGGACTTCCTAATGAAGATATAAAAAGTTTTTCAAATTCATTTAATGATGTTTACTCACTTTACCCTGAGCAATTGCAAATGGGATTTTTGAAAGTATTAAAGGGATCTTTTATGGCAATGCATAAAGATGATTATGATTGTGTTTATCAAACAAAAGCGCCTTTTGAGGTCCTATCTACTCGCTGGATTTCCTACGGCGATGTATTGCTTTTAAAACAAGTCGAGGATATGGTAGAAGTTTATTATAACAGCGTTCAATTCACGAAATCTTTGCCATATATAATTAATGCATTTAATACACCTTTTGAATTTTTCAAGGCAATTGGTGAATTCTATGCATATAAAGGCTATGATAGAATCTCTCATAACCGTATTAGACGTTATGAAATTTTACTTGAATTTGCAAAATTTGTGCTAGAATTTAATGAATCTAGTGAAACTGAAAAAGCTATATTTGAAAAATACGGCGCATACAATAATAATTGGGGCGGCCCTTCTGTTGATGCCCTTGATAAAAACAAATTAAATATAGAAAAACTCGCTGAATTATTAACTCTAGATTTATACTTAAGAGAAAATCTTAAAAAACGTCCTGCTTGGATGAGAAATCTTGACGAAAACAAAAAAGAAATAAGAAAATTCTGTGGAAATCACAACTATAAGTTAAGCGCGAAATTGCATTTTGAAATCTTCTCTCACATTGATAAATCAGATATTATTTCAGCTAATTCTAAATGTTTTGATTTGAATGCTGAAGAGAAATTTAGTGACGGAGAGAACGACCTTTACTGCTTATTTGATTACGAAAATAGAAGTTTAATCGATCATAATGCTAGAGAACTGATTTTTGAGTAAATTTTATTTTAACACAAAAAAGTACCAATCTTTTGCAGTGTATTCACATTGCATTGACTGGTACTTTTTTATCTTTCATATAATCTCAACACATATTTTTCTTTTTCAAATTACTTATTATAATTTTTTTGAAATTTATGCCCTATAATTCCTATAAGACTTTATTTAATTTAATTGTAGGTGAAATGAAATATTTTACATCGTGAGCTTTACAATATTCAATTATTTTCGCTTTAACAGTTTCACTTTTTGTGTATTCTAAAATGTACACATCTATGCCATTAGCTTTACAACTTTCTATATAATCAGTGAAATATTTTCTATCATTTGGTTTTTGTTCACCAAAAATGTCTTTACTGTAATTTTTTACAGTTGTAAAACATCCCTCTTGATTAACTGCTGTAATCAAATTTCCTTTTTTTTCACTAATTAGCCTTGATACAAATGGATCTCCGCCATTTATAACTATTTTCTTATTATATTTGTGGAGTCCTTCCATAATTTTTGTCAGTCCTTGATAAATATCTTCCCTTGGATATACATAATAAACATCTGCATTGTCTATGAAAAATGCATCTACCCCTTTATCACTCATCTCTTTTGCTAATGTATCAACTATGAAACTTTGCCACTGTCCTTTTGAAGTATCCATCCAAACTTCATCTTCCCAATTTTGATATACGCCTAAAGAAAATTGTTTGTATTTGTTGTAATAACTTCTCCAATTTTCTAGAGAACCTACATTAAGATATGAATATACTTTGTGTCCCGCTTTATGCAGTGCATCTATATCCTCTTTTGAATAATAGGTTGTATCTAGTACTATAGTTTCATAATTTTTGAAGGTTTCTGTTGGGGATTTGTCTAAGCCAATAAATACGCCATATGCATTTTTAAAATTTTGTTGTGGTTGTGGCTTTGGCTCTGGCTGTGGTTGTGGCTCTGACTCTGGTTGTGGCTGTGGTTGTGGCTCTG
>FOPE01000051.1:10719-18202 GCA_900113385.1 Lachnospiraceae bacterium C7
TGGTTGTGGCTCTGGCTCTGGCTGTGGCTGTGGTTGTGGCTCTAGGATATTTTCTGCTGATAAAATTCCTGCTACTAAATAGCTTTTTCTTTTTGACTCTAACATATTTGTAAATTTGTTTTCTTCACTGAGATACAATGGCAAATTGTATCTTTGCATATTTTTTATCATTTTCAGCAATCCATTATAAACTTTGCTGTTTTCGAACTTGCTATAAATTTTTGTGTTATCTAAATAAATTCCATCTACATCTTTTTCAGAAATTTGGTTTGCTAGCTCATCTGTAACAAAATATTGCCATTTTGGTTTTGTAACATCCATCCAAAATTCTTGTCCACTGTCTTCTTTTGCTTCTAAAATATACTTTTTATAATCGTTATAAAACACATCATTTTTAGACATAGTTGCAACATCTAAATACCCAACTATTACATGTCCTTCTTTTTTTAAAGATTGAATCTCTTCTTTGCTGTAATTTTTTACATTTAACACAATTGTTTTGTATTCATTTAATTGATTTAAGGTAGGTTTCGTTGATCCTTTGAAAATTCCAATTTCTTTTTTTGCTGTTTGAGTTGCAGTTAAACTAGATGTCTCTTTTCCATAAACCGTCTGTGTTGCTGGTAAAACTCCTAATCCTGCACCGCTAGAAATTACTGTTGAAGCGGCAAGGCTGACAATAAATAATCTTGATTTTCTCATTATCCATTTTCTCTCCTTCATATTAATTTCCATATTACTTTTTCATTATTTTACTGATGTTACTAAGATGTTACTAAGATATTACTGATGTTGCTGGTATTGCTTTGATGTTGCTTTGATATTGCTTTGATGTTGCTTTGATATTGCTTTGATGTTGCTGGTATTGCTTTGATGTTGTTTAGATATTACTGTATTGCTAATATTTAATAATTTGATTTTATAAAAAAAATATACTGACCACCTATATTAGTTTCCAACATTAGGTAGCCAGTACATAAAATCCTTTTTGTGCACTTGAACTGTTATATCTGTCTTATTATTTTTATTGATTATTATTTATTGCTATTTTAAAATCCATTTTATTCCTTTAGCAATTCTCTCTTCTGGATCTGTAAAATGTGAACCTGGATTTAGCTCAAATTCACAATCTATTCCTATTCCAGAATACAAGTTATAAAGCTCTCGAGTTATAAACTCTGTTGTTTTCAAATAATTATTTTTTGTCTTGCTTTCTTTATCTCCAATTGATAAATATATTGCCTCTGGGCTATTAAAGTGTCTATTTTTTCTTACATAATCTATAAAACGTGGATACCAAACTGAACCTGAAATTGAAGCTATCTTCTTAAATTTCTGTGTCTGATACATTGCATACAAAGAAAATAACCCTGCTAAAGAATAGCCTACCAAAATGGATTCTGTTATCTGACCTTGGATTTTTTCTTCTGCAAATGGAACAACTATTTTTAAAATAAAATTCAAATAATCGTCTGCCATTCCTTCAAAATTATCACCTTCACCAACTATATTTGTTGCTTCAGGCCATGGTGAAAGCACACTATCCCAGTCCATTTCTGTAAGAACTACTAGATTAAAATCTCTAGTTTCTAACTCTTCACACATTTCAAGTAGTGTTTCTGCCTTTTCATCGTATGAGTTGATATAAACCAATGGAGCTGGTTTATCAGTTTTTTCATAAATTGTAACCTTACACTTTCTTGAATCTTTTACGAACTTTTTTTCATATACGTTTAAGATCTCGTCCATTGTTAATTCTCCTCTCTAAAAGACGCTAGCTTCTTACCATTTCTTTTTTGGACACTTTCCATGCTTTATTGCTGCACGAAATTCAACATAACATCCACATGCCTCACATGTTGCTTCTATTAACTTGTCACATGTCCTACATATGTTTAAGCGCTCTTCGTATAATTTTTCGTCGGTTTTGTCCTCATCCCTAATGACTGACAAATATTTTTTTAAGTCCTTTTGGTCTTCCTCGGCTTGATCCATAAGAAGACAATTCTTGCAAAATCTTGTATCTGTTGCTTCTATCATTTCTATTACCTTTATTCCTTTATATTACCTTTTAGCATATTATTTTTGTATTTCGTTTAGGAAATCAGTTTCTCCCTTTAAAAAAGCCATCTCATTTTTATATCGTTTTGTTCTTTTAATTTGGCTTTCTGTAGGATTTTTTATCCTAGTTAAATCTGAATTGTGCATAAGGTCTGCTATTTTTACCTCACATGCAATTGGATTATTTCTTATTTTTGTAAAATAAACGTAAGGATCATAATTCTCCTTATTTTTTGTAACCATTACAACTGCATCAACTAACTCTTTTGAAATACCTTGTTGTAAAAGATATTCTGCAGTAACATCGCTATCTTCTATGGTATCATGAAGCAACGCTACTATTTTAGCTTTCATTCCTTTACAATTTTCTGCCACCTTAATTGGATGATTAATATAATCAACACCTGCATTATCTTTTTGGCCTTCATGAGCTTTTATTGCAATTTCCATTGCAATATCATACATCTTTTTTAACTCTTCAGCTGATGCACTTTCTTTTGCTTCTTTTTTACGCTCTTTTAAATCTTTAAGAATAGAAAGCTCTTTGTCCTTATATCTTTCGAAGGATTCATGCTTAATATTCTTTTTTTCTTCAAGACGATATAAGAAATATTCCTTGTAAATATAATCAAAAATTGCTGCTACTGGAATTGCAAGCATAATTCCTGTAACCCCAAACATTCTTCCACCAACGATAATTGCTATTAATATCCAAATTGAAGAAACACCAAGGCTGTCTCCAAAAAGTTTTGGTTTTATAATATATCCATCTAATGTTTGCAACACTACTGTAAAGACAAGAAACCATAATGCCATTATAGGATCAGTTAATACAAGTACAAATGCTCCAACTGCTCCACCTAAAATTGGTCCAAATGTAGGAGCTAAATTTGTCACGCCTACAATAAAAGAAATTAATAACGCATATGGCATTCCTAAAATAGACATAAATATAAAGTTAACTATTCCTACAATAATTCCATCCACTAAATCACATGCAATGTATTTAATCAAAATATAATTACATCTTCTACCAAATGCTGCTAAACCCGAATAATTTTTTGGAGATAAGATAGCTCTCATAAGTCTCTTGAATCCATTTATCATATGCTCTTTATCCATCAAAAAATAAATTGCTAAAATAAATGAAATCACACTGTTTGCAAGTCCTTTTCCTATGTTAAATGATGTATTAATAATATCTGATGCATTGTCTGAAATCATTTGACTTGCTTTTGTCAAAAGTTCGCTACCAATTAACGACAGCTTAGACATATCTACATTAAATTTGCTTAAAATCTTATTTAACTGTGATACTAGTTCCTCAAATGTATCAGTATATGTTTGAGATTGTTTTGCAAAAACAATTACACTATTGATAAGTTGTGGAATTAATCCAACCATTAAAACAACTACTATTGTTATAAGTGCCACTAACGAAACAATTACAGATAAACTTCTAGATATTTTCTTTGACTTTATCTTGACAAAAACATTTTTTTCCATCAAAACCACAAGCGGATCTATTACATAAGCTATAACCATTCCGATTATAACTGGATACACAAAATTGTACAATGTAGCTATAGCTGTTCCAAATATGTCCAAATTATTTAACGTTAAAAATAAAACAACTCCCGAACAAATAGCTACGGTATAGGCAACCCATTTTTTTTCAAGCCAATTTTTATTAAATTTCATTAAATTACCTCGTTTTCTCTTTTATTTAAATAACACATTCTTGTGTTCTTTGCATTACTATATTTTGTTCGTTTCCTACATAATTATAGCAAAATCACAATAAAATTGCCATCAGTTAAAAGGCAAACAATTGTGTTTTTTTTTATGTTCTCGTTACCTTGTTATAGTTAAAACAATCGTAACTCCCACACAATTAAAATCGTCATAAAACACTTCATAAATAAGGCTATTATTGCACTTTTCTTCTTAATCCTTTAGGATAATGATTCTTCATTACACCTGCGGATAATTTACCCCAACCTAAACTATAGCCGTTAAAGGTAATTAAATACCATCCTTTTTCACCATCAAATCTAAAAGTTTCTCCATTGATAAATTTTACAGCTGTATCGTAATCAATTTCTGCAAAATTTTTAACTTGTTCCTTTTTCAAAGCTAGAGCTAATGCATGAGCTGGTTCAAATCTATCTTTTTTTATAGTTCCAAGATGTAGTCCAGCTCTTGGAGTTTTCAGTCCTGTAATGTTAGGAGCTAATTTGGGTAACATGTATACTTGCTCCTTAAAAGAAATAATTTTTCCATCAAAAATAAGTCCATTTTTATCATCTGATTTTATATTTTCTCTGAAGAATTCAGCCATAGCTGACATATCATCTATATTAGCTTTTCCACTTGATTTTTTACCGTATTTACATTGTCTTTCATTTCTATCTTTTTTATTTTTTTTACCTTTACATGTATTAGACGAACCTTTTTCTAGTAACTTTTCAAAATCGTTTGTCACTTTAGCAGATTTTTTCCCTAATTTTGGTGAATTCTGCTCTAAAACTGCTACGAAATGACCTTCTCCGTTTAATTTATGAGGCCATAGTCGTATTGTTTTTTTCATTTCATCCCTATAAAGTTTCTTATCTTCTTCTGATATATCCAAATAATTGATGTTTCCATCTGACATTCCAGTTACTTTTTCAACTTCTACTATGTGAAAATCACTGTGTCTTTGTAGGAAACGATATATCGAGCCTTCATTTTCTTCTGGAGCAAAAGTACATGTTGAATACACAATTCTTCCGCCCGGTCTAAGCATATTTGCTGCACAATCTAAAATCATATCTTGTCTATCTGCACAAATTTTAACATTTTCTAATGACCATTCATCTGTTGCATTTTCATTTTTCTTAAACATGCCTTCCCCTGAGCAAGGCGCATCAACCATTATTTTATCAAAAAATGAAGGACATTTCTTTTCCAAACTATCTGGAGATTCATTTGTAACAATATCATTTGCTATTCCCATTCTCTCAACATTTTCTGCCAAAATTTTGGCTCTTTGCGGATGAATCTCGTTGGAAACTAATAATCCTTCATTATCCATTGTAGATGCAATTTGTGTGCTTTTTCCACCTGGAGCTGCGCATAAATCTAATATAACCTCTCCTGGCTTTGACTCTATATAACTAGCTGGGGCCATAGCACTTGGTTCTTGTATATAATATACCCCTGCCTCGTGATATGGACTTTTTCCAGGATGCATTTGACTTTCATAATAATATCCTGTTGTAGTCCATGGTACTTCTTTCAAATCTATTTTTGCTATATTTTTAAATGTTTCATAATCACCTTTTAAAAGGTTAATTCTTAACGCTTGACGTCTTGGTATATCATAGCTTTCTACAAAATCATTATATTCTTCTTTTGGTAAAATTCTTCTTATTCTATCTAAAAAATCTTTTGGCAACATGTTTCTTTCCCTGAATCTTTCTTTAATATTGTTTGGCGTTGCGAAGCCACACTTATTTTACCATATTTGTAACAAAAAAACATTCTATTATTGTGTACCTATTTTATCTCTAATTCTAGAGGTTTCTACAAAGCAAAAAAAGAACCAAAAAGCTGAGTTAATTTCTTGCGAACAATTAGAAGCCAAAGCTTTTCACCGCCTACACTCTTTAATTTTTGTGGTCCGATTTATAATCTTTAAGCATACAATAAAATTTTGTAATCTTTAAAGAAAAGGTAATATAAAGCTATAACAAATGCCAAACTTAAAACCTGTTATCTCATCTAAATAGTCTGCAAGAATTTTATTTTTTTTAATAACCTTAATGTATGTACTATAATCTACCGCATTATTTAAATCTACCTCTATATACTCTTGTTTCGTACGACTTGCAGATATGCTCTATTGAGATTATCGCTAGATAGTATCTGCTCCATTAGACTACTTGTGTCCATGCGTTCTTTCCTTTCCGCCTCGCTTGATTTGACCACCTTTTCCCCGATTGATTACGGCAGATGTTGTCATTTCTGCAACACGAGACATACTCAAACTTATTGATTGTTCACCCCTTCGCTCCACTTCCATTACAGAAACTTCTTCACTACTATGGATTCGGCTGACTTCTCACAGTTCGTTGTTACTAGGCTAATGAAACCTCTGTGAGACCTCCACGCTTAAGGTGCACGCTCTTTCTCCCCATATATCCGCCACATTTACTCTGCTACTACAAAAGTGATAGTTATTAGACTTCGTTGCTTTATGCCAACTTATCTCTCGTAGCCTAGCCTTATATGTGATTTCTGTCCGTCGGACCAGAGATTTGCTTACAGCTTCCTTCAGATTCCACCTCAAGATGGACACCCTTGCTGTTTGGCTATACACTTCCCACTATCTGGGCGTGTTCGGGACTTTCACCCTTTAGAGCGCGCCCATGGCGCGCAAACTAACAAGAAGCAGTGCAAATAACAAGCACTGCCTCTATTTTTTATCATATGTACAATAGATTTATAATCTCATCAGCTAAATATATTATACTGCAAAACATTGTTGATGATTTTATTTTATTTACATCTGATAACTCAAACATTTTCCTTTCTGCTCCGATATAAATCTCTCTTAAGTCAGAACATTTATTATGTATCGTTTCATCAATATAGCCTTCATCAAATAATAAATCCAATGTTTTATTATGCAAAAAGCTGATTATATCTATTGGTAGCTCTTCAAATAGTGTATATCTAAAATCATCATCATTCTTGGATAAAATATCTGAACAACATTTTAGCAATGTACTCTTAAATAATTCATATCTTTCTTCTACTGTTAGCATAGTTATACTCCTCCCTTAATGATAAATAATAGTCGCTTTATCCCCAGATAAAGGAATATATGTATTTGGATCAACTACTTTTATCTTTCCAGTAGCACCTGATGATATTCCATAATAGGCTCCACCATGTTTTCCTCCAGACGGATGATAAAAGACAGAAACATCATCTTTCATAAATTTCCACCCATCTCTTTTACTACCATAAGCTCCTCTTGTCCATCCATCTCCCAATACAGATGCCATTTCATTTTCAGAATAACCCACCATTCTTGTAGGGTCACTCCAAATATCATCAACAGGATTCAAATTCCAATGAACATTTTCTTGACCATATTTATTAATAAAATAATTATTCCAATCCGTTCCAGTCTTCGGACTTAAATTATCATATACAGAACCACTTCCACTCTCGGTTATCTTGCCTGCTTTTGATGTCACTTTTGCAGCCTCATCTACCTCTGAAGTCACCTTTGCTGTCTTTTCTACTTTTGATGCTGCTCCGATTCCCTCTTCTGCTAATGCTACACTTTTTTCACCTTCTGATGCAACTTCAACACCCTTTACGCATTCGCCTGCTTTAGATAACTTGGCCCACGCAAATGGCGCTACAA
>FOPE01000081.1 GCA_900113385.1 Lachnospiraceae bacterium C7
TTTTTTCAATTAATATCTTACAGGTAAATCCACGAATCTACAATTGTGAGGTCACTTCATATTGTCTCCTATTTTTCTTTCCTAGTGTTTTGGTATGATTTATGAATTTATTATAACATCAATACATTTTTATTTATAATCTTTATTTTTTATGTCCAGTAATAATAATTTTTTATAAAAAAAACTTCTTGCCACAATCATTGTTTTTAAACACATGTATGTGTTTAAATTATGATTTAAGCAAGAAGTCTATAATATTAGTATTTTTAATTATATACAATTAAAAGTTGATAACTTCTGGTTCTTTCGTAAATGATGAAAATGTTGCTGTTGCATTTTTTATATAAAATACTTCTGTATTTCCGTCATCTGCTGAATATGATTTTTGTAATGATGGATAAGCATCTAACATTGATTGACGTGCCTCAACTCTATCGTCTTCAACTAATTCTCCTGCTACTCTTAACCATTCTCCATTTTTAAATGCACAAATTTCAAATTTTGGATTAGCATGAATCTGTTTAGAAACATCCTTTACTTTTCCTGTCTGAATATACAACTTTCCTTCAAAAATATGCGCTGTTCCAAATGGTCTAACCCTAGGTTGATCCTTATCTACTGTTGCAAGATAATATGTTTCTGCTTCTTTTAAAAATTTTAATACTCTTTCCATTGTGTTTTCCTCCTAGCCAATTCCTAGTATTCTAATATATTTTAAAACTATTGTAATATGTTGTCAATATTTAAGGTTGGCTATATATGCATTTAATTCTTCCTGAGATTTAAATTTACATTTTAATGTATCTAGTATATCTCTTTTTTGTTTTTCTAAAGCATTAACATATGGATTTTTTTCCCAGTCTGGGAAAAATTTCCAACAAATTTCTTGCATATATTTAAAAAATTCTAGAGGAATATAGGCATCATTATGCATACTAGCAAAGGAAATTGTTTCGTAATAAAATGACCATAAAAAATATATTTCAAAAACTACTTTGCAGTTCTCATATTCAGGTAATTTCAACAAAAAATCTAACAACATAAATTGTACTTTAGGATGATCTAATATTTTTTTCCCAATTTCTGAAGTAATTGTTGATCCAAATCTGATATGATAGAAATATAACTCATCATTTAACAAATATACCCTCTTTGCATATACAAATAAAGGATATACAAAAAGTGGCTCCTCATACTTAAGTTTTGCTGGGAATCGAACATTTACTTTTTCTATCAATTCTTTTTTGTATATCTTGTTCGTACAACCGTAAGTAACAATAGATGTGTCTAAAAATCTAAATCTAAGCTGCATATCTTTTATATCAGTGATTTCATCAATATCTTTTAATTCATACAACTTATTTTCAATAGAATCCATACTTGATTCTTGCCTATTTTCATACACATACATATGGTTGAACTGGATAATATCTGCATCTGTTTTCTTTAAAACCTTGAATGAAAAACTAAACCCCAACTGAAATATCGTCTGATTACACAAAATCGATTTTTGACATCAAATTCGACTTTTTT
>FOPE01000049.1 GCA_900113385.1 Lachnospiraceae bacterium C7
GTCCAGCTTTAGCTCTGTAATGAGGTGCTTGATTCTTATACATTAGAATAGTTCCTCTTTTAATTTCATTCGATACAGTTGTTGGTGAACAGCCGATTTTTCTAGCAATAGCTCGAATGGAACAATTATCTTTTAATCGAAGTTGAATAATTACACGTTCCTCAAATGAAAGATGTTTTCCCTTTTGATGAGAATGTGTGGTATAATTTAATTGGCTCATGAACACAGCTCCTTTGATTATGTTTTTCTGGACAATTAACATTCTATCAAAGAAATGTCTCATGAGCTTTTTTATTTAGTTGTCCAACTTCATTTTACAATCGGCGCTTTATATTTTGTTTTGCTATATTGCTTTTTTTATATTATATTTTGTCTTGTTATATTATTTTTTGTCTTGTTATATTACATTTTGTTTTGATTTATTATTTCTTGTTGTATTTTGACTCTTTCTTTATTTTCTACTTTTATGTTTTAACCCTTACTATTGTTGCAGTTTTTTCATAAAAGCTTCTTTATTTTCTATCGGTGTTGTTGTTGGTCTACCTAAATCTTTCCTTGCTCCTATTGCACTATATGCTTCAACAAACGTTAATTTTGTTGCATTTTTTGCTTCATGCAAGGCAAATTCTAACTCTTTTTCTGTTTTAGCAACAAATACCTTTTCATATCCGCAGTCTAAAGCTATATCCGCTAAACTTATACTTTTTTTTGATTCATCATTGCAAAAAACCGTTGGCATTCCACCTACTGTTTCGTGTGCACCATTATTCACTACTACGTGTATCATGTTTTTAGGTTTGTATTTTCCAATTACTGCCATTGCTCCTAAATGCATTAATGCTGCACCATCCCCATCAATACACCATATCTTTTTATTTGGTTTATTTATTGCAATGCCCAAGGCTATTGATGATGCATGTCCCATTGATCCTACTGTCAAAAAATCTGTATTATGATTTTCATGATTTTTTTCTCGAATCTCAAAAAGTTCCCTGCTTGCCTTTCCTGTTGTAGAAATAATCATGTCGTTTTCTGAATACTGTGTCACCAATTCTACAATTTTTTCTCTTGAAAGTTTATATGAATTTTTATACTTTATTTTTCCATTAAATTCTAGTCCTTTTTCTTTTACTACAAATGCAACATTTTTTCCATTTTTTAAATTTTCATTAAATTTTTTCATTAATTTTTCTATTTCTTTTATTTGTGTACCTTCATCAATTTCAGCATAAGCAATTCCCATCATTTCCAAAAATTCAGTTGTAATTTTTCCTTGGTACACATGTTGTGGCTCATCTTTTAATCCAGGCTGTCCCCTCCAACCAATAATTAAAATCATTGGTATATTATAAACTTCCGGATTAGTTAAGGAAGCCAATGGGTTTAATGTATTTCCTTCTCCACTATTTTGCATATATACTACTGGGATTTTTCCTGTAGCTAAGTGATATCCAGCCGCTATGGCAACTGCATTTCCTTCATTCGCTGCAATTATATGATGTTTTGGATCAACCTTATACTTACACATTAAATAATTACATAGGGCCTTTAATCTAGAGTCTGGAACTCCAGTAAAAAAATCTACATTTAATTTTTCCAAAAATTCCTCTATTTTCAATTCTAATACCCCCTCAATATTTTTTCATAAAGGTTTTGAATAACATCTGTACTCATTTTCATTGGGTGATTTTTTAATCTTTCAGCGTTTACAGTTAGTGCTAATTCCTTTGCACTTTCTCTAATTTCTTCATCACTCCAATTCTTATCAAATTCTTTTGGACGAGGTATTTCTATCTTGCCATATTTGTTTTCAAGTTCTGTTATTATTCTGTTCAGTTTTGTTAAATCTTTTTTTATTTTTTCATTTTTTGTGCTTTGTTTAGTGTCTTTGTTCTTTTTATGATTATTTTCTATGTTCTCATTTTCTATACTATTATTTGTCATACATTTGTTTTCTATACTATTACTTTTCATACATTCATTTTCCATATACTTCCATATCTCTTTCGTGCATAATGCTGCCCCATGCCCATGAGGAATACCATATTTTTTTGTAAGCATATAACACATAGCATGTCCTGCTGTAGTCCTAGTTATGTTTATTGCTCTACCTGCTAAATTTGCAGCCTTTTGCATTTGTCCATTTCCTCTTAATTCATTATCGAAGTAACTTTTTGCATTTCCATATATCAAACAGAGTGCTCGTTGAGCCATTTTTTTGCTTTCTTCAGTTGCATTTACAGCCCAAAAAGATTCTACACAATGGCTCCATGCATCTAACATTGTTGTTTCTTTTTGGTACAATGGCAAAGTTTCTAATAATTGTGGAAATAAAAATGTTTTATTTGGCAAACACAATTTATTGTCAATCGATTGTTTTTCATCTTCATAATATATTACTGCAAAACGTGTGGCCTCACTTCCACTTCCAGCTGTTGTAGGAATTGCAATCAGTTTAGGAACTGGAGCTTTTATATCTTTTTCTGATATATTTTTTATCCTAAAAAAGTTCTCCTTTGTGTCATCATTTATTATATCTTTATATAACTTTATTGTTTTTGCCACATCTATTGCACTTCCTCCGCCAATGGCTACAATGGTATTACAAGAATTTTTATTGTAAAATTCCACACCTCGTACAACTGATTTGTAACTTGGATTAGGTTCAAAATCATTAAATTCATATATGTTTGTCATACTATAAAGTTCTTTATATACAAAGGTTTTTTTTGCAGAATTTCCACAAACTAACATTACTTTTGCTTCAAATTTCTGTTCTAGTATGCTTTTTTTTAATTCTTTCAGTTGAATAGCCTTAAGAGATGAATTATTACTTTTTTTCTCCATTTCTACTCCTCCTCTGGAATTAATCTTATTATCTCTTTAAAGGACATCAAATTCTGATCACATTCTATCGATCTATGATTTTTTAATATACTTTCTGCCGTTTTTTGAATTGCTGGCACTGTAGCTCGCATTAATTGATTTGCATAAATAACAATGTTTACTCCTCTTTCTTTAAATTCTGACTCATATACAGAATTAAATGAAGTTGGAACAACTACAATATATGTTTTTTTATCTTTTTCTCTAAATTTTTTTACAAATTCAAATATCTCATCTGGTTCTTTTTTTCTGCTGTGAATCATTATTGCATCTGCTCCTGCTTTTACAAAAGCTTCAGCTCTCTTCAGTGCGTCTTCCATTCCTTGTTCTAATATTAAGCTTTCAATTCTTGCACATATCATAAATTCTTCTGTTTTTTGAGCATGCTTTCCTGCTTCTATTTTTTTGCAAAAATTTTCTATTGTATCTTGTGTTTGCTTTACTTCTGTTCCGAACAAAGAATTTTTCTTAAGCCCCACTTTGTCTTCAATAATAATCATGGAAACTCCCACTCTTTCAAGAGTTCTAACTGCATAAACAAAGTGCTCTGTTTTTCCTCCTGTATCCCCGTCAAAAATGATTGGTTTAGTTGTAACTTCCATTAAGTCATTTATTGTTCTTAATCTTGAACTTAAATCTACTAGTTCAATATCGGGCTTTCCTCTTGCTGTTGAGTCGCATAAAGAACTAACCCACATAGCATCGAATTGGTGTGTTCCTCCATCTTCATGAATTTTTGTATTTTCTACAACTAATCCTGTTAATCCATCATGTGCTTCCATTGCGGTCACAAAATTTTTTATTTCCAATTCGTTTTTTAACAGCCCTCTTCTTCTTTCTGGAGTTGCAACTATTCTATTCATATTTTTTTCCACTGCTGCAAAACGTGGCTCTCTAGAATATGGAAATTCTACCAATTTTCCACCATATTCAGACAAGCATTCTATTACTTCGTTACGTATTGTCTTTTGAAAATTGTCCTTCCATTCATCCCCATGAACCACATAATCTGGCTTTAATGCCCTAATATTTTCTTTATAACTTAGTCTATTTTGTTTAACTACTTTGTAGACACTTGCGAGATTTTCAAACATTAATTTTCTTTCTTCAAATGGAATTATTGGAAATCTTTTATAGGACATTATTGCTTCATCTGACAAAACTCCTACTATCAACTTGCCTAGTTTAGAGGCCTTTTTTATAATTTTCATATGACCACCATGAAGTATATCTGCAGAAAAGCACATATAAACTGTCCTATTTTCTACTTCTTCGACTTTATTCGACACTATAATTAAATCATTTGGATCATCTATCTCAGCACATAATCTATCCCTTATGTCATATGGATAAATGTTGCATTTTTCTGAAATCTCGTTAAAGGCTTTTTCTGCGTAACTATTAATCTTTTCTTTTTCTCCACTTTCACAATATTCTTTTATTTTTTCTAACCAAACCTTTGCATCTTCTTTTAATAACTTGTACAGTGGTTGAGCATAATATGCATGATTAAAAAATTCTACACCAACCTTTAAAATTTTTCTTTCAGTTATATCTAATTTTTTTTCTAAATCATCTTCTACTTTTTCTTTTATTACCGCCTTAAAATCTTTTTCTGGTAATGGTTTTGTTGAACTTATAGTCATAACACTCTTAGTACTTTCAACTACTTTACTAAGGACTTCATTTTCAAAAACCAAATCCCCATGCATTAAAATAATGTCATCGCCTTTTATATATTCCATAGCTTTATATATTGAATATATATAATTTGTTTCAGCATATTTTTCATTTTTTACAAATTCTATATTCAGTCCCAAATTTAAGTTTTTACAATATTTTTGTATTTTTTCATGATAGTAACCTGTCGTAATAACAACATCATTTACTTCAATGTCTTTCAATTGCTTAAGTTGTCTACTTAAAATTGAATCGCCATTATAGATATGTGTCATACATTTGGGCTGATTTATTGTTATATCCCCCATTCTAGTTCCTTGTCCTGAATTTAAAATTAAAGCTTTCATGTTTCCTCCTCTATGGCTTATTTTGATATATCAACTATCTAAATTAGCAATTTCTTTTAGCATTTCATCTACCCTCTTAAAATAATTTGATACACTATATTTTTCTACTGATTTTTTACATATAGATGAATCAAAAACATCTTTTTTTCCATAATAAATATCGTCCAAAATCTGAGCTAATTCTATTGCTCCTTCCATCGGGAAAAAGTACCCATTATACCCTTCTTTTACATAGTCTACAACTCCATACACCGGAGTTGATATAACCATTATCCCCTTTGCTAAAGCCTCTGCTCCTGTCAACATAAATCCTTCATATTCTGATGCTGCAACTAAGGCTGTTACTCCTTTTGCAAATTTCCATGGATTTTCTTGCCATCCCAAAAACTCAACCCTATCTTCCATTTTTAAAAATTTAACTATCTCTTCTAATTCTTTTCTTTCATCTCCATCTCCAATTATCTTAATAGCCCATGGACTTTTAGCTCTATACATAGCCTCTAAAATAATATCAACTCTTTTGATATATTCTAGCCTTCCCACATATAATAGTTGCCTATTTTTATTTTCATAATTATTTAACTGTTTATTCTCCTTATTATCTTCTTGACTACTTTTTTGATTTTCTTCATAACTATTTTTCACAATATCTTCTTCTGTATCAACTGCTATTGGATTTCCTAAAACATATACCTTTTTTCCTGGATTATATAAATTAAATTCTCGTCTCGTATTGTCATTTATTGCTAAATGATAATCTGCATATTGCAGTTCAGAAAATCCACCTAAATTGGCTTTTTCATATTCATCAACTCTACTATGCATCCAAGATACAATTTTAAAACTTTCGCCCTTTTTCTTATACAAATTCTCTCTTACAATTTCAGCAACAACAGATGTTAACGGCCATATAGATGCTATGCAAATATCTGGAGTTCCATATTCTAAAATAAACGCAAAATATTTCTTAGCATCTTCTTCTAAGCCAAATTTGCCACGTTTATCCTCTGGATTTGCTTTAAAGGCATAGGCCTTTTCATATCCATCTAAATACTTTGTCCCTGGTTCTAAGTGAATTATTCTAAGATCATACTCAGGATTTCTCCCTATATTATCACTCCACATTTTAATTACGTTTTCTATTCCACCTTGCATGCCTCCAATTGGTGACAAAATATCTACTTTAATCATGATCATCTCACCTTTTATATTTTTACATTAACTTATTTTTTTTACTTATTTTTTATTTATAAACATACCCTAAAATATATATCGTATTTTTTTATAAATTTTATATATTAACAAATCAAGCCGAAATACTATTAGAAATTAACGATTATTTTGAATCTAATTATTATAAATATTTAGGGAGGACATATAATGAATATCTTTTATTACACTTGGTCAGAATCTACACAATCTGATATGCTTTCAACTTTCAAAAAATTTGGATACAATGTTTTTTTATACTCTAAGGAATTTTCTAGCTATGATTTTGATGATTTCTTTTCAAAAGACTTCGAATACAACTTCATTAATAATAAATGTGACGTAATATTTACTTTTGATTTTTTCCCTATAATTGCGAGGATTTCCAAAAAGTTAAATGTAAAATATATAAGTTGGACCTATGATTGTCCAAATTTTTGTCTATTTTCAAATACTATTTTATATGATCAAGTTTACCTTTTTCTTTTTGATAAGGAGCAAACTAAACAAATAAAAAAATTAGGTGCCAAACATGCTTTTCACCTTCCATTAGGTGTAAATACTGCTCGACTCGAAAACCTAATTAATAATTCTGACTCCAACCCTTATGCCAATAAACATACTTCATATGATATTTCTTTTGTTGGATCACTTTATAAAAATATACCATTCGACACAATCAATTATTTGCCAGAATATATTAATGGTTATGTAAATGGATTAATTGCATCTCAGCATGAAATTTGGGGTATGGACTTAATTACACCTAATATTACTGATGATATTGTATCTGAAATGTTAAAATATTTAAATCTTCCAATTGAACCAGAATATTATTTTACCCCAAAAGATTTCATAATAGATTTTATACAATCAAAGCTCACTCAACTTGAACGCATTAACTACTTAGATTGTTTGGGTAATCATTTTGCAACTCATTTATTTACGAATACTCCCCACCAATTTAATAGTCCCGTCGTAGTTCATGATCCTATCGATTATAACGATGAAATGCCACTTGTTTTTAACCGAAGTAAATTAAATTTAAATATAACTTTGCGTTCAATCACCCAAGGAATACCGCTTAGAGTACTTGATATTATGGCTTCCAAAGGATTCATGATTACTAATTTTCAGGGAGAATTATTAGATAATTTTGTTCCTGATCAAGAGTTTGTTTACTTTGAAGATGAAAAAGATTTAATAGAAAAATGCGGATACTATCTTGAAAGCTCTCAAGCTAGAACCCGCATAATAGATGCTGCTTTTTATAAACTTAAATCTAGTTTTGATTATAATTCACGTCTTGAAGTGTTAATTTCAAATTCAATTAAATCTTGAAAGTTATTTTTCCAATAATCATATAATCTATCTATTCTTTTGCTTGAAATATATGGAATTGCTTTATAGATTTCCTCATCACTCCAGTCCCACCATTTCATTTCTAAAAGCTTATCTATTTTTTCTTTTTCAAATCTAGTTTTTATAAATTTAGCTGGCACTCCACCTACAATTGTATATGGAGGAACGTCCTTTGTAACCAAAGCATTTGCTCCTATAACTGCCCCATCTCCAACTGTTACACCTGATAAAATTTTCACATCAGAGCCAATCCAAACATCATTTCCAATTACAATATCCCCTTTTGATATACCTGTATCCTCATTCACTTTGAATTCATTCAAATATGCTCCAAATGGAAATGTTGAATTAAATTCATATTTATGTTCCATATTTGTAACCAATGTACAACCTTCACCTATAGAGCAAAACTTTCCAATAGTAATTTTTGTTCTATTATTATTTGTTTCTTCAATACTAAGGTTTCTCATATAAGAATAATCACCTAATTGAAATCTTTCACAATTGAAATTGTTATCGCTTATTTTTGCACATTCATTTTTCATTAAAAGCATTTTAGCTTTTTCTTTACTCACTTCAGAAAGAAGTTCTTCTACTGGTTTCACTTTATCTAATTCAATATCAAATTGTCTGTTTAAAGCTGCTGCAACATCCTTTAAATTAATTGATGTACAGTAAATATTATCAACTTGTCCCAAACTGTTTTTTCCCATTTCAAACAAATCTCTCAACGTTCCTACCATGTACTTTTGTTGCAAGGCTATTTCTAATCTTTCCCCAAAGACATTAAAAATACCTTCTAATGCAAAATATTTTTTTGAAGCCTCAATGGCCTCTAATCCCATTCTTAAATCCTGCTTGTTTCCAATCAAAATAATGTGTTTAATTCCTGCTTTCTCCATTGTCCTTATCTCCTTTTTATTTATTTTCAGTTATAGCATGATCTTGTAGACTAAGCCATAACTATATTTTTGTATTCATTTAAAAAAATATCTCTATATTTGTTATAAATTTCAACATACTTAATATCTCTAACTACGCATACTTCATGTAATAAAGGAATTTCTTTATCTACCAATATTCCAATATCCATTCCTTTTCTCTTAAACTCCAGGCACTGTGACGTATCATAAAAATGAAAATGATCAAATAAATCCTCTCTCCATTTTATATCTTCTGATGTCATTAAAATCAAACCATCTAAAGTCTCTGTTTTATATATACGATATTTTTCATTCCCATTATTTTTTGAAACAAAATACTCTGAATCAGTTGTTTTGTAGGTTCTACCTACGGACAACACATAATCTTGATATAAACTTCCTACAATTAAATTCTCGTCCCCTTCCCACCATACACCTGTTTTTGCTAGTTTTATGCATCCTATAACTCCTAATAATTTATAGTTTGTTTTATTAAATCCCTCAATAACCTTTTTTATAAATTCCTTATCTACAATAAAAACATCATGATGCATATAAATTTTATATTTTGCATCGCTTTTTTTCATTGCAAAATTATACCCTGCTGTCATACTTGGTGCATTAAAAACTAAACTAATTTCCACCACATAATCTTTAGGTAATTCTATACTATTAAGATAGTAGATAGCTTCATCTGAATACTTTTCATTGTTCGTACACATAATAAATTCTATTTTTTTATCATTACTTTTCTTATTCGTGCTAGAATTACTATCACCCTTTAAATAATCTAACTTTTTAACCTTTATATTATTTAAGTCATTTTCTTCTATATGATTTTCTTCTATATAATTTTCTTCTCCCCCGATAGGTTCTCCTCCTAAGAGAAGATAATACTCTTGTAATCTATCTCCTTCTTCTCTACTATTTTTTTTCAATATATTAATTTCCCTTTTTATTGTTTCTAAAAAATCATCCTTTAAAATAGAATACTTTGTAACCACCAATATATATTCAGCTGTAATTTTATTATCATCTAAAAATTTTATTATTTTTAAATCATTATATTTAATTCCAAATACAATCCTTCTAACCCAAAATTTGATACTGCAAACTTCATCTTCAAATTTTTTTCTCAGGAAAGTCTCTTCTTTTAATTTTTCACTTTCAGATGAATTAGAATTCCAACACATATATCTATCCTTTGTATAGGATAATCCTTTATTTTCTTCCATTATCAAGATTTCCAAAAGAAAATATCTATATCTATATCGCTCATCTAGAAAATGAGAAAAACTGTAACCACCTTCTCTATAAAGCAAATAATATAATAAACTATAGCATCCTCTATAGTCTTCCTGGTCTATATATTTAAAATATATTTGATCTAAACACTCTTTACATTTATCCGTATCTAGTTTTTCACAATTTATGCTTTTAAAATTTTTTAAAACCTTTTCACCAGATACTTCCCCATTATCCTCTATATAATTTTTTGCACACAAATAAAAAACATATGCTTTTTCATATATTTTTTGTTCATAGTATTTTTCACCAAAATTTCTAAAAAACTCATATTCTTTTAAATCCATGTGCCTTCCTCCTAAAAAATATACTTTACCTATTTTTTTTCTTAATTTCAAAAATATTTTGCGAGATCAAAAACTCCACTTTCTTATCATCTTCCAATGTCTCATAAATACTTGAAAATAGAGGAGTAAATTTCTCATCTTTTATTATTACTGCACTTCTTTTTATTACATGAAATCCCAACTCATAAAACATTTTCATAGCACTATTTAAAGTAAAAAACCTAAGGTGAGTCTTGTCCAAAATCCCACTTTCTTTGTAATCCCATTTCCCTTCTAATAAATCTTGAACAACTGTATAATGCATTACATTTGGCAAACTAGTTATGATGCTTCCTTCTGACTTTAGTAATTTTTTCATTTTTTGTAACACATCATAGGGATTTACTAAATGTTCTAAAACATCTCCAAAAATAATATAATCAAATCTTTCTTGTATATCATCTAATTCCATATTTTCAATGTTTCCTTGTATTATATTTCTATTATTTTTTCCTATATCTACTATTTGACTCATTAATTCTATCCCCATTACATTCGCATTAGGATATCTATTAATTATTTCATTTAAAGTTTCACCTAATCCACATCCTACCTCTAAAACATCAATTTCATCATACCTGTTTTTGATTTCAAACAAATCAATCATTTCATTCCTACAATAACTATAATATTGAACATTAAATCCCCATAACTCACTTAATCTATCTTTATCTTCTATGTAACTTTCATTCTGAGTTTCGCAATCTTGCTTTAAATATATTCTAGAACATTTACATAAAATATTTTTTTTATTCTCTTTTACAAATTTCAACGTCATATCCCAAAATATATATTCTAAAGATTTAAAATCATATAAATTGTCCACAACCGTTCTCATGTGCTGTTTTAAAATTAAACATTCCTCTGACAATTTTATTTTTTCCATAAAAGAATCATCGGAAATTACATTTTGACTATAACTTCTCTTTCTTGCTTCATCATAAGAAATCTTTTGCTCATCGTAATGCAGATAACTTTCCTCTGTATTTTTCGTACAACCTGCACATGCTACGTTTTCATCTACGTAAAGTCCCATTCTAACCGTAAACAATGTATTCCTTAACATCCTATGTTTAGATTGCATTATCATAATATCATTATTTTTACATGCTTTTTTGTTTCCTTCCTGCAAACATTCTTTATAACTTTTGTTTTCCTTAACAACTGGAATTATTTCATACACATTATCCTTACAATTATCTCTTATACTTTCAATACACTCTTCTAATTGTTCTTTTTGTTCTTTACTTTCTACGTCATCTATAATTACAATCGATACATTTCTTACATTGCAACCAATATCTTCTTTAGTTTTCTTCAAGGCACTCTCTATGACTTCTTTGTCATTTTCATTATCTTTTATCCAATATAATGCATTTTCATATGCCAAATAAGCTTGATTTAAATTTTTTTCAACTTCATAATAATAATTACCAAGCATATAATATAATTCATAGTTTGTTGAATCCTTTTTTAATCCTAAACTTATTGCCAAAAATTCGTCTAAAAAATTTCCTAAATTTCTTTCTATTTCTGCCATATATATGCAGTCTTCAGCTGTTGTTTCTCCTTTAAAAACAACACTAATTTCTTTTAATGCTTCCTCATATCTATTCTCTTCCATTAATTTTATTACTTGATCTGTCATTTTACTTCCTCCTAATTTCCTGTATCAACGCTTTATTTTCCACAAGCCACCACGATATCACAAATTCTATCAACGTCTTCTAAACTAAGATCTGCATACATTGGTAATGTCAAAACTCGTTTACTTAAATGTAGCGCAACTGGTGTATCCATTGGATCAAAACTTCCATGAAAACATTCAAATGTATTTGTTGGTGGAAAAAAATATTTTCTTGCAAAAATATTATTTTGTTCTAATTCTTTAAATACTTCATTTCTACTTGTTCCAAACTCTTTTTCATGAAAGATAACCGGAAAATAGGGATAATTTTGTTCTACATCTTTTTGAATAGGATTTAAATCTATTCCACGCATCCCTTCTAATCTTTCTCTATATCTTTCTGCAACTTTTTTTCTTTTTCCAATTTCCTCATCTACATGATGCAAATTACAAATACCCATAGCTGCGCAAAATTCATTTAATTTTGCGTTTGCTCCCACTGCATCAACCTTTTCTGGTCCATGAATACCAAAATTTTTCAAATTATATATACTTTTTCCTACTTCCTCATCTCTAAAACAAACAGCTCCACCTTCAATTGTGTTAAACACTTTTGTTGCATGAAAACTAAATGTTGATGCATCTCCAAAATTTCCAATTCCTTTTCCATTAACCTTTATACCAAATGCATGAGAAGCATCATAGATAACCTTTAATCCATATTTATCTGCAATACTTTGTATTCCCTCTATATCGCATACGTTTCCATAAACATGAACCGGAACAATTGCAGAAGTATTATCCGTTACTAAATCTTCTATTTTTTCAACATCTATTGTAAAATCTCTTGGATTAATATCACAAAATACTGGCTTACAATGATTTCTTACTATAGCATGTGTTGTTGAGGCAAATGTAAAAGGTGTCGTTATAACCTCACCTTTTAAATCAAGAGCCTGCATTGTAAGTTCTAACGCCATATGACCATTAACCAATAAATCTAAATTATCTACTCCTAAATATTCTATTAAAGAATTTCTTAATATTTCATGTTTTTTTCCCATATTTGTAAGCCAATGTGTATCCCACAATTCTCGTATCTCGTCCACATACTCTTCTATCGGTGGCATTGAAGATCTCGTAACCATTATTTTTTTATCCAAGATTCAATCCCTCCTTTTTATCCAAAATCATCCTATACCCACACAAAGATACAACCTTTTCAATTGCTTCTTGATACTCTCCATTGGTATTATTATCTAATTCCACTAAAATTTTTATCTCATCATATAACTGTTTCCTATGTTTTTCGCTGTTTTTCAACAGATTAGAAGTCCAAGAATTATCTTGGTTTACCCTATATACAGCCATAATTCTATCCATAAAATGAAACTTTCCCTTTAACGTTGCTAAAATTTGTAATGAATAATCTCTATATTTAGCTAATTTTACAAAGTTAGGAACTTTTTCAAAAATGGATTTTCTTAAGCATATTCCTGCTGTAACAACAATTCCACCACCTTGCACTATAGCCTCCTCAGTAGAAATATCTCCTTCTTTATCGTACCCCTGGTATTTTCTTAAATTTCCTTTATTATCTTCATATCCTGCACAACAAACTCCAACACAATCTGCGTGCTTTTCTAAATAATCTCCCTGTATCTGAAGTTTTTTATTGTCACACCAATAATCATCACCTTCACACCAAGAAATATATTTTCCCTTGATATTTGGTATAGCAAAACAATCTAACATACTCTTACCCGTTGAATATTGATTTTCTTTTTGATAAATCACATTAAACAACTTTGGAAATTTATTTTCAAACACTCTTACAATTTCTGCTGTCAAATCTGTCGATGCATCATCATGTACAAAAATTTCAACAGTATAACTAGTTTCTTGAGATAAAAAACTAATTATTGCATCTGCAATTGTATCTTCTTGATTATACGTAAAACAATTTACACTAAACGTAGGATTTTTACTACCTTGCAATTCTACCTTTAAATTACTAATTCTTTTTTCAACATTTTTAATCACGTTGTCATCATATGATTCTTCGAAAATTTTACAACGCTCTATCTCTTCTGCTATATCGTTTCTGTCCTCACCTATGGTGTACACCGGAATCATTTTATTAATCAACTCAACCAACACATTGTCTTCATCAACGTTAATAACATAAAAGGGTTTTATTTCTCTAATAAATTTTAATACAATACTCCTTTCTTCTATAGTTGCACCACAAAGTTGAAGATACTCCACCGGAATATCTCCAAACATAAGCATTTTTTCATTTTTATACATATCATTTTTTTCTATATGATTTCCTTTACTAATTCCATTTGATGCTTCTATAATTTCATCATTAGTATTTATCAAAATTATGTTTCCGCCAATATTTTCTTTCACTTTGCGACAAATTTCTATTAAGTTTTCTAATTTATTTTCATTCTGTGGTAAATACGAAATTACAATAACCGTATTATTTTTATCTCTAAATTCTCCACGTATATGCGAAAAATCCATTTCAATATTTTGCACAACATTTGTAACAATCCATTGAAATATTTTTTGATAATTACAATCTCCCACTTCACTTTTTATAGATGGATATTTTTTTCGTAAACCTTTGCACTGAGACCACAAACACTCTACCATCTTAGGATTTTCACAAAACAAAGCAATCCTTTTTAATATGTCATTAAAAGTTTGTGAGTCATTTGTATTTTCAATTTTTTCAAATAATACATTCATTTCATTTAATACATTATTCATAACATTGGCCCCTATTTTTTGTTAAATTTTATATTCTTTTAATTTTTCGACATATTTTTTATAAAACTTTAATATTTAATTTCAAATCATCCTTTCGCTATTCTATTGACTAATTATATTTATTGATAGCATTTAGCTGTCTTTGATAAAATGGATACTCATGATCAGCGCCTTTATTAATTGGAGTCATATAATCTTCTCCATACTCACATTTTAAAATTTCATCATATCCAACTGGTACTGGTACTTCAATATTTTCGAATGGCATCCAAACTAATTCTTTCACAGCATTTTTGTCAAAAAAGATATCATAAGTATTTACAACTCTTTGATAAACTTGTTGAACATTCCTACATTCCTCATCTTTAAAAATTTTACATAACTCATCAGAGATTATATATAACTGCTGTAAAACATTGCCTTTTCGATCTATTTTAACTTGACATAAATCTTCTATCTGATCTATTAGCATGGATAAATCTATTTCTTTATCTTCTGTATCCACACCTGTTTTAGAATTATTTTCTATCAATTTTTCTGCAGATAATACGATATCAATCAGATTTCTTTGCATTTCATCCTCTTCAGCATTTTCTGACATAAAATCATAAACCTCTATATCAAGTCCTACAACAAATGGACATCCATGATATTTATTTAAATATTCGTCTGTGTAATTAATACTTCTTCCATTAATAATTCTTTCTACCAGATTTAAACACTCTGTTTCTTCTTTCACTGATAAAAATTCCAAATCACCTGGCAATTCATTTTTATACCTCTTTAATTTTTCATAATCTTCTCGCAACATTGAAATATCTATGTCGTCATCCCAAGGTATAAACCCCTTATGACGCACTGCCCCAAGTAAAGTTCCAAAATCTGCAAAATAATGTATGCCTTTTTCTTTGCAAAACTCCGTAAATTGAGCTAATACTTCCAATTGAGCAGCCCAAGCTTTTTTCATCATAGGTTCTATATAAAATCCATCTATAGTTTCTCCTTCAAAAAACTTTTCATCAAATTTTAACATTACTCTCTCTCCTTTATTTAATATAATCAAACATTGCTCTTAATCTATCCTCTATCCTTCCAGCTTTTTTTATGTGTTCGAAAGCATTATTTTTAATTAATTCCCTTTCTGTTTCATGTTTTAGATAGTAATCAGTTAATTCTACTAATTCCTCTAAACAACTATAAGTTACAATATCTCTACTCAAATCAAAACACTCACCTAGTTCCTCTTGAAAATTTGTAATAATAAATCCATTAGATCCTATAATTTCCCATACGCGAAGCGGAATTCCTGTTTGAATTGTTCTTAAAGAAATATTTAAATTAATATCCGATTCATTAAATACTAATGGCAACTCTGTACTATAATCTATAGCTCCTTTTTGTTCTACGTTTTTTATATTTTCATCTTTATCTCCTGAATAAAGTGTTACTCTATGTCTATTTCCAAGTAAAGATAACGCCATAAAACGCTCTCTTCTTGCAATTTCCTGTCCCACAAGAAATTCTATCTGCCTTTTATTCACTTTAAATTTTTTATTCAAATTCTTTTTAAAATCTTGATTCATATTTGCAATTAAATTATTACTAACTAGACTATCTAATAAATATCCTCCGTAAACACTCATTTGGGATTTTATAATGCCTTCTAAATATCCTTTGTTGTATTCACCAAGAGCTGTTATTATTTGAGCATAATCATTTTTATATAATTTTCCTACAAAGGAAACTTCATTTGTAAATTGTTTTCTTTTGTTTTCACTTGATTTTTTTATTACCTTTGAAAAATGCTCCACATCACAACCAAGGGACATATGATAGCAATTTATTTTATTCTTCTTAAATGCTTCAACCTGTCCCCTATCAAAATCAAATATTAAATTTGTTTTATATTTTAGTGTTTCTAAATTTCTTATATGTATAGGTGAATCATAAATCCATGAAATATATGGTATATCTTCGTCTTTACACACCTTTGCTATTAATGGATTAAAATTAACTGAAAATACCCCGTCAATTCCACCATTTTCTTTTTCATATTTTAATTTATCTAAGAAAGAATTTTGAAATTTAAAATCTTCTTCCCAGTCCTCTAATTGATAAAAATATTCCACATAGTCAACACTGAGTTTTTCAAAACCCTTTTCAATACTTTCTTTTAAAAAAGAATTCCATTTCCAATATAATATTCTCATTTTTCTCCCTTCTTTTGTCATTTATATTATATTTTTTCAGCAATAATATAATATCTTTGTGTATCATATTGCTCTAAAACTGGTTCTGGAATAATACCACTCAATGCATTCACAGTTTCTCTAATTTCATTATATTCAACTTCATCTCTTCCACAAAATTGATACTTATTTTCGTAAACATCAATTACCCTAAATTGATTATCTTCTATAACTTTTATAGCATCATAAATACTAAATCCCCTTCTATTTTCTTTTTTTAGTGCTCCTCTAACCTCATTTTCAACACTTCCACGAATTATTTTATTTATAATAAAATAATTCATGAAATTATCCACGCTAATTATAAATCGACCTGTATCTTTCAACTTTATATAAATTGATTTCAACATTTCTTCTACATTTTCTACTTTTTCTAAAACGTTAGAACATACAACATAATCAAACTGATTTTCTTCTGAAACTAATCTAATTCCTTTATTAAAACTAGCTAAATATATTCCATCCATGTACTTTTGAGCAATTTGTGCTATGTTTTTATTTTCTTCTACGCCATAAACTCTAGCATTTGGATACTCACTTTTAATATAACTTAAAGTGTTTCCTAGATTTGCCCCTAATTCACAAATTGAAAAAACTGCATCTCTATCCTTTGGAAAAAATTTCAAATAATTTTTTTCAACAAACGACATATTTCCGCTGTCAAATCCCCATTTATCTTCAAATTTTTTTCGATTTCTTATAAATACATCACTTAAGCTCTTCTGATTTTTTTTAAAGCTAGCACTTCCAATATGATAAATATATGAATTTTTACACAATAATAATCTATATCCTGCCTCAATCAGCCTCAATGAATAATCATCATCCTCAAAATTTCCTGGTTTAAATCTTTCATCTAACATACCAATTTCGTCCATTGCTTTTCTTTTTATAAGCATCGCAAATCCTATTAGTTTTGATTTAAGTATATATGGTCTTTCTGTTGCAACATTTATCCCTTTTGAAAATTCTAATGCTTCCTCCGGAGTAATATTTTCTTTACCCACTTGCTGCTCATTGCTAACACTATTAGCCATCGAACCAGTTGCTCCAACTTTTTTATTTTCATAAAGTCCCATTCTAAGCCAAAACAATGAATTTTCTGCTACTTGTGTATCATTATTTAATAAAAAAATGTCATTGTCCATTTTAGAATTTTTTATACCTAAATTGCAACCTCCTGGAAATCCCAAATTTTCCTCACTTAATATAACTTTTATATCTTTTTGCTTTTTTAAATATTCTTGTGAACCATCAATTGAATCATTATCCACAACCACAACTTCAGTCTTATCCATATCAACAGTTTTTCTAATACTTTCAATACAATTTTCGGTTATTTCTTTTCCATTGTAGGATAAAATAACAATAGACACTTGTTGCACCGGTTTTCCTTCTTTTTTTAATTTATTCCATAAATCATCAAGTTCTTTTTTCATATCTGATAATTCTCGATTTATATCATATAAGTCTTCTATATTCTTCTCATCTTCTATGTTTGTTGTGTTTCCTATCTTTTTTATTTTTTTCTCCAAAAAATAAATTGCATTCTCAAGGCATAAAAATGCCTGTTGTTCATTACTCTCACAATAAAATTTATAAAGCATATAAAATGCTTTATAATCTGTGTTGTTAGCTTTTAATTCATTGCATGCTTCTCTATATATCTGTTTTCTACTTTCATTTTCATTTATATATTCTGAATAATTTTTTTCTTCATTTGCCATAATAATATTATTTTTCTCCCTTCTCTTCTACTTTCCTAATCACTTCTATGCCTTTTTCTGACATTTTTGCTTTAACATATCTATTTTTTTCTATTTCTCCTGTTATAACTTTCCTTCTTAATTTAATTAATTTTTCTATCATTTTTTTATATGGAATTTTTTCCTTCTCATGTTTTCCTTTTAAACAAACATTAATTCCAAATGAATACAGCTGATACAACTCATACTCTACTGCCTCTTGTATTTCTTTATAATTTTCTAATTTATTTGTTTTATTATAAATTGCTTCAATTGCATTATATATATTTTTATAATACTTTTGCGTATTAGATTCCTTTGAAAGAGATCCTGGTGTATTTGTGTAACAATATAAAATTTCTTTTACATTACCAATATTTCTTGCTGTTGCAAAAAAATATGTAAGTATATCTGCATCCTCTAAAATTGCATGTTCTCTCATTCGAATCTGTGGATTATTCCATATTTTTCTCTTAAAAATTTTTGACCATAAAAAACCACCACTTACTATTAATTCACTTCTCTTATACCCATCTAGTTCTCCTTTTAAATCATCAGATGTGTATATTATGGCATTATCCTTTGATTCGTCATAAAATCCAGCATCAACAATATCATAGTCTCCTTTTTTTGCTTCTTCATATAAAAGTTCAAACATATTTGGTGTCACATAATCATCGCTATCTACAAATCCAACATATCTCCCTCTAGCCATATCTAATCCCAAATTTCTAGCTCCACCAGCTCCTAAGTTTTCTTCCGAATTAATAACCATAATTTTATCTGGATATATCTTTTCTAAATCCAATAAAATTTCTAAACTATCATCTGTAGATGCATCATTAATACAAATAATTTCAATATCCTTTAACGTTTGTTTTAAAACAGAACCTACGGCTCTTACTATATTTTCTCTTGCATTATAAACTGGTATTATTACGCTGATTTTTGGCATTAGATTACTCCTCTCTTTGTTTGCTATCTCCAGAATTTTTCATCGAAGAACTCTCCTCCTACTAAATAATTATCATAGGAATTATCTGGATCCATAATTATTTTTTCATGTTCTGATAAGCCTTGTATCATCTTACTATAATCTCCGTATAAACTTTTTAAAACATTGTCATAGTCTAAAGGTACCGGATATTCTTTTCCTTCAAATGGTAGATAAATAATAGTATCAAACCATTCCTTTTTTAATGGTTTTTTATTTGCAAATGCCACTCCATGAATATAACCACACCATTTAGAACTTCCAACATTTTTTAGGCAAAAGTCTTCATACTCCTTAATTCTATCTTTTGGTGATAGTCTAAGTAGATCTACTATTATTTGTGAAGTTAATGTTGCCTCAAAACCTTGACGAATCTGATCAATATATATATCAGGATGTTGCGCTAAAATTGCTAGTTCTTTTTCAATCTGAAAATAACTTTCATTACAATTTTCTTCTTTTGGAACATCATCTAAAGGAAAAATATCTATGTATAATCCTTGATTTATTTTATCGTCTAAATAAGGCACCTCTACTGCTGTTGTTCCTTTAATTCTTATTTTTCCAAATGCCAAATTAAAGAAATTTTTTTGAAATTCAAAAGGATCTTTAAATTCTTTTTCTGCAATTTCAGAAAACTTTTCATATTCATCTCTAAACATAGCAACATCTATATCATTATCCCATGGAATAAATCCTCCATGTCTAACTGCCCCAAGTAATGTTCCATATGCTAAGAAATATCTCAATCCATACTTTTGACATACTTCATCAAATTTATCTAAAATTTCTAATTCTTTTCCCCATATTCTTTTCATTTTAGAATTAATTAAATAATCACATCTGACCTCTTCCCTAAAAAAATCTTCTTTTAATCTCATTCTAGTCTCCTCATATATATTCTTTTACAAAAATATCTCGATATTTATAGTATTTTTCTAAATTATTAAGTCCACTATCATGAATACACCATGGTTTTTTTACTATTGGAACTACAATTTTATATCCTTTCTTCCTAAACTCATAACACTGGGATACATCATAAAAATCCCAACCATCAAATAAATCTGTTCTCCAATTTAAGTCATATTGTGTTGCCATAATCATTCCATCTATTGCCTCTACTTCTACTTCAAAATCTAGTTCTTTATCGCTATTTATTTTAAAACCAACACTCTCTGACTTTAATATATTACTAGTATACAAACCTCCTACTCTTGCGCCTGCCCACATAACATAATTATCTGGCATTTTTACTGAACCAACTACACCTAGCATTCCTACATTTTCATCTTCAAATATTCTAATCATATCCTCTATAAAATTCTTATTTGTAATAAAAACATCTTGATGTAAGTATATCTTATATTTTGCATCTGAATACTCCATAGCTTCTTGATATCCACTTGTCATTGATTTTGCATCTTTTATTGATATTTCCTGAACTGTATATCCCTCTGGAACTCTTAGATTGCATAAATATTTTATGCACTCTTTTTCATATTCTTCATTATTTGTGCACATTATAAAGCAAATTTTTTTTTCATCCATAGTTATACTCCTTATATAATTCATAGTTTTCTTTCACAACTTTTGTATATAAATCTACCCCTAAATTTTCAAATACTTTCAACATAGTTTCATACATCATTTTTTTATTCATACTTGTAAATTCAATTATTTTACATATTACACATGGAGTTAATTCATAGTAAATAACCAAATGCATGAGTCTATCCATTGCTTTTTCGTCCTCATCAAACTCTATCTCCCACATACAAAACTTAATTTTTGTAATAATATCTCTAATGTCTTTTAAACTTTTCCCTTGAAATGCAAATAAATTTTCAAATCCATAATTCAATTCTTCAATACTAATCATAGCCAATAAAACCCCATAATTTAAGTTTTCTGAAGCAATTACTTTATCTTGAAACCTCTCTTGAAAACATAAATTAACTAACTCGATTACACTTTTTTTATTTTTTTCACTTAGCAATTTATCTAAGACTTTTTCATATTTCTTTGCACCTTGGATTTTATCTATAACTTCTTTTTTATAACTTTCGGCATTTAACATATCCATTTTATCACCCCTTAAAAAATCACCATCTACTTCAAAAAAGGGATTGGTTAACAACACCAACCCCTATAATAGCTATTTTCAAGTCTATTCTATGTCTTATTATTATCCTTGAATCAACTGAAGCACACCTTGAGTCTGACTGTTTGCCTGAGCAAGCATAGACTGGCCTGCCTGTTGAATAATACTTGTAGCTGAATACTGTACCATTTCAGAAGCCATATCTGTATCTCGAATACGTGATTCAGAAGCCTGTGTATTTTCTGTAGCAGTGTCAAGATTCTTAATGGTATGATTCAAACGATTCTGTAATGCACCAAGTGTAGATCTTAACTCTGAAACCTGTGTAATTGCACTTTGAATATTACTCATAGCTAAACCAGCATTAGTATTGCTATCTACCGATAGTGCTCCAACACCTAATGAAGATGCATTCATATTTCTAATAGAAACATCAATAGTATGTCCGCTTAACGCACCAACCTGAAGTTTTTTATTTGTAAAACTTCCATCTAACAAGTTCATTGTATTAAACTGTGTTGTTGATTGAATTCTATCGATTTCTGATGTTAACTGATCTATTTCGCTTTGAATAGCTTTTCTATCATCCGATGTATTTGTATCATTTGCTGCTTGTGTAGAAAGCTCATTCATACGTTGCAAAATATCATGTGTCTCATTAAGCGCACCTTCAGCTGTTTGAATTAATGAAATACCATTTTGTGCATTTTCAGAAGCTTTTGATAAACCTCTAATCTGACTTCTCATTTTTTCAGAAATTGTAAGTCCTGCTGCATCATCAGCTGCTTTATTTACTTTGTAGCCTGATGATAACTTCTCTGTATGTCCAGCTAGGTTCTCTGTGCTGATTCCCAACTGTCTATTTGTATTCATTGCAGATATGTTGTGTTGTACTACCATAACTTTTTCCTCCTTGAATTAACTGTGAACTTCCATGCCACATATTCTTCTTTAATTTTTCCAATTACCAATTACCTAGAGCACTCTAAAAAATATCTCTCTGAGATAACCAATTCCCTTTGTTTATCTACAGTTTATATATCGGTTATTTTTTTATTATCTTATATTTAAATTTCTAAAAATTTTATAAACTGACGCTCTACAAAAAAAGGAAGCCAGCTCCGCTGACTTCCTTTATGATAGTTATTATACTATTTTGGCCAATATCATTAATTAAATTACTGAATTAATGAAAGAACACCTTGTGTCTGGCTATTAGCCTGTGCAAGCATTGACTGACCAGCCTGCTGAATAATGTTAGTAGCTGAGTACTGTACCATTTGTTCAGCCATATCTGTATCACGGATACGTGATTCAGCTGCCTGTGTATTTTCAGATGCTGCATCAAGGTTTTTAATTGTATGATTCAAACGATTCTGTAATGCACCAAGAGTAGATCTCTGTTCTGATACTTTTGTAATTGCACTTTGAACCTTGCTCATTGCCTCGCCAGCCTTACTGTTAGAAGATACTGTCAAATCACTTACTTTTAATGTACTAGCATTCATATTTCCAATAGAAACAGCTATTACCTGTCCACTTAATGAACCAACCTGAAGTTTCTTTCCTGAAAAACTTCCATCCAATAAGTTCATTGTATTAAACTGTGTTGTTGACTGAATTCTATCAATTTCTGATGTTAACTGATTAATTTCACTTTGAATAGCATTTCTATCATCTATTGTATTTGTATCATTTGCTGCTTGTGTTGCAAGCTCATTCATTCTCTGTAAAATATCATGTGTCTCATTAAGAGCACCTTCAGCTGTTTGAATTAATGAGATACCATTTTGAGCGTTATCAGAAGCTTTATTTAA
>FOPE01000048.1 GCA_900113385.1 Lachnospiraceae bacterium C7
TTCTCTTTAGAATCTTTCAAGGTTTTTCACTATTTAATTATCAATGTTTTGTTGTCGTTTCAGATCTTTAAGACATTTCTTATTGTCTGTCCGACAGCTTTTATAATATATCATGTTTTGTAAGTGTTGTCAACACTTTTTTTAACTTTTTTTTAAAAACTTTTTTCAAAATTTTTAAAAGCGGAGAAGGAGGGATTCGAACCCTCGCGCCGGTTACCCGACCTATACCCTTAGCAGGGGCACCTCTTCGGCCTCTTGAGTACTTCTCCGAATTCGTTAAAATGTTATTCACATGACGCATAAATTATTCTACTAAACAAATATAGTTTTGTCAATAGTATTTTACTTTTTTTTTATATTTTTTTTATTTTTTTCCAAATATTATTTTTATGTAAAGATTATATAAAAAATTCTTTTATTAATACTTACAATCTGATTGTCTTAATTATATTTACGACAATTTATTTTGTCCACTTTGAGTACTGCCTTATCTGATCCTTTTATTTTTTATATATACGTTTATATTTTACTGGTTATTAACATTTAAACTTATCCTTGTTAGCATGTTAATAACTCCATTCTTTTTTTCTGTTCTTGTTGATATCTTTTTTTATATTTATCTTCAATAAAAAAGAGCATATGAGACTTATATTACGACTCATATGCCCTCTAACTATATATATTTGAATATTTTATGGTGTTATATTTATTTTATCTTCTATAGTGTCTTTTAACACCATAGTTTTGCTTAGTACTACACCTAATTTATTTTAAGCGGGTTAAACTTTAATTATTGATCAATGATTATTTTATTATTTAGCTATTATTATTTTTATTATTTAATTATTATTTGATGATTCTTCCTCAGATTCTTGATCTTCTTCATCATCATTTAATAATGCATTTTCCTCACGTACTTTTGCAATACTTGCAACTTTAACGTTTTCATCTAAGTCAATTAATTTAACGCCAGATGTTACTCTTCCTGATAAAGCTGTATCTCTAACTCTAATTCTGATAATAATACCTTCTGTAGTAATTAACATTACTTCATTTTCTTCTGTTACAGCTTTAACACCTACAAGGTTACCTGTTTTTTCTGTAATCTTGTAACATTTAACACCTTTACCACCTCTATTTTGGACAGAAAATTCTTCAATCTTTGTGCACTTACCTAAACCATTTTCTGCAACAATTAATAAAGCATCGCCTTGAACATCTAACTGCATTGCAATTACCTCATCTTCTCCAGATAAGTTCATTCCAATAACACCCATTGTTGTTCTTCCTGTGATTCTTACATCCTTTTCTTGGAATTTGATACACTGACCGAATTTTGTAAATAACATGATTTCATTTTCATCATTTGTTACTTTTACTTCGATTAATTCATCATCTTCTCTAAGTTTAATTGCAGCTAAACCATTTTTTCTAATATTTTCATAATCAGAAATTGATGTTCTCTTAACAATACCTTTCTTTGTTGCCATAAATAAGTATTGATTTGGAAGGTATTCTTTGATTGGAATCATCGCTGTAATTTTTTCCTCTGGTTGAAGTGGAATTAAGTTGATTATAGCTGTACCTCTTGCTGTTCTACTAGCTTCTGGAATTTCATATGCTTTTATTCTGTATACTCGTCCCATATTAGTAAAGAACATTAGGTAATGATGAGATGTTGTCATTAACATTTCATCAATATAATCTCCTTCAATTGTCTCCATTCCTTTGATACCTTTGCCACCTCTATTTTGTGATTTAAAGTTATCTACATCCATTCTCTTAATGTATCCAACTTTTGTCATTGTAATAACTGTATCTTTTACAGGAATAAGATCTTCCATTGACATATCGTATTCGTCATAACCAATCTGTGTTCTTCTTTCATCGCCATATTTATCTGCAATTACTAAAATTTCCTCTTTGATTACGGCTAATAATTTATTTTCATCAGCTAAAATTGCTTTTAATTCAGCTATTTTTTCCATCAATTGTGCGTATTCAGCTTCAATTTTTTCTCTTTCTAAACCTGTTAACGCACGTAATCTCATATCAACAATTGCTTGTGATTGTGCTTCTGATAAGTCAAATCTATCTATTAAACTTTGTTTTGCTTCTGCAGTTGTTCTACTACCACGAATAATTTTAATGACTTCATCAATATTATCTAAAGCTACTAACAATCCCTGCAAAATGTGTGCACGCTCTTCAGCTTTGTTTAAATCATATTTTGTACGTCTAGTTATAACGTCCTTTTGATGATCTAAGTAGCATTGAAGCAATTCTTGTAAATTTAAGATTTTTGGTTGATTATCAACTAATGCTAGATTGATTACGCCAAATGTGTCTTGTAACTGTGTATGCTTATATAATTGATTGAGAACTACAGATGGGTTAATACCACTCTTTAATTCGATTGCAATTCTCATACCTTCACGATCTGATTCATCACGTAAAGCTGTAATACCTTCAATTTTTTTAAGTTTTACTAAATCAGCTATTTTTTCGATTAATCTAGCCTTATTAACAAGATATGGTAATTCTGTTACAACGATTCTATTTTTACCTGCTTTCATAGGCTCAATATCTGTTACCGCTCTAACTCTAATTTTTCCACGACCTGTTCTATATGCTTCATTTATTCCAGCTGTACCTAAGATTGTTCCTCCAGTAGGGAAATCAGGTCCTTTAATTATTTGAAGTAAATCATCTATTGTTGTTTCTTTTCCTTCAATGTCGTTATCTATTATTTTTACAACTGCATTAATAACTTCTCGTAAATTATGTGGTGGAATGTTAGTTGCCATACCTACGGCAATACCTGTTGTACCATTTACGAGCAAGTTTGGATATCTTGATGGTAATACTACAGGCTCTTTTTCAGTCTCATCAAAGTTTGGTATAAAATCAACTGTATTTTTGTTGATGTCTTCAATCATCTTCATTGAGATTTTACTTAATCTTGCCTCTGTATAACGCATTGCGGCAGCGCCGTCACCATCTACAGAACCAAAATTTCCATGGCCATCTACAAGCGGATATCTTGTAGACCATGATTGAGCCATGTTAACTAAAGCTCCATATATTGAACTATCTCCATGTGGATGGTATTTACCCATTGTATCACCGACAATACGCGCAGATTTTCTGTGTGGTTTGTCAGGTGTATTATTTAATTCAATCATTGAGTATAATACTCTTCGTTGTACTGGTTTTAAGCCATCTCTTACATCTGGTAATGCACGTGAAGCTATTACACTCATTGCATAATCGATATAGGAAGTCTCCATGGTTTTCTTTAAATCAACTTGATGTATCTGATCAAAAATCTTGTCATCCATTTAAACTATCCTCCCTTAAATATCTAAATTCTTAACGTATTTTGCGTTTTGTTCAATAAATTCACGACGTGGTTCTACTTTATCGCCCATTAATGTTGTGAATGTTATATCAACTTCTGATGCTGTTTCATCATCCATAGTAACTCTTTTTAGGATTCTGTTTTCTGGATCCATTGTTGTTTCCCATAACTGTTCCGCATCCATTTCACCTAATCCTTTGTATCGCTGAATTTTGTTGTTTTGATCACGACCAATTTCTGTAATGATATTATTTAACTCTTCATCACTGTATGCATACCATACTTTTCTATTTTTTTCGATTTTGTAAAGTGGTGGTGTTGCAAGATAAACATGACCTTGCTTAATAAGTTCTGGCATAAATCGATACAAAAATGTAAGCATTAAAGTAGCAATGTGAGCTCCATCAACATCGGCATCTGTCATGATAATAATTTTGTCATATCTAAGCTTAGAAATATCAAAATCATCTTGAATTCCAGTACCAAAAGCTGTAATCATTGAACGAATTTCTTCATTGCTGAATATTCTGTCTGGTCTCGCTTTTTCAACGTTCAAAATTTTACCTCTTAACGGTAAAATAGCTTGAGTTGCACGACTTCTAGCTGTTTTTGCAGATCCACCGGCAGAATCTCCCTCGACTATGAAAATCTCACAATTCTTTGGATCTTTATCTGAACAATCAGCTAATTTTCCTGGTAATGATGTATTTTCTAAGGCAGATTTTCTACGTGTTGCCTCACGAGCAGATCTAGCTGCTTCTCTTGCTCTTTGTGCTAAAACAGATTTTTGAATAATATTTTTAGCAACATCTGGATTCTGCTCAAGGAAGTATGTAAGTTGTTCACTTACAATTGACTCAACTGCACCTCTAGCTTCACTATTTCCAAGCTTTTGTTTTGTTTGACCTTCAAACTGTGGTTCTTCAATTTTGATACTAATAATTGCAGTTAATCCTTCACGAATATCTTCTCCTGTCAATGCAGGGTCGTTATCTTTAATTATTTTGTTATTTTTTGCATAAAAATTAAATGTTTTTGTTAAAGCATTTCTAAATCCTGTTAAATGTGTACCACCTTCTGGTGTGATGATATTATTAACAAAACTATATGCTGAATCATTAAATGAGTCATTATGTTGCATAGCAACTTCAACATATACTCCGTTCTTTGTACCTTCACAGTATATTACATCATCGTATAATGACTCTTTTCCACGGTTAAGGTATTCTACAAATTCTTTTATTCCGCCTGCGTAATGGAATTCATGACAATGCTCTTCGCCTTCTCTTTTGTCTTCAAGGATAATCTTCAATCCTTTTGTTAAAAAGGCAGTCTCTCTTAATCTTTGTTTTAAGACATCATACTTGTAAACTGTTGTTTCAAAGATTGTTCCATCTGGTAAAAAATGTACCTTTGTTCCATGTTGATCTTCACTACAGTTACCAACAACTTTTACTGGTCCATCTGGATGACCTTTTTTGTAACTTTGCTCATAAATTTTTCCATCTCTGCAAACTTGTACATCTAAACTTGTAGATAATGCATTAACTACAGATGCACCTACACCATGCAAACCACCTGATACTTTGTAGCCGCCACCTCCGAATTTACCTCCGGCATGGAGAACAGTAAATACAACTTCAAGTGCAGATTTATTTGCTTTGTGGTTTGTTCCAACTGGAATTCCTCGACCATCATCTACAACTGTAATAGAATTGTCTTTTTCTATTGTGACCTGGATTGAATCGCAGTATCCAGCTAAAGCCTCATCTACAGCATTATCAACAATCTCATAAACCAAGTGATGCAAACCTCTTTCTGATGTACTACCAATGTACATACCTGGTCTCTTTCTAACAGCCTCTAGACCTTCAAGAATCTGTATCTGATCAGCACCATATTCTTGATTTTTGTTTATTTCTTCACTCATGAACTGCCTCCTAACCTTGAGTTTAATTCGCTTTTTTGAAAGTTTTAAAGCATATTTTTCTCAGTAACTGTTCCATCTATTACTTCAAAAATTTTATTTATTTCAAATCTATTTTTTATGAATTCTTCAACACCTGTACATGTGATAAGTGTTTGAATATCACTGATACTGTTTAGTAAATAATTTTGTCTATTACTATCTAACTCTGATAAAACATCATCAAGTAACAATATAGGTGTATCATTTATTGTTTGTCTAACTAATTCAATTTCTGATAATTTAAGCGAAAGCGCAGATGTCCTTTGCTGCCCTTGCGACCCAAATTTTCGTATGTCGACGCCATTTATTTCAAAGAGAATGTCGTCTCTATGGGGACCAACAGATGTTTGTTGAAATTTTAAATCTCTTGCTTTATTGTCTGTAAGCTTTTTTTCGAAATTATCCAATTGTACATCTGCGTCGTAATTTATTTTAATTTTTTCCTTGCCACCAGAAATTTTAAAATGAATTTCTTCTAAAAGTTCTCCAAGTTGGTCTATAAACTCTTGGCGCCTTTTAATCACTTTTGAGCCATAATCTAAAAGTTGCATGTCCCATATTGGGAGTGTATCTACTAGATTAGGCTTAAAACTTATGTCTTTTAATAAACGATTTCGTTGCATTAAAATTTTATTATACTTGGTCAAATTTGACATATAGACCTTGTCTAGCTGACATAATTCCATGTCGATAAATCTTCTACGTACAGAAGGACCTGTCTTTATGATATTTAAATCCTCTGGTGAGAAAAAAACTATATTTAGAATTCCAAAAAGTTCGCTAGCTCGCTTTATTGGAATTTTGTTAATTGCAACACCTTTAGCATGATTACGCTTAAGGTGTAAATCAACTGTGTAAGGAATATTTTTTTTAACAAGGGATGTACGTATATGAGCTTCATTCTCTCCAAAATGAATCATTTCCTTGTCTTTGCTACCTTTGTGGGATTTGGTGGTAGCTGATAAATACGCAGCCTCTAAAATATTAGTTTTTCCCTGCGCATTATCACCAAAAAATATGTTAGTGCCTTTATCAAGCTTTAGGTTTAATAAGTCATAATTTCTAAAATTGTTTAATTCTATAGATTCTATAATCATTTGATAATTTTGATAGTTTCACCTTCAAAAGTGACAATATCTCCATCATATAATTTTTTGCCACGTCTAGTGTCAACTTCTCCATTAACTTTTACTAGACCGTCAAGAATTACACTTTTTGCCTCAACGCCAGATTCAACTAATCCAGCTTTTTTTAAAGCTTGTCCAAGCTTGATAAATTCATCGTTTTCTCGTATGTTTATCTCTATCATTTTTTTCTCCTAGTTATGGAATTGCATTGAAGTTAACAGGAAGAATTAGGTATGTAAATGTACCTGCTTCATCTTTGATGTAACATGGTGCTTTAGGATTAACCATGTATAAATCAACTGTTTCTTCGTCAATTACACGTAATGCATCAATGAAAAATTTAGGGTTAAAACCAATTGTGATATCTCTACCATCTTTTTCAATGTCGATATTTTCATCCATTGAGCCAATAAATGAATTGATCTTAAGCTCCATGTTGTTGTCTGTAATTTTCATGATGATTGGTTTTTTATCATTTTCTTTGTTGAGAAGTGTTGATCTATCAATACTCTCAAGTAATTCTTTTTTGTTAATTGTAACTTTAGTCTCATAGTCTGAAGATAACATTTGATCAACACGGAAATATTGTCCTTCGATTAGTCTTGAAACAACTGTTGTATTGTCAAATTCAAATACAATGTGGCTAGATGTATGATAAATATTAACGTCTGATTCTACATTGCCAGGAATGATTTTGCTAATTTCTTGTAATGTTTTACCAGGAACAATGATATTTTTTTCCTCATAGCTTTGTTTAAGGTCAATTTTACGAATAGAAATTCTGTGACCATCAAGTGTTATTACTTCAAGTTTGTTTTCGTTTATTTTGAAAAGTTCACCAGTCATGATTTTGTTAGAATCATCAGTGGCAATTGAAAAGATAGTACGACGAATAATATCTTTTAATGTGTATTGTGAAAGAACAATAGGTTCTGTTTTTTCGATGTATGGTAAGTAAGTAAAATCTTCACCTGATTTACCAAGAATATCAAATTTTGCTTTTTCACAAATAATTGTTGTTTTATAGTTATCATCTGTTTCGATTGTAACATCACTGTCTGGAAGTTTACGTACAATCTCAGAGAATATTTTTGCATCGAGAGCAACTATACCATGATCAATGACATCACCTGTAAGTATTGTTTCGATACCTAGATCTGTATCTGTAGCTGTAAGTTTAATGTCATTTGTTGAAGCATCGATAAGGATACATTCAAGAATAGGCATTGTAGTTCTAGTTGGTACAGCTTTAGAAACAATGTTAACGCCATTAAGTAGGTTCGCTTTAGAGCAGATAAATTTCATGTTAAGAATCCTCCTGCGTGAATAAATAAAAATAATAAAAAATTCGTAGTAATCTTCTTAGAGGGTGTTAATAAGTTAATAAGTCGGTTAAAGCCAGTAAAACAGCACCCTGAAGAAGTGGTATAAGTGTGTTAAAAAAGACGGGATTAGCAAGGGAAAGAATGTTAATAACGTACTCCGAAATTCACAAACTTGTTGAAAAATGGGAGAGTTATCCATAATATCCATGGTAATCCACGGGCCATCAACGTGGATAAGTTATAAAAATCTTGATAACTTTGTTTGTAGAGGCCTTTCTTATTATTAAATAGTTATACCTAAAATGTGTTTCTTCTATATAATGTAAAAACTAGTTTGGATTTATTTTCTTTTTAATTGTTTCAATAGTACTGCGGATGGTTTCATTGCTTTCATATTCTTCGCTAATTTTGCGAATACCATGAATAATAGTAGAGTGGTCTCTACCTCCAAGAAGCGATCCAATTGTATCTAGTGGAATATCAGTCATATTTTTACAAAGATACATAGCGATTTGACGAGGTTTGGCAATGTCGCTACTTCTACTCTTTGAAATCATTTGATCTAAAGAAATCTGGAAATGCTCAGATACAACCTCTATAATAAGCTGAGGTGTGATTTCTTTAGGTTTGTCTGGAGTAATAATATTTTGTAATTCCTTTTGTGCGATATCCATAGTAATTTCATCGTGAACAAGATTTTGATATGCAATAAGCTTATTTAGAGCACCTTCAAGTTCTCGAACGTTAGATTTTATGTTATTGGCGATAAAATTAAGAATTTCATCATCAATATTGAAGTGATCTGTATCAGCTTTTTTACGTAAAATTGCAACTCTAGTCTCGTAGTCAGGTGTTCCAATGTCAGCCATAAGTCCCCATTCAAAACGAGAACGAATTCTTTCTTCTAAGGTCTCCATTTCTTTTGGAGGTTTATCAGATGTAAGAATAATCTGTTTTCCCTGTGTTTGTAATGCATTGAAAGTATGGAAAAATTCTTCCTGTGTACTTTCCTTACCTATGATAAATTGAATATCATCGATCATTAGGACATCGACTTTACGATACTTTTCTCTAAATTTTGTCATTGATGAAGCATTACCATTTCTAATTGATTCAATAACTTCGTTGGTAAATTCTTCTGAAGTAACATATAAAACCTTTGTGCTTGGGTTATGATCTAAAATAAAGTGACCAATTGAGTGCATAAGGTGAGTTTTACCAAGTCCAGGACCGCCATATATATAGAGAGGATTGTATGCTTCCCCTGGCGATTCGGCTACTGCTAAAGATGCTGACTGCGCAAAACGGTTGTTATTACCCACGACAAAAGTATCAAATGTGTAATTAGGATTGAGGTTTGAAGATTCAATCACTACATTTGACTTTGATGCAGGTGCAGCCTTTGAAGCTGGCGCAATATCCTTTGCCTGTTCTGGTAAGATGAATTTTATGTCATAAGTTGTGTTCGTCATATCAGAAATAGTAGTTTTTAGTGGCAAGTAATATTTTTTTGATATGTAATTAAGGGCCATTGCCTCTGCTGGTACTAATATATATAGAATATTAGCATTCTCATCTATGCCATAAGGCTCTAGAGGACGTAGCCATGTATCAAATGAAACATCACCAATTTCATATTCACTTTTAACAGTATTTAATATTTCATTCCACTTGTCTAATACTTTGTCCATCATAGTTCTCCATATCTAATAAGTATATATGTATGTAAAATATTGTAGTTAGTACATATAGTGAATAATATACTACAATGTGGAAAAAGGCCTTTGATAATAAAAAAAGTGACACTTTTCCACAATTCCACAGATAATATAGTACACTATTTGAAGCAGTAATTCAATGAAAAAAAGATTATATCGGTAAAAAAAATGGAAAGTTTATACTAAAAATAAAAAAAATATAAAGTTATCCATATAGAAAGAACAACTTATCAACAACTTATCAACAAAAAGTGGATAAGTCGGGATGTTATAAACGAGATATGGATAAGTGGAAACGAAAAAAGAAGAAAAAACCATTTTCAACACAGACGGAAACCCAGTAAAATAGCAAGTTATAGGAGTTATCCACTAGTAGAACGTGGATAAGTAGATAATCTTGATAAGTGGGTGGAAAAGTGAAAAAAAGGAATAATAGTCCACAAAAAAAGAAGAAAAAATAGGTTTTCCAATAATCCACAAAAAAAGTAATCAACATAATGTTGAAAAATTAAGAAAAATTTGAGATTTAAATTGAAGATATTTGCTTGACTTGAAAAATTTTTTTGATATAATTGAAGTGATGTTTTTTAACGTTAAGGAGGTGGATACAAATGAAGATGACATTCCAACCAAAGAAAAGACAGAGATCTAAAGTACACGGATTCAGAAAAAGAATGAGTACTGCAGGCGGCAGAAAAGTATTGGCTGCAAGAAGAGCAAAAGGAAGAAAAAAATTATCAGCTTAGGCCACATCATTGTGGTCTTTTCTTCTTTATAGAATAAGATAAAAAAGGAAGAAGAGTATGGAATTTTCAGATTCACTTAAGAAAAATAGAGAATTTCAACAAGTGTACAGACAAGGAAAATCATATGCCAATAAATACCTTGTCATGTACGTATTGAAAAATGATACAAACAACAATCGAATTGGCATATCAGTAAGCAAAAAAGTTGGAAATAGTGTTATTAGACATCATTTAACACGCTTAATTAGAGAAGCGTACAGACTACATGAAGGCATGTTTAATAGTGGTTTAGACATTGTAGTTGTCGCAAGAGTAAATGCTAAAAGTATTAGTTATGCACAAGTTGAAAGTGCATTATTACATCTTGGACGCCTTCAAGGTATTATTAAACAGGAAAACAATTAAGAAATTAAGAAGATGGAACGATGAAAAAATTATTTATATTTTTAATTAATTTTTATAGAAAATATATTTCTCCTCTAAAAAGTACAAAATGTCCTTATTATCCTACTTGTTCTACATATGCGTTACAAGCAATTGAAAAGTATGGATGGTTTAAAGGGGGGCTATTAGCTGCGTGGAGAATTTTAAGATGTAATCCTTTTTCTAAAGGAGGATATGATCCCGTTCCATAATGGAGGGTTTAGGCATTATGGCTAATATTTTATTAACCGAACAGTCCGGAGCTATTCTTGGTCCTATTTCTAAAATATTAGGTATGATCATGAATGCGATATACGTTGCTGTATATAAAATTACCGGAGTAGAGAATATTGGTATTAGTATTATCTTATTAACAATCGTTATTTTTGCATTGTTATTCCCACTTACATTAAAACAACAGAAGTTTTCAAAACTTAATCAAATAATGCAACCGGAATTAAATAAGATAAGAAAAAAATATGAAGGTAAAAAAGATCAGGAATCAGTTCTTGCTATGCAGCAGGAACAAAAATTGGTTTATGCTAAATACGGTGTATCACCTGCAGGAACATGCTTACAGGCGTTTATCCAAATACCAATTTTAATGTCATTATATAGAGTATTTAGTAATGTACCTGCTTATTTACCAAGTGTAAAAGATTCTTTTTCAGGATTAGTAACAAAAATTGTTGCAACTGATGGTTATAGACAGACAATGAAACATGTTGTTAAGGCAGCAGATCTTAAAACTCTTTCTGTTGATTTTACAGTAAAGAATCAAGATCAAGTTAACAATTTTATTGTTGATACATTGTATAAATTACCAAAAGATGGATGGAATATTTTAAAAGATTCATTTCCGGATTTAGGTGGAACAATTAACAGCACAATGGATAGTGTTAAAAATTTCAACTATTTCTTTGGATTAAATATTTCAGAATCACCATTGAATATTATTAAGCAGAGTCTTTCAAATAAGGCATATTCATTAGTTATTATTGCACTTTTAATTCCTATATTATCAGGTGTGTTCCAAATGATTAGTGTTAAATTAATGCCACAGGCAGATTCTCAAAGTGATCAAATGGCTCAACAAATGAAAATTATGAATATTTTCATGCCATTACTTTCTTTCTTCTGGGCATTTACATTACCTACAGGTTTAGGTATTTATTGGGCAGCAAGTGGTGCAATTAGAAGTGTACAGCAATTTTTCATTAATAAACATTATGATAAATTAGATGTAGAAGAGCTTGTTAAGAGAAATGAAGAAAAAGTTAAAAAACAGCGTGAAAAAAATGGTGTTTTAGAACAACAAATTTCTAGAGCTGCACATATGAATACAAAGAGTATTAAAAAAGATAATGTATTTGAATCAGTTAAAGAATCAAATGAAGAATTAGAAGCGGCATATGATATGAAGAAGAATGCTAAACCAGGTTCATTAGCATCAAAAGCAAACATGGTTAGAGAGTTCAATGAAAAAAATAGTCGCAAATAATAGGGGGCGTTGGTATGGAATTTATTGAAATTTCAGCAAAAAATGTTGACGATGCGTTAACTGAAGCGTCTGTGAGACTTGGAACAACAAGTGATCAGATAGAATATGAAATTATTGAGAAGGGAAGCTCAGGATTTTTAGGTATAGGAAGCAAAAATGCAGTTATTAAAGTAAGAAAAAAATATTCTACAGAAGATAATGTAAGAGAATTCCTTGATGGTGTTTTTAGTGCCATGAATCTTGAAGTTGAAACTTTAATTAATGTCGATGAAATCAATTATCAAATTGATGTAGAACTTAAAGGTGCTGAGATGGGGCTTTTAATTGGAAAAAGAGGTCAAACTCTTGATGCATTACAGTATTTAACAAACTTAGCTGTTAATAAAAATGTTGATGTTTATTATAAGGTTAAGATTGATACAGAAGATTATAGAAATAGAAGAAAGGCTACATTGGAGAATTTAGCTAAGAATATTGCTTATAAAGTTAAGAGAACACATAGAGCAATTGAGCTTGAACCAATGAATCCATTTGAAAGAAGAGTAATACATTCAGCATTACAAAATGATCGTTATGTCACAACCCATAGTGAAGGTGATGAGCCATATAGACATGTAGTTGTTACATTAAAGAGATAGTTTTTATGGGTATCCGAAAGGATACCCTTTTATTTTAGTTAAGAGGTAAAAAAATGAAGACAGATACTATTGCAGCTATTGCAACTGCTATGAGCCCTTCTGGTATAGGAATCGTAAGAATTAGTGGACCAGAATCGTTAGAAGTTATTGATAAAATATATGTTTCAAGAAAGAAAGATAAGAAGCTTAGCCAATGTAAAACTCATACAATCCATTATGGATATATTTATGATGGCGAAGAAATGGTAGATGAGGTTATGGTCTTAATAATGAAAGGACCAAATTCATATACTAGAGAAGATACAATTGAAATTGATTGTCATGGCGGTGTGTATGTCATGAAGAAAATTTTAGAAACAGTTCTTAAATATGGTGCAAGACCAGCAGAACCAGGTGAATTTACAAAGAGAGCATTTTTAAATGGACGAATTGACTTGTCTCAGGCAGAGTCAGTTATTGATGTTATTAATTCAAAAAATAAATACGCATTAAGCAGTTCATTAAGTCAATTAAAAGGTTCAATTAAAGATGACATAGTTAAAATTCGTGAAAAATTAATTCATGAAATAGCATTTATAGAATCTGCTCTTGACGATCCAGAACATTATTCTTTAGATGATTATCCAGAACAATTAAAAACAATTGTAGATGGTGTATTAGACAATATAAACAGACTTTTAGGTTCGGTAGATAATGGTAGAATTTTAAAAGAGGGTGTTAGTACAGTAATTGTAGGTAAACCAAATGCTGGAAAATCCTCATTATTAAACACTTTAGTTGGAGAAGACAGAGCGATTGTAACGGATGTTGCAGGAACAACTCGTGATGTTTTAGAAGAACAGATTAATTTAGATGGAATAACTTTGAATATAATTGACACAGCAGGTATAAGAGAGACAGATGATGTAGTTGAAAAAATAGGTGTAGATAAAGCTAAAAAGTATTTACAAAAAGCAGATTTAGTTATTTACGTTATTGACTCATCTACAAAATTAGATGACAATGATTTTGAAATTATAGAGGATTTAAAAGATCAACGTGCAATTATTCTTTTAAATAAGTCAGATTTAGAAACAGAGACAACTGTTGATGTCGTTAAAAAATATATAGACAAACCAATTATTTCAATCTCTGCTAAACATAAAGAAGGTATAACAGAAATTGAAGATACTATTAAAGATATGTTTTTTAAAGGAGACATATCCTTTAATGATGAGATATTTATTACTAATGCAAGACATAAAAATGCTTTAGCAGATTCAAAAGAAAGTTTAGAATTAGTTTTAAGAAGTATAGCGGATGGAATGCCAGAAGACTTCTTTTCTATAGATTTAATGAATGCTTACGAATCACTAGGAAATATTATCGGTGAATCAGTAGAAGATGATTTAGTTAACGAAATATTTAGTAAGTTCTGCATGGGAAAATAAAAATATATTGAAAAACTTATGATTAAGTTGTAAGATTTAAAAGATGTGCTTAATTTTTAGAAAGTAATAAGAAAGAAGGATTATAAAATGCCTGCTATAGAGGAAAATTTTGATGTATGTGTTGTTGGAGCAGGACATGCAGGATGTGAGGCAGCGTTAGCATGTGCTAGACTTGGCCTTGAAACTATAATATTTACAGTAAGCGTGGATAGCATTGCGTTGATGCCATGTAATCCAAACGTAGGTGGAAGTTCTAAGGGACATTTAGTTAGAGAGATAGATGCCTTAGGTGGAGAGATGGGAAAAAATATTGATAAAACATTTATCCAATCTAAGATGTTAAATAAATCAAAAGGACCAGCGGTTCATTCACTTCGTGCACAAGCAGATAAAGCTGCATATAGTATGGAGATGAGAAAAACATTACAGAATACAGAACACTTAACAATTAAACAAGCTGAGGTTTCAGAGATTGTTACAGATGATGATAACAATATTACTGGAGTAAAAACAGTAACTGGAGCATTGTATAATTGTAAAGCAGCTGTTTTATGTACAGGTACTTATTTAAGAGCAAGATGTTTAACAGGTGAACTTGTTACACATACAGGTCCTAATGGACTACAAGCTGCAAACCATTTAACAGAATCATTAATTAATCATGGAATAGAGATGTATCGTTATAAAACAGGTACACCTGCTAGGGTTGATAAAAAAAGCTTAGATTTTAGTAAGATGCAAGAACAATTTGGAGATGAAAAAATAGTTCCATTTTCATTTACAACAAATCCAGAGGATGTTCAAATAGATCAAGAGTCATGTTGGTTAACATACACTAATGAAGAAACACATAAAATTATTCGTGGAAATCTTGATAGATCACCAATGTATTCAGGTGTAATTGAAGGAACAGGTCCAAGATATTGCCCATCTATTGAAGATAAGGTTGTTAAATTTGCAGATAAAAAAAGACATCAAATTTTTATTGAACCTGAAGGATTAAATACTACAGAAATGTATGTAGGTGGTATGTCATCATCAATGCCAGAAGATGTACAACTTGCAATGTATAGAACAGTTCCAGGAATGGAAAATGTAAAAATTGTTAGAAATGCATATGCAATTGAATATGATTGTATTAATGCTAATCAGTTATATGCATCTCTTGAATTTAAAAAGATTCATGGTTTATTTAGCGGTGGTCAATTTAATGGAAGCTCAGGATATGAAGAAGCTGCATGTCAGGGATTAGTTGCAGGTATTAACGCTGCAATGAAAATTAAAGAAAGAGAACCTTTAATTTTAGATAGATCAGAAGCGTATACTGGCGTACTAATTGATGACCTTGTTACGAAAGAATCTCATGAACCATATAGAATGATGACATCAAGAGCAGAATATCGTCTTTTATTGAGACAAGATAACGCTGACTTGAGATTATCAAAAAAAGGACATGAGATTGGATTAATTTCAGATGAAAGATATCAATGGGTATGTGAAAAAGAAAGATTAATAAAAGAAGAGATAGAACGAGTTAACGAAGTAAGAATTGGTGCTAATAAAGAAGTTCAGGCTTTTCTTGAAGAAAATAATAGTATACCACTTAACACAGGTGTAACTTTAGCAGAATTAATTAGAAGACCTGAATTAGACTATGACAAGCTAGCTGTTCTAGATAAAAATAGACCAGATTTACCAGAAGAAGTGCGTGAACAAGTTAATATCAACATTAAATATGAGGGATATATAACTCGTCAAATTAAACAGGTAAAACATTTTAAAAAATTAGAAAAGAAAAAATTACCACAGAATTTTGACTATTCAGAGATTGGAAGTTTAAGAATAGAATCTGTTCAGAAACTTAATAAACTTCAACCACTTTCAATTGGACAAGCTTCACGTATTTCAGGAGTATCACCAGCTGATATTTCAGTAATTTTAGTATATTTAGAGCAATTAAAATATACAAATCCGGACTTATTTTATCAATTAAATGGTAACGAAGAAGAAAAATAATTAAAATTTATTTGGAGAAGAAGATGAATTATAAATTTGATAAGCTTATTGATTTTGCAAAAAATCATAATATTGAAGTGACAGATAAACAAATTACTCAGTTAGCAAGATTTTATGAAATGTTAATTGAAAAGAATAAAGTCATGAATTTAACAGCAATTACTGAATTTGATGAAGTATTGGAAAAACATTTTATAGATAGTATTTCATTAGGACAAGTAATTGATTTGAATAAAGAAATAAAAATTTTGGATCTTGGAACAGGAGCAGGATTTCCAGGAATACCATTGAAGATTGTTTTTCCAAATATAAAAATTTATTTAGCTGATTCTCTAAATAAAAGAATTAATTTCATTAACGAAGTAGTAGAAGAGCTTGGCTTAGAAAAAGTTGAAACAATTCATACAAGAGCTGAAGAACTTGCAAATAATAAAGAATACAGAGAACAATTTGATTTAGTTGTTTCTAGAGCAGTTGCAAATTTATCAACTTTATCTGAGTACTGTATTCCATTTGTTAAGATTGGTGGACAATTTATATCTTATAAATCAGGAAATATTGAAGATGAAGTTAATAATGCTAAATCTGCAATTTTCTTGTTAGGAGGAAAATTGAATAGAACTTTTGACTTTAAAATTGGAGACAATGAACGTTCTTTTGTAATTATAGATAAGAAACAGGGAACAAATAAAAAGTATCCAAGAAAAGCAGGAGTTCCATCAAAAAAACCATTATAGTTTTATAATAATTAGTGTATAAAATAAAAAGTTGGTTAGTAATATAATATTCTAATCGTAATAAATACATATGTGAAAGTGAAAATGTTTCACGTGAAACATAAAAGCTAGCAGAAAATCTGCTAGCTTTTATTGTATTAAATGAGGTTGAGTTTGATATTTAATATTTTGTAATAATATTAAAATGATTAAAGGTTAGTAATATATTGTTTATTATTCATCTAAAGCTATTATTTTTAGAATTTTCTGAGGAACTTCAAGCTGAGGTAAAAGCTTGCTTTCAGAAATTAATGTAGTATCTATAGATGAATTCAAAACTTCATATTCTTTGTAAGAAATTGATGAACTTACACTTGCAATAATGTGGATAGGTGTAGAATTATCTTTCAAAGCAACAGATAAATCAGCACCCAAGTATTCACCTAAAATGCTAGCATATAAATATTTTCCAGAATTATTATTAAAATGACTTCCATTATAATAAGCATTAATTAAATCAGGTGATATTGATGTATTGTTTGAGAAAAATATATTATTAAAAGAGTCTGTTATATTTTTCTTAGAAAATAGTAAGTTATAAATTAAAGTTCCAAAAATAGGTGCATTAATGAAATTGTATTTAAATTTATTAAATTTACTATTTTTAAAGTGTAAGTCATTTATAGAAACAGGATTAATTAAATATATCTTTTTTAATAATGATGAATCTATTTTGCTAGCCATTATTGTAGCAGGAGAAGATAGATGAGTCGCAACTATAGTTGTCTCTTCTTTGATAATTTCTTTAATAAATGAAGAAATTAACTGAGCATACATGTAGATAGTGTATTGTAATGCAGGTTTGTCAGATAAACCGCATCCTAATAAATCTATTGTATAAACGGTGTGGTTTTGCTCTATTTTTTTTATTAAGTTATTCCATTCAAGAGAAGAGCTCATTGGATTTAAATCATGAATCAAAAGATAAGGTGAGCCATTTCCAGATTTAGTATAATAAATGTCACCTAATTTCCATGAAAAGTAATTTCCTTTTTTGTCATTTAAAAGTTTGTCTTTTGTTGCGTTCATTGCAACGTATTTGTTATATCCATGTGCTGCTGCAGTTATTGCGCCAGCAACTAGGAGTAATTTCGCTGTTGATTTTTTCATACTTAAACCCTCCCATTGATTAAAAATGTTTACATAATAATTATATATTTTATGAGATGACTTTACAATTGTTTTTTGAAAGAAAATAAAATTTCTTGAGCGGAGAAAAATAAAGAGAATTAACACATAAAATTGAAAAAAGCGGAAGAAAATAAAAAGAATGTAATGAATGTTAAAAACAAGAATGTTCAAAATGTTTCACGTGAAACATTTTGATAAAATGAAAAACTTAAGTGATGTTTCACGTGAAACATTATTCATAAAAGTGAAATGAAAAAATAATTATAAAGCAAACTGTTTATCATCTTAGAAATGATTTGTTATAATAAGAAAAATGTGGCGTAAAATAGTATGATGAAGAGGGAATAAATTTATACTAAAGGAGATGCTTTTTTGAATAAAAATTATGAAATATGGAAAAAATGTTTCACGTGAAACATATAATATGGAAATATAATAATAGTAATGTTATAATAATAAAGGCTCGAAAGAATAAAGTCCAACGAAGAAAGGATAAAAAAATGGGAAGAATAATTGCAATTGCAAATCAAAAGGGTGGAGTTGGAAAGACAACTACAGCAATTAATGTAGCAGCTTGCATAGCAGAAGCTGAAAAAAAAGTTTTGGCAATAGATTTAGATCCTCAAGGAAACATGACAAGTGGTTTGGGCGTTGACAAAAATGAAGTAGAAAATACAGTGTATGAGTTGATGTTAGATGAGTGCTCAATAAAAGATAGCATTTATGAAACCGTTGTCGAAGGTTTACAAATCATAGCTTCTAATGTTAATCTTGCTGGTGCAGAAATAGAACTATTAGGAATTAAAGAAAAGGAATATGTGTTGAAAAACGCAGTTGACTATGTAAAGGATGATTACGACTTTGTGATTATAGATTGTCCACCATCTCTTAATATGTTGACAGTTAATGCGATGACAACAGCAGATACAATTTTAGTTCCAATTCAATGTGAATATTATGCATTGGAAGGATTAAGTCAATTGATGCATACAATTACACTAGTGCAGGATAGGTTGAATCCAGATTTAGCAATTGAAGGATTAGTTTTCACTATGTATGATGTTAGAACAAACTTATCAAATCAGGTAGTTGAAAATGTTAAAGAAAATTTGGATACAAAAATTTATGAAACAAAAATACCAAGAAATATTAGATTGGCTGAAGCACCATCATATGGAATACCTATCAATATGTATGATAGTAAATCAGCAGGTGCAGAAAGTTATAGAAAATTAGCCAAGGAAATCGTAGAAAGAAAGGATATTTAATATGGCGCAAAGAAAAGGCGGTTTAGGAAAAGGATTAGATTCTCTTATCGCAGACAAAGTAAGCACTAAAACAAAAAAAGCGGCTAGAAAACAAGAAAATGTTGAAGTTGTAGTTAATAGCAATGAAGGCATTGAAATAGATATTAATAAAGTAGAACCAAACAAAGAGCAACCAAGAAAAGATTTTGATGAGGATGCATTGTTGGAATTATCAGAATCAATAAAGCAGTTTGGAATACTTCAACCACTATTAGTTCAAAAGAGAAATGATTTTTATGAAATAATTGCTGGTGAAAGACGTTGGAGAGCGGCAAAATTAGCAGGGCTTAAAACAGTTCCAGTTATTATAAAAGAATTAACTGAACAAGAAATTGTAGAAATTTCATTAATTGAAAATATACAAAGAGAGAATTTGAACCCCATCGAAGAAGCATGGGCATACAAGCGTCTATTAAATGAATTTAATTTAAAACAAGATGAAGTAGCAGAGAGGGTATCGAAAAGTAGAACAGCAGTAACTAATTCGATGCGTCTGCTTAAACTTTGCGATAAAGTTCAGCAAATGATTGTTGATGAAATGATTACAACAGGACATGCTAGAGCTTTAATAGGAATAAGCGATCCAGAAAAGCAGTATTTAGTGGCTCAAAAAGTCTTTGATGAAAAACTAAGTGTACGTGAAACAGAAAAACTAGTTAAACATTTACAAGATAATGGTGGAAATGTTGAAAAAGCTAACAAGAAATTTGAATTAGACTCAAAGTTAAAAGCTGTATACACAGACTTAGAAGAACAAATGAAAAATATTTTTGGAACTAAAGTAAAAATTAATTCTAAAAATGCTGAGAGTGGTAAGCTCGAAATAGATTATTATTCTCAAGATGAATTAGATAGAATTATTGATATGCTAAGAACAGTATCTCAGTAATAAATAATACAATAAAATAATGAAGTTACACATTTAGGAGAGAAAAATGATAGAACAATATCTAGGAATAAGCACAGATTATATAGTCATTGGACTTGCAGCATTGATTTTACTTTTAATAATTTTGATTATCTCAAATATGGTGCAGATGTCAAAATTAAAGAAAAGATATGAAATTTTCATGGAAGGAAAAGATGCGCAATCTCTAGAAGATACTTTAATTAAAAGATTAAATCAGGTAGATGATTTGATTGATGACAATGCAAAAAATGAGGAAGATATTAAAGCCTTATTTAACAAAATGGATGTAACATTCCAAAAAGCAGGAATCAAAAAATACGATGCTTTTAATGAATTAGGTGGAAAACTTAGTTTTGCATTATGCTTATTAAATGAAGCTGAAGATGGATTCGTATTAAATGCGGTACATAGCAGAGAAGGTTGCTATACTTATATTAAGGAAATTATCGGAGGCAATTCAATATTGGTATTGTCTAAAGAAGAGCAGGAAGCTTTAGATGACGCAAAAGGTTTAAGTGGAGAAGTCTCTGAATAAAGGAGAACAATATGCACAAGTTTTTAAAAGCAATCGGTTTTTCTAATTTGACTATAAAAGAATTAGATGATGTTTTAGATGATGTTGTTGAAAGAGCTAATGCAAGAGAGAGTACATTACTTGAGGATGGAACAAAGTTCGAAGAAATGACATTAGAAGTTGCTAAAAACATTGGAATTAAAGTTTATGGAGTATATAAAAATGGTGAATATGAAGTTGAATATTTTACTCCATATTTAGAAGGAACGATTGTTAGTACTACAGAAACTATTGAGATTGAAAGACGATTTGACAAGGTGGCGTATGCTGGAGTATGCGATGAAGTTCGTATAGGTGTCACATTGATTTTTCACGTACAAAATCCTTTAGATTTCTTGAAAAAAAATAATAATAAATTAGATAGTAAAAACGTTATAGCCCACGGGGCTATATTGGCTGGTTTAGCAGATACAGGGAAAATTTTGCTACCATTAAATAAGAAAATTAATAAAAGAAACAGATTGAAAAATCCAAGCAATAAAGATAGAAATATTCTTATTGCAAAGGCTAGAGAAGGAAATGAAGAAGCTATAGAAGATTTAGCAGCAAGTGATATGGATATGTATGCTATGTTGTCAAAACGAGTAAAAAATGAAGATATTTTATCGATTGTTTCAACATATGTTATGCCATATGGAATCGAGAGTGATTGCTATAGCGTGCTAGGAAATATAGTAGATTATTATGTGACAAAAAATACATATACAGATGAAATAATTTATGTTTTAAAATTAGAAGCAAATGAAATGTATTTTGATGTTTGCATAAATAAAAAGGATTTACTAGGTGAGCCTATGAATGGAAGACGTTTTAAAGGAAATATTTGGCTACAAGGTGAGTTGTGCATTTAGGCTTTGCAAAATCAAAAAAATGTAGTAAAATAGATATGTTAGATGTTTTCGTAGCTCAGCTGGATAGAGCACTCGCCTCCTAAGCGAGGGGTCGGGCGTTCGAATCGCCTCGGGAACATAAAAGAGTTGTACAAAAGTACAGCTCTTTTTTTTATGCAAATTACTTTACTAAATTGTAATAAAATCCGAAAAAATAAGTAGGACAAAGTAAATTGCAAACTGGAGGTACAAAATAAAATGAATAGCGCGAAGGATCTAAACACGAAGAAGAAAACAACGACAAAAGTATTTATTACATTACTGACGATGCTTTTGTTAGTACTGTTTTCAGCAGAAATATTTGCACTAAATCAGATGCCAAATGATGTGTTTATTCTTGGTGTTTTAGCAGGAGCAGGAGTTATATGTGTTTGTCTATTATTAATTGAATTATTTAAATTTGAAAAAATAAGAGAAGAAGATGAAATTCAAATACATGCAGATTTATTTAATTCGCTCAAAATAATGCAGGAAAACCAGAAAAAAAATTATGTGGATTTTAATAAAAGTGTAGAGAGAATAATTAGGGCAAATGAGGAAATTTTAAATGCTAGTGTTGAGGCTATATTTAAAGTGGAAAAAGGCGTAGGCAAAAAGATAATATCAGAAAATAGGGAAAGCGCCGAAATGACAACAAGGTTGAATCGAGAAAACGCAGAAGCAATAATTAATACTAATATAGATTTAAAGGAGAATATCATGGAAACTAAAAAAAATATTGAAGAATTCCTAGGGGAAAATAGAAGTAAATTGGAAGAAATCAAAAACAATATTGAAAATTTCCAAAATTTTGATCAGAAATTAAGTGAAGGATTAGAAAGTTTGTCTGAGCAAAAAACTAAAGAAATGGATGCAGTAAAAGATATTCTCGATGCTGTAGAAAAAAAGATAAGTGGCTTAGAAGAAAATATTAATAACGGAGGTAGTGGAGAACTAGAAAAAAATATAATTGAAGCATTAGATGAAGTTAAAAGTACAACTGCTTCGTTTATTGAAGAAAATAAAAAAATGATGGATGATCTGATTTCTAGTGTGACTGCTATGAAATCCGTTGGAGACGATGGTGATAATTTTAATGAAATCAAAACAGTTATTGATAATTTAGGACAGAAAATAGAAAATTTAAAAGCAGATAATAGTGAGTCAATAATTCAACTTTCCAACAATATAAACGATAAATTTCAAACATTTGTTGATAAACTTACAGAAATAGAAAAAAAAGTGGAAAGATTAGAAGGAAAATCAGAGGATAATGATGGATTATATTTATTAATAAATCAAGAAGATAGAAGTGAAGATGCGATGATAGTTGGTGCCCCAACGGAAAGTAGTATTTTGGAGAACCAAACTATGGAGGAAATCCCTGTGACAGAGGAAGATACTCAAGTAATGGAGGATATTTTAGGTGACGAAGAAGAAGCTACAATAGAAGAGGTGCCGGTTGTAGAAGAAGTATCTTCTGTTGAGGAAGTCCCAATAACAGAAGAAGATGTTCAAGTTATGGAAGAGACTTTAGAAGTAGAAGAAGCATCAGCAACTGAGGAGATGCCGGCAACAGAAGAAGCGCCAGTAGCTGAAGAAACATCAGAAATGGAAGAAGCGCCAGTAGCTGAAGAGATTCCAGTAACTGAAGAAATGCCAGAAATGGAAGAATCGCCAGTAGCCGAAGAGATGTCAGTGATGGAAGAATCGCCAG
>FOPE01000047.1 GCA_900113385.1 Lachnospiraceae bacterium C7
GAATTATTGGAGTAGCAGAATACAAGAGTATAACAATGTATACAGCATTAACTATGTTAATTACATTGATAACTTATTTACTTTATATAGATGGAAAATGGTTATACGGTGAATTATCATATTCTGATAAAAAAGTTATGACTGCTTTGAAATTTATTTTAATTCAGTTAGTTATAATTTTAGCTGTTGTAGGATTTGGAATTCAAATTATAGGACTTGCATTTGTATTGAAGTCATATAAATTTTTTGATTTTTTCATTCAGCTATTTGCACCAGATAAGGGTAATGCAGGTTTATTTTATGGAGTTGATACGGTTATTTTATTTGCTATAGTAGCTAGAATTGCTTACGGAAACTATAAAAAATATAAAAAAGAAGAGTATCTAAGAGATTATTAATTGTATTTATAAATTATTTTTTTAATTATGCTTTTTAATTATTTCTTAAATTATATTTATAAATTATATTTCATACGAGATGCTCTGTCTCTATGCAAAGCATAGGCTAGGGAGACTTGAATTATTTTGCATAAGAGTATTGTAAAATTTTAGCTAAATTAGTAAAATATAACTATATAGTACTTTTACGAAAATTAAATATTACGGTATCGAGCAGGAGGAATATATGATGAATGTTTATACTACGGACAAGATCAGAAATGTTGTACTGCTAGGTCATGGTGGTTCTGGAAAAAGCTCATTGGTTGAAGCAATGGCTTACCTGGCTAACTTGACTAATCGTATGGGAAAAATTGAGGATAAAAATACGATTAGTGATTATAACAAGGAGGAGATGAAGAGAGGGTTTTCTATTAAAACATCTTTGATTCCAATACCTTGGCAAGATTGTAAAATCAATATATTAGATACACCCGGATATTTTGATTTCGTTGGAGAAGTTGAAGAAGCAGCTTCTGTCGCTGATGCAGCAATTATTACTGTATCAGGTAAGGCAGGCGTTGAGACAGGCACGAAAAAAGCGTGGGAAATTTGTGAAAAATATCATTTGGCAAGGATGATTTTTGTTACAGATATGGACGTTGATAGTGCAAGTTATAGACAAGTTGTTCAAGATTTACAGGAACTTTATGGAAAAAAGATAGCACCTTTCCATTTGCCAGTTAGAGAAAATGGCGAATTTGTTGGCTATGTTAATGTAGTTCAGCAACGAGCAAAACGTTGGAATGATAAAGGTGAAGTTGAAAAATTTGAGGTGCCAGAGTATTCTAAGGAAAATCTTGGAATATGCAGAGAAGCTTTAATGGAAGCAGTTGCAGAAACAAGTGAAGAATTTATGGATAGATACTTTAATGGAGAAGATTTTTCAGAGGACGAAATAAGACAGGCACTAAGAGTTAATGTATTAGATGGCTCAATTGTTCCAGTAATGATGGGTTCAAATATTTTAGCTAGAGGTATGTATACCTTACTTACTGATATTGTAAAATATTTCCCATCACCTGATAAAAAAGAATGTGCTGGAATTTATACAAAGACTAATGAAGTATTTGAGGCAAACTATGATTTCTCTAAAATTAAAACAGCATATGTATTTAAGACAATTGTTGACCCATTTATTGGAAAATACTCTTTGATTAAGGTTAATTCAGGCGTCTTAAAAACAGATGATGTTTTATATAATTATCATAGAGATTTTGAAGAAAAAATTGGAAAATTATATGTTTTAAAAGGTAATAAAGCAGAAGAAGTAAAAGAGTTACACGCTGGTGATATTGGCGCGTTGGCAAAATTACAAAAAACGCAGACAACAGATTCCTTATCACCAAAAGCTACTCCAGTTGCTTATCTTAGAACAAGTATTTCTAAACCATATACAGCAATGCGTTATAAAGCAGTTAACAAAGGTGATGAGGATAAGATTTCACAGGCATTGCAGAAAATGTTGATGGAAGATTTAACACTATGCCATGTTAATGATAGCGAAAATGCTCAGACGTTGTTGTACGGAATTGGAGATCAGCATCTTGAAGTTGTAAAAAGTCTATTGGAAGAACGATATAAAGTCGAAATAGAACTTATGAGACCTAAGGTTGCGTTCAGAGAAACTATAAGGAAGCAATCTGATGTTGAATATAAATATAAAAAGCAATCAGGTGGACATGGTCAGTATGGACATGTAAAAATGAAATTTGAACCAGCTGAAGATCAGACTCAGCCATATGTATTTGAGCAATGTGTAGTTGGTGGAGCAGTTCCAAAGAATTATTTTCCTGCTGTTGAGAAGGGTATTGCAGAAGGAACTAAAAAAGGTCCACTTGCAGCTTATCCTGTAGTAGGAGTTAAAGCTACTTTATATGATGGTTCATATCATCCAGTAGATTCATCTGAAATGGCATTTAAAGTTGCTGCAAAACAAGCCTTTAAAAAGGGCTTTTTAGAAGCAAAACCAGTTTTGCTTGAGCCAATAAATAAGGTTAAGATTGTAGTACCAGATGCATATACTGGAGATATAATGGGAGACTTAAATAAGCGTCGTGCTCGTGTTATGGGGATGAATCCAGCAGATATCGGCGGACAAACAGAAATAGAGGCTGATATTCCAGCACTTGAGCTATATGGTTATAACGCTGTATTACGTTCTATGACTGGTGGAGCTGGAACATTTTCATATGAATTTGAAAGATATGAACAGGCTCCAGAAGAAGTAGCTCAAAGACAAATAGAGGAAAGAAAGAATAAACTTGAAGACATTGAAAACTAATATAATATGTGAATTTAAAAAGAATTTCAAAAAGAATTTTCAAAGTAAAATAGTTCAAAATAAAAAAAATTATTTTTTAATTAGTGCTATTGCTATATTATTATTAGTTATGTTGTTAGTAGTAGCTAATAAAGTATGGATGGTATCACAAAAAAACAATACTTCTAAAAAACTAGAGACAGATGTATCTGTCTCTAGTTTTGATTCTTTAAAATTATCTACGAAAAAATCTAATAAAGATAATTCTAGTTCTAAATATATTAATATTAAATATTACCTTGGAAGAGGAAATAATTCTCTTTTAAATTATAGAAAAATTAAAAGAGAAGATTGCCCATATAAGTTAAAAAACCCAATATGTAGTAATTATATTTTTGATGGGTGGTATACTGATCCTAATTTTAAAAATAAAACAGACAGAATAACTGCTAATATGAATAATAACATTACTTTATATGCAAAATGGACTCAGCTTGTAAACAATAAAGAAAATGTAGAAAACTTCCCTTACAAGTCATCAATATATGATGATTCTAGCAAAAAATGGTTGAAATATTGTGATTATTCATTTTTAGATTTAAATATTCCAGGCATGCCATCTACTCGTGGAGATGATTTTTTGAATAAGTATATTTTTAGTAAAACACAAACTCCGCAGGGAATATGTATAACAGAAGATTATATTTTAATTACGTCGTATGCTCAAGAAAAAAATACAGAGGGTGCTTTATTTGTGTTTGATAAAAATACACAGGAGTATTTAGTAACCCTTGGCATGGATCCTAAAAGCCATTTAGGTGGTATAGCTTATGATGGAGAGAATGTATGGGTATGTAATTCACATATGATGACAATAGAAAGAATTTCTTATGATTTTATTAAATTAATGGCAACACAAAATAGAGGTAAAACAATAGATGCAAGTCAAGTTGTTGATTGTTATAAAGTTGTAAATGTGCCATCAAGTATTACATATCATTCAGGAAGATTGTGGATTGTAACTCATAATATATTTTTTAAAGCTAAATTAGTTGCGTATCATTATACAGGAGATAAGTTGCTGAATTTAAGTGAATTTTCTATACCATCAAAGGCTCAAGGTATTTCATTTTTAGATAGTGGTAGAGTATGTTTGAGTACTTCTTATGGACGTACAGCTAGTTCGCATTTAAAAGTATATAAGAGTGTGCCTATTATGGCAGCTGAACCTAATTCCCCTGAGATAGATATTGAGATGCCACCAGGATCGGAATCAATTGATGCAGACGAAAAAGATAATGTCTATGTATTATTTGAATCAGCTAGTAAGAAATATATAGACGGAACAGATGGATATGGGCAAAGTTTATGTCCTATAGATAAGATTCTAAAAGTTAAGATAGAAAATTAAAATAATAAATTAAAAATATATAAAGAAATATATATAAAGAAATTTTTTTACTTTTACAATAGAACATCTGCACATATGAATAATTAATCATATGTATTTCTACAAAGCATTTTGCTCGTATGTACTTTTTAATAAGACTATATATAATGCCCCCAATATTTGTTTTTATAAATATAAACAAGGCAAGATAGAATAGTGTTATGAATTTTAGACAAAAAACCATGGAAAAAATTATAATATTTGTTAATTGAAAGTAAAAATATAAGATATTATACTCATATTAGGACAACCGATTGACCATTAGTAATAAAGGGGAATAAGCGCTTATTTTAAATTGTATATTAGAGAGGTAAATGACTATGGAATGGAATAAGTTAAAAACAAAGAATAAGATTTGTGCAGGAGTTTTAGCTGTTAGCTTGCTATTTATTCAGTGCCCTTCAAACGTTAGAGGGTTTGAAGTCAACGCAATGTCATGTAGAGTAAGCCAGTTTAACAAGGTTTCTAATGATAATTATGTTCAAGCTAACATCAATGTTAAAAAGGTTGAAAATTTGCCAGATGATTTCATTACGGGAGTGGATATTTCATCATATTTAGCTGAAAGAAAAAGTGGGGCACGTTATTATAATTTCGAGGGTAAGAAGCTAACAAAACAAGGATTTTTTGATGTTTTAAATGATAGTGGTGTAAATTATGTGAGAATCAGAGTATGGAATGATCCATATGATTCAAATGGACATGGTTATGGTGGTGGAAATTGCGATATTAATAATGCAATTACAATAGGAAAAATGGCAACAAAAGCAAATATGAAAGTTTTAATTGATTTTCATTATTCAGATTTTTGGGCTGATCCAGGGAAGCAAAAGGTTCCTAAAAAATGGATGAACATATCAACGGAAGACAAAGCACAAAAGGTTTATGATTTTACAAACGAATCACTTAATAAATTAATTGAAGCAGGTGTTGATGTTGGAATGGTTCAAGTTGGAAATGAAACGACAAATGGAATATGTGGCGAAACAACGGCAAATTGGGATGGTATGGCAAAAATTTTTAGGTCAGGTAGTTTAGCTGTACGGGATGTGTCAAGAAGATATAAAAAGAATATACAGGTCGCAATTCATTTGACAAATCCAGAGAAAGCTGGACGATACATGAATTATGCATCTAATCTTCAAAAATACGGTGTTGATTATGATGTCTTTGCATCTTCATATTATCCTTATTGGCATGGCACACTTGATAATTTGACAAATGTTTTGTCAGAGGTTTCCAAAAAGTATAATAAGAAAGTAATGGTGGCAGAAACTTCATATGTAACAACGTTGGATGATGGTGATGGTAATGAAAATACAGAGTCTCAAAAAAAATTGAAAACAGATAATTTTCCTTATGATATTTCTCCACAAGGACAGGCTGATTCTATTAGAAATGTAGTCCAGGCAGTAGCAAATGTAGAAAACAAAAATGGAATAGGTGTATTTTATTGGGAACCAGCATGGATACCAATTAGACACGTGACAGGAAATGAAAAGAATAAAGCAAAGATTTTGAGGCAGAATAGGAAAAAATGGGAAAAATATGGCTCGGGATGGGCATCATCTTATGCAGGAGAATATGATGAATCAGCAAGGAGTTGGTATGGTGGAGCTGTTGTAGATAATGAAGCTTGGTTTGATTTTGATGGACGTCCATTAGATACACTAAAAATTTACAATTATATAAGAACAGGTGCTAAAGCTCCTAGAAAAATTTTAAGTGTGTCTGTGATGGACAAGTATTTTACTGAAAAAGAAAAGATAGAACTTCCAGATGCTATTATCAGATATAATGATGGGACAGAGGAAAAAAGCAATGTAATGTGGGATAAGGCTCAAATTGATAAGGCGTATAAAGAAGGGAAAGGTAGTTACGATATTAGTGGTTTTTTGAACATTGAAAATCGGACTGTTAATGTAATATGTCATATTATTATTAAACCTAATAATTATGTAAAAAATCCAAGCTTTGAAGAAGGAAATGCTTATTGGAATGTTATAGATTTAAATGGAAATAATAGTACAGCAATAGAATGGGATGATAGTAATGCAAAAACAGGACATTATTGTCTAAAATTTTGGGATGATAAGGATTTGTCATATAGAGCAGAACAAGTTATCCAAGTACCCAAAGGAACATACGAATTGTCTGCTTTTTTAGAAGGCGGAGATGTAGGTGAACAAGCTCAGTTTGAACTGTATGCTATTGTTGATGGGAAAACATATAGTGTCAATACAAATGTAGATGGATGGAAAAATTATTCAAATCCGACAATAGATAATATTGTTGTAAATGAAGATAAAAAAATAACAATTGGCGTCAAAGGGAAAGCAAAGGCAAATGGCTGGGGTGCTTGGGATGATTTTACTCTTTTTCAGCAATAAATAAGGATTTTGGCTTAGACTTTATTTTATTTTTATGGTAAGCTAAAGGAGACCGTTCTCGGATCAAATAATGGAGGAATTTTAAGATGAAACAATATGAACTAATAGCATTTGATATGGACGGAACATTACTTGATTCACAGCAAAAAATTTCACAGCCAACAATTCAAGCTATAAAAGATGCAGCAAAAAAAGGAAAAAAGGTAGTATTGTCAACAGGACGAGCACTTACGGAAACTATAAGATATGCAGAGTTTTTACCTGAGATTCGATATGGCATTTTAGGTAGTGCAACTCTTTTGTATGATTATAAAGAAAAGAAAATATTAGACAGAAAAATAATTGAAAAGGAAGTTGTAAAAGGTATTGTTGAGGTGGCAAAAAAATATGATATTATGCCATTTGCCATTTCAATGGGTAAAGGTAATATACAAAAAGATCAATTAGAAGTTATTTCAAAATATCATATGGGACCTTTTAAACAGTTTTACGAAGTGACTGCAAAACATTATGACAATATCGTCGAGGAATTATTATCAGATGACAGTCAGCAGTTTGAAAAAATCAACTTATATGCAACAACTCCGGAGGAAAGAAAATTAGTAAAATCTGAGCTAGAAAAATTTCAAATTGAAATGGTTGAGGCCGAGGAAACAGGATTAGAAATTACACCTTATATGGCTAATAAAGGACAAGGACTTAAAAATCTTAGCGCAATTTTGAATATTCCTTTGGAACAAACAATTGCTGTAGGTGATTCTGATAATGATGAGACAATTATCAAAGCAGCTGGACTTGGGATTGCTATGGGCAATGCTAATGAGAGAATAAAATCAATTGCAGGCGCTGTAGTTGCTGATAATAACAGCAATGGTTGCAAAGAAGCAATAGAAAAATATTTATTACAATAAAATAACGGAATCTACTACAAAAATGTTGCGGCAACAACAGAAAATATATTCTTACAATGTTAATATAATCAAGAAGCCGAGAGATAAACAGTTTTAAGTTATTACAAATTATATGGTTAATTGATTAAAGAATGGAGATGTTAGAATGAGAGCAGTAGTAGATCAAGACGCATGTATTGGATGCGGATTATGTGTAGGAACAGAACCTGATGTTTTTAGATTTAATGAAGATGGTAAAGCAGAAGGATTTGCAGACATTACAGCAGCAACAGAGGATACAGTTGAGGAATCAATCAACTCTTGTCCAATGGGAGCAATTTCAAAAGCAGAAGATTAATTATAATCAAAAAATTAAATTAACAGATTAAATTAACAGATTAAATAAAAAATTAAATTAACAAATTAAATTAACAATGAAAAAGCGTAGAAGCTTGTGATATATATTTTTTCTTTGTAATTAGAAATATAGTATTGTACAATTGCTTCTACGCTTTTTAATTTATTTCAGATAAATTGACATGAGTATTCTGATTTATTATAATAATTATGTTTTTTAAAACAATTTAATGCTCTAATAGATTTAATCAGTTTTTAATGTGAGCAAATTGATTCGCAGGTATAAATTGTTGCAATTGACAGAAAACAGACACAATATAATTAAGCATTAAGGTAAAGGAGTAGTTATGAAAAGAAAAGTATTAAGTTTTGTACTAGCATTATCTTTGGCTATTACATCAGCAACAGTTTCAGGGGAACTATTTAGCAATTCTTTAGTTAAAGTAAATGCAGAAAATTCTGTAAATGGTACTGAAAAAGATTCAAATGGAGATGGATTATTAGATAGCGAAGAAAGTAATCCGCTAGAATGGCAAGTATGTGATAGAGATTTAGCAATTTTTTCTTCTCTATCCTATAAAGATGGAAGCAATTTTGTAGGAAGAATGTATCAAGCTTCTGATTTAGAAGGCACCGACAGAGCACCTGGAGAAAAATATTATTTTTTAAATGGCGCAAGTATTGATGAAACAGGAGTAGATTATGGCATTGCAAAAAATTGGACAATAGTAGATTATGTCAATGAGTATGTTATGCCAGACACAAATTTCAGTGCAACAACATATAAAAATGGAAACAACATAGTAATAGCTTACAGGGGAACGGATGATCCAGTAGGAGAGTGGGTAGCAAATGTTTGCTCAGGAGTAATTAATTATCATGTAGAAGAAGAGGCGGCAAAGAATTATGCTAAAAAAATTGCAGCGCTATATCCTGATTGTAACTTCTATTTAACAGGACATTCATTAGGTGGATATTTATGTCAAATTGGAGCATCGGAACTTATTGGAGCCAATTTTAAAAATCTTAAAGCAGTAGTTTATTTTAATGGAATAGGTTTGAAATATAATAAAGCATTGTTTTGGACGAAGAAGACAGAAATTAATAATTTGACAAATTATTATAAGGCAGGAAATAGATTAGTAAGTTATGAAATAAAAGGAGATATGGTTTCTGCAATAGGAACACATTGTGGAGATGTAGTTTCATTTTACCCAGTAGAAGAGGCAAGAGAAAATCATAAAGGAGAATTTGGAACGGAGTCTTTAGGTAAAATTAGAGGTGAAATTGAAACAAGTGCATTAGGAGTAATGTTTGGTCATAATTTAGTGCAGTATTATAATTATTATGGAACAACATCATTTCAAGAGTATTTTAAGGTGACTCATGAGTTAGATAGTTTTTTCTATTATCTAAACCAGGGTACTAGAAGTGCACAAAATAATATAGCTAAGCGTGGATTAAGATAAAAACAAAAAAAATCAGAAAATACTCCATTTGGCATAGAAATTGTATGTAAAATGGAGTATTATAGTATATGGAAGTTTTTAGTAATGGAGAAAGAGGAGAGAGTGGGTATGAAAAAGATACTTTTTGCAGCATCGGAGTGCGTTCCATTTATTAAAACTGGAGGACTTGCAGATGTATGTGGCGCATTGCCAAAAGAATTCGATAAAAATTATTGGGATGTTCGTGTAGTTATTCCTAATTACAGCTGTATTCCAGAAGAGTATCGAAGTAAATTTCAGTATGTGACTCATTTTTATATGAGCGCAGGTAGTTATATTGTTAATAAGTATGTAGGTGTTTTGAAATATGAACAAGATGGAATTACATATTATTTTATTGACAATGAAGAGTTTTTTACATGTTTTTCTCCATACGGGGATATCAGATTTGATATTGAAAAATTTGTTTTCTTTGACAAAGCAGTTTTATCAATGTTGCCTTTGATTGATTTCCAGCCAGATTTAATACATTGTCATGATTGGGAAACAGGATTAATTCCAGTATATCTTAAAAATGAGTTTCAAGGAAATCCATTTTTCTGGGGAATGAAATCTATATTAACAATTCACAATTTAAAATTCCAAGGTGTTTGGGATATTAAGACAATGAAAAATTTGACAGGATTCGATTCATCTTTATTTACACCAGATAAATTAGAATTCAATAAAGATGCTAATATGTTAAAAGGTGGTCTAGTTTATGCAGATTACATTACAACAGTTAGTGATTCATATGCCAATGAGATTCAAACAGAATATTATGGCGAAGGTTTAAATGGTCTGTTAGCAGCAAGATATATGGATATGCAGGGAATTGTAAATGGAATTGATTATAATTCATATAATCCAGAGACGGACCCTAAAATTTTTGACAATTATAATGCTGGCGATTTTAGAAAGAAAAAAGTCAACAATAAAACAAAATTGCAAGAAATGCTGGGCCTAAAAGTAGATAAACATATGTATATGATAGGTTTAATATCTAGATTAACAGATCAAAAAGGTTTAGATTTAATAAACTATGTTATGGATCGTCTTGTAGATGACTATACACAGCTTGTAGTAATTGGAACTGGTGAAGGTCAGTACGAAAATATGTTTAGACATTACGCATGGAAATATCCAGATAGAGTTTCAGCTAATATTTGTTATTCAGATGATTTGGCTCACAAATTATATGCTGCTGCAGATGCATTTTTGATGCCATCGCGATTTGAACCATGTGGTTTAACACAACTTATTTCATTTAGATATGGAACAGTTCCTATTGTACGCGAAACAGGCGGATTAAAAGATACTGTAATTCCATATAACGAATATGATAATTCAGGAGACGGTTTCTCATTTGCAAACTATAACGCTGATGAAATGTTAGGAATTATTAACTATTCAAAACATATTTATTATGATAGAAAGCGCCAGTGGAATCAGATGATAGACAGAGGAATGGCGAAAGATTTCTCATGGAGTGCTTCTAAATTTAGATATGAAGGTTTATATGATTATCTTATTAATAAGTAAAATTAATAATAAAACATAATAAATTACACTTGACTTATCAACGTAATCCAAGTACACTTTAAGTGTACGCAATAGAAATAACAATGTATTTGCCATACGGACATAAGACATTGTTAATCTTATAAATTATTAGGAGACGTGGATATGTTAGAGATAATTAACAACTTTTTAAATCAATTAGACAATATCGTATGGGGAATTCCGTTAATGGCCCTTATACTTGTAGGAGGAATTTTTCTTACAGTAAGATTGTACTTGTTACAAATACGACGATTGCCTTTAGCTTTAAAATGGATGGTAAAAAATGAAGAGGGCGGTAAAGGAGAGATAACATCGTTTGCCGCTCTTTGTACTGCATTGTCAGCAACGATAGGAACAGGAAATATCGTTGGTGTTGCAACAGCAGTAGGAACAGGTGGACCAGGAGCACTTTTTTGGATGCTTGTGGCAGCATTTTTTGGAATGGCAACAAAGTATTCTGAGGGACTTCTTGCTATTAAATATAGAGTAGTTGATGAAAGTGGCCATGCATTAGGTGGCCCATTTTACTATATCGAAAATGGTATGGGAAAGAAATTTAAATGGTTAGCAAAATGTTTTGCGTTTTTTGGAGTATGTGTCGGCTTATTAGGAATCGGTACATTTAGCCAAGTTAATGGTATTTCATCAGCAGTTAAAAACTTTTTTGATCCAAATTCAGAAAATGTAGTAGCTATTGCAGGAATAGGAAAATATTCATGGGCTGTAGTAGTCTCATCACTTATTTTAGCAATTGTAGTAGCATTAGTGTTAATAGGTGGAATTAAAAGAATTGCATCAGTTAGTCAAATTATTGTACCATTTATGGCAGCTATTTATATAATTTTTGTGCTATTATTAGTTTTATCGCATATAACAGAAGTACCAGCAGCATTTGCAACAATAGTACAAAGTGCATTTAATCCAAAGGCAGCTACAGGTGGAGCAGTGGGTAGTATATTTGTTTGCGTTCAAAAAGGTGTGGCTAGAGGTATATTCTCTAATGAAGCGGGATTAGGAAGTGCACCAATTGCTGCTGCTGCCGCACAAACAAAGCAACCAGTTCGCCAGGGACTAGTTAGCATGACAGGAACATTTATAGATACTATAATTATTTGTACATTAACAGGATTATCAATTGTAATGACAGATGCATATAAAGTCTCAGGCCTTGAAGGAGTAGAAGTAACAACATACGCTTTCAAAAAAGGTTTACCTTTTGCAAATAATATTTCAGGCTTTATATTAATGCTATGTTTAGTATTCTTTGCGTTTACAACTATTTTAGGTTGGAATTACTATAGCGAAAGATGTTTAGAATACTTAATAAAAGATAAAAAAGTTAACACTAAAAGGACATTGTTAGTATTTAGATGGTTATATATTTTAGCAGTGTTCATTGGACCATATATGACAGTTAGTGCAGTATGGACAATTGCGGATATATTTAATGGACTAATGGCAATACCAAATATGATTGCTATATTCGCATTAAGTGGTGTAATAGTGAAAGAGACTCGTGAGTTTTTTAAAGAAGAAAAAGAATCTGCTGAATGTATTGAAGAATAAAAAAGAATCCGATACAGTCCATGAAAATATGTTTATTAAAAGGTGAATATTATGATAAAACATGCGTTTATGGTTGAAGTAGATGAAGTGGATAAAAAACGATATAAAGAAGAACTAGAAAAGAACAACGAAAGAACTATTATATATTTCGTTTTATTTGGGTTACCATTTACCGCATTAGGAATGGTAGTTCATTATATTATGGGATTTTATAAAGTGTTTGAAGTAAACGTTGTTCTTTTTTTGTACTTTGTTTTTTTATCAGGCTTAGTTTTATTGGCAAAAAGAATACATGTTATAAGATTTTATAATAAAGAATTAGAATATAAAAGTCATTCTACAATAATGATGTACTTGGTACAGGCTCCAGTGTTGTTTGCAGCAACTATTATGGGGACAACAATGGATACAAAGCATCAAGCAATAATAATATTTGTTTTTATATCAGTATTTCCAATATTAATATTAGACAATAGAATGAGAATATGTCTATGGACAGTTGGCTGGTTAATCTTTTTTTGCATATTGTCGTATAATGTAAAAACGTACGGAATATTTAAAGTAGATTTATTAGGTTCAATAGAATTTGGAATAGCTTCCCTTATTGTTTCTATGGGGGTGCTTACGACACGAATGAAAGGAATTTCAGATTATTTACGCGCACTGCCACCAGAAATTGACAGTATGACAAAACTTTACAATGTGTATTATTTTTTATCTAATGCTCCACTAGAAAAAAAAGCGATGAAATCTCAGAAAAAAACACCATGTATTATTTTTATAGACGTATGCGATATGAAAAAATATAATGAGGTCCATGGATATAGTGCAGGTTCAAAGTTGTTATTAAAAATAGCAAATATTCTGAAGAAAACATATGTCGATAAACTTGCAGCACGTTTTTCAGAAGATCATTTTGTTGTATTAACTTCAGTAGAAGAACGAGAAGAAGAACTTGAAAAAATGCATAAAGAAATTGCTAAGTTAGGTAATATGAAAGAAAATATTGATGTAAAAACAGGTACATATGTATTGAAAAAAAGCTTCGAAGAAATAGGAATTGCTTGTGATAGAGCAAAAGTAGCAGTTGATTTTGCAAGAAAAAATTATGGCGCAAGAGATTTTGTGTATGATGATCTAGAAAAGGAATATATAGAAAAACAGTATGTTTTAGAGCATGTTGATGAAGCAATAGAAAATAAATGGATAGTTCCATATTATCAGCCTATTGTAAGAGCAGCATCTGGAAAAGTTTGCGATGAGGAAGCATTAGCAAGATGGATAGATCCAGAAAAAGGAGTGCTTAATCCAGGAGTATTTATTCCTGTTTTAGAAGAAAAAGAATTGATTTATAAAGTCGATTTGCATATAGTAAAATCCGTATTAGAAGATTTGAGGGAACGTAGGGAAAATGGTTATTCAATAATGCCAGTTTCGGTAAATTTGTCTAGAACAGATTTTAAAAAATGTAACATGGTTGAAGCAATATCTGGAATGTGTAAAAAATACGAAATTTCTCCAGAATATATAACTATTGAAATAACTGAAAGTGCCATAGCTGGAGATAAAAATATGCTTCACAAAGTTATACATGACTTTCATGAAAAAGGTTTTAAAGTCTGGATGGATGATTTTGGTTCAGAGTATTCATCACTTAATGCATTGAAGGAATTTGATTTTGATTTGTTGAAATTTGACATGAGTTTTGTAAGCAAAATGAAGTATGGTGACAAAGCTGAAATAATTTTGACTGAATTAATAGATATGGCAAAAAAAATAGGAACAGACACATTAGCGGAAGGTGTTGAAACAGAAGAACAGTATAGAATTTTAAGAGAAATAGGATGCAATAGATTGCAGGGATTTTATTTTGATAAACCAAATAAAATGCAAGACGTTGTAGGAGCAATTAATAATAAAAAAAATATGCCATTTGAATTTCCAGAAGAAATGGAATTTATGCAAAAAATAGGAGAAATAAATTTAAATGCTCCATTCGAAATATCTAACGAAAATTTAGAATTATCTCATATTTTGCCTGCAGGAGTAATAAAATTAGATGAAAATAGTGGTGGATATGTTATAAGAGCAAACAGAGAGTTTATTCGCTTGTTAAATCAGATAGATATTATTAAATCAGGATATTTTATGGATTTAAAATATCAAGATGAAGGAAAAGGCGATAATGATTTTGAAAGTGGAGAAAAAGTCGTTTGGAATCATATCAAACTTAGCAAAAAATTTGTCTCTGCTAGCCAAAAAGCTCTTAATACAAAAAAATGGGAATTTGTCATAAGTAATATTGGAAAAGGAGTTACAATTATGGCGTATTTGCATGTTATATCAGATCCAAAGGAAGGAGCTATTATGGTAGTTGTTATGGAATCCGATATAGTTGAAGAGTTAAAGGATTATGTTGAGGTAAAAGAGCAAGAGGAGATGGAGGATTAAATGAATAAAAAAGGGGAAATTTGTATTGGGATGGCTGGAGCAGGAAGAGCTACAGAACTTCATATGAATGCGTTAAAAAGATATACTGGAGTACCAGTCTGTTATAAACATATTATAGCTAGGCGAGAAGAACAAGTAAAAAAAGCAAAAGAAATATATGGTTATCAAAATTATAGTTTGAATTTTCAAGACTTATTAAATGATGATGAAATTGATGTTATTGATATATGTACACCACCATATATACATTGCGACATGATTGAAAAAGCACTAAAGGCTGGTAAGCATGTGATTTGTGAAAAACCATTAGGCGGTTATTTTGGATTGGATAATGACAAAGAGCCTATAGGAAATGAAGTCTCAAAAAGTTATATGTATGATAAGGTTTTAAGAGATTTAGATTATTTGAAAAGTATAGTAGAAAAATCAGAAAAAAAATTTATGTATGCAGAAAATTTTGTGTATGCACCAGCAGTAAATAAAGCTAGTGAAATTTTGCTTAATAAAAAAAGCAAGATATTATATGCAAAAGGAGAAGAAAGTTTGAAGGGATCTAGTTCTCATGTTGCAGGAGAGTGGAATAAAACTGGTGGTGGAACATTTATAAGAACAGGTACACATCCATTGACTGCTATATTATGGCTAAAAAAGATTGAAGCTGAAGCAAGAAATGAAGACATATATGTAGAATCTGTTTATGCAGATATGGGAAGAGTTACAACTCAATTGTCAGAATATGAGCATCGTCATATTGCAGCCCATCCACATGATGTTGAAGATATTGCTACAGTTATTTTGAAATTTTCAGATGAAAGTAGAGCGACTATTATTGCTACAGATACTTTATTAGGTGGTAGTAAAAATTATATAGAATTGTATTGTAACGACATGGCAATTAATTGTAAGCTTACATTAAATGACATGATGGAAACATATTTTTTGGATGAGGATAATTTGGATAATGTTTATATTTCTGAAATGTTACCATCAAAAGTTGGATGGAATAAGACATTTTTAGAAGATGAAATAATTAGAGGATATACAGATGAAATGAGAGATTTTATGGAATCTATATATTTTGATAGAGAACCTAAAGCTGGATTTCAGCTTGCTTATGATACAACGAAATTAGTTTATGCAGCATATAAATCATCAGAATTAGGAATAGCTATAAAACCATGATAAACAGGGGGACAACAAAATGCAGAATAGTATTTTGCCATTAATTAAAGAAAAAAATAATAAATTTATAGAAAAAATAAAAGAATGTGAGAAAACTCACTTACCAATTTACATTTATGGTGCAGGTGAAGGAGCTTCAAATATATCAAAAAGATTCAAAAATATTAATATTTCTTTTGCAGGTAAGGTGGTAAATAGAAAATATTATGTTCCGGGAAATGATTATGAATGTTTAGAGGATATTATAGAATCTCAAAAAATAAATCTTGTAATTGCGCACAAAGGGTATGAAGAAAAAAATATTGAAAATTTTAAGTGTAATATTGAAAATGTAGTTGATTATGACTGCTTTGCTGGAAATTGTGAAGTGGATCCTAATATAATGACATTTGAATATATAAAATTGCATGATAATCAATTAACAAAAATATATAATAGTTTGGCAGATAACAAGTCAAAGGAAGTACTAGTAGCCTATATTAATCAAAAAATCAGTATGGATTATAAATATTTAAAAAGTGTAAAATCAGAAAATCAGTATTTTGACAATGAAATAATTAAGTTTTCAAAAAATGAAGCCTTAATTGATGCTGGGGCATATAATGGTGATACAGCAAAAAAATTTGTTGAAATATTAAAAAGTAATGGAATAGAATCATATGATGCCATTTATTCTTTTGAACCTAATTTAGAGAATTATAAGGAGTTGTCTGAAGTAAAAATCAAAAATTTATATATATATAATATGGCGCTTTCTAATCAAAAAAATCACGTTTTATTTTTGGAAAATATTAAAGGAAAATCTGCTTGTGTTTCTAAGAATAAAAAAGAAAATATAGAAAATGGAATAGAGTGTGATAGTTTAGATAATGTATTACATGGTAAAAAAATCACATTTATAAAAATGGACATCGAAGGGTTTGAATTAGAAGCCTTAAAAGGAGCAAAGGAAATTATTAAAACACAAAGACCAAAATTAGCAATATGTATTTATCATAAGCGCGAGGATTTATGGGAAATACCTAATTACATAATGTCGATTGTAGATGGATATGAATTTTATATTCGAGCTTATGAAGATACAGCAACTGAATTAGTTTTATATGCTTTACCAAGTAATGAAAATTTATAGAAGGTGATTGTATTATGAATAAAGAAAGTAAAAAACCTATAGCCCTTTTGTTATGTGCTACACATAATGATTTAGGATTAGTTAGAGCATTAAGAAAGCTAGGTTATTATATAATCGCAACAGGTAATAAAATAGATACATTAGGCAAAAGATGGGTTGATAAATGGCTTCCTATAGATTATTCAGACAAAGAAAAAATATTAGAGATTGCAAAAAAATATGAGATAAATGCTATATGTCAGTGTTGTAATGATTTTGGAGTATATACAGCTGCTTATGTTGCAGAACAATTAGGCTTACCTGGGTATGATTCATATGAAAATACAGTAATTTTGCATAACAAAGATAAATTTAAAAAATTAGCAAAACAATATGGTATTTTAACTCCAGATTCCAAGGGATTTATTAGAAAAGAAGCTGCAAAATTTGAAATATGCAAAATGCATTTTCCAGTAATAATAAAACCTGTTGATGCTAGTGCAGGAAATGGTATAACTAAAGTAGAAGCAGAGGAAGAAATTGATGAAGCATTAGATTATGCATTTGCTAATTCAAAAAGCAATCGAATAATAGTTGAAGAATATATAAGTGGTAAACAATATGGATTTTGTACGTTTATAAAAGACAGAAAAGTTGTTGCTATTGCATCAAATAATGAATATTCAATGCTTAATCCATATAGAGTGGAAATAGATACATGGCCTGCAGATACATATGATAGTTGTGAAAAGATTCTTGTTGAAAAAATAGAAAGTATTGCAAATGTTTTGCAATTAGAAGACGGAATTTTTCATCTCCAATATATATATAAAGACGGGAAGCCTTGGATTATAGAAGTTATGAGACGAATATTGGGAAATATGTATTCTGTTTTAGCAAATCAATTAAATGGGTTTGATTGGGATTATTGGGAAGTTAGAGCTAAGTGTGGATTAGATTGTAAAGATTTTCCTGTTAAATCTAAACAAGAGGGTTTTTATGCATATAAAACTGTTCTTGCAGAAGCTAATGGAAAAATTGCTGATATAAAAATTCCAAGGTGTTATCAAAAATATATTTTTTCAGAATATTGGCTTTTAAACGTAGGAGATATTGTTGAAAATAATTTGAAGCAACCTATTGGATTTTTGTTTATGATGTTTAGTAGTAGAGAAGAGATGGAAGATGTTCTAATCAATTCTTATAAAAGCGATTTAGTTAAGATAGAAAAGTTAGCATAATAAATTAAAAACCGATATTTATATGGAAAGAGTGTATGAAATTTATGCAATAGATGACAATTAGAACTTGAATTTAGGTAAAAGAGGAGAAGTGTATGAAACCACAGATTACAGTTTTAGTGAATGTTTTAGATTATGTAGATGAATTAGAACAAAATATTAATATGGCAATTGAAAATGGGGATTTATTATTAGATAAAATATTGGAAATGCCTGAAATTGTAGCAAAGATAAAAGAAAATGTTTTAGACAGTCTATTTAAAGATTACGCAGAGTTTTATGAAAATGTTTTAGATAGCTGTTCTAAAAATAAGTCAAAAGAAGATATAATTCAAAACTATAAAGAAATATATGATACAATTCTTCTTTTTAAAGAAAAAACGTATAAATTAATAAGTGAAATGTCCGAAAGATATGGACATTGTCCCTGTTGTGGAAATGACACTTTATATTTACCAAGGGAACAACAAAATGAACAAAAAACTAATAAGGATGTTTTAGTAGAACTTCAAAATAAAAAGTATATATGTACAGAATGCGGAGCTACAGATAGAGAAAGGTTTATAGTGACATTCCTAAAAAAAATTAATTTGGCAACTACAGTTGAAGGAACTACGGTTTTGCAGATTGCACCATCAGAGTCAATTGATAAATGGATAAAAAAGTGGTGTACATTGATTAGATATGATGTTTTAGATTCTTTCAAAGAAGAAAATAAATTAAACGAGAATCTAGAAAATATAAAAAAAATACTAGATAAATCTTACGATGTTATAATTTGTTCTAAAGTATCAGACAGTGTTAAAAATGATAGAAGATTTATCGAAGAAATGAAACGTATACTTAAAGATGATGGCGAAATCATTTTTATGGCTTCTTTTGGCTGTAATGAAGTGAAGACAGTAAAAGAGATATTATACGTAAATGAATTAAGAAAAGAATATTTTGACGAAAAAGATTTTTTTGATAGTGGATTATCTGAAAATAGTCCTCTGTGCGTTTTGACTAAAACAAACGACGTTGAATTAGATAAAGGATATAAGCCTGTTATAAACCAAGATTTATGCAAAAATGGACCATTAGTATCAGTTATACTCCCTTGTTATAATCATGAAAAATATGTTAGAAGAGCAATAGAAAGTGTTATTAATCAAAGTTATAAAAATATTGAATTTATAGTGTGCGATGATGGTTCTGATGATCATACACCGGATATTATGAAAGAATATTCGAAATATTATGCTAAAGAATATTATTTTAAAGAAAATCTAAGAGCAAGATCTGAAGAATTATCAAGTGTAGCAACAGGAAAATATATTGCCCTTATGCATTCAGATGATGTTTGGGAAAAGGATAAGTTAGCAATACAAGTGGATTATTTAGAAAAACATGGTGGAATATGTTTGACATGGGCTAATTATGTTGATGATGATGAAGAGGTTATAGAAAATGCTGTTTTTTATAAAAAGAATCGAAGCAGAATAGAATGGTTAAAATTTTTATGGTTTAATGGAAATTGTTTTTGCAATCCATCCTTGGTAATGGAAAGAGAGATGTTTTTAGAAAAACAAAAGCATGGATATCAATGCAAGCAAGTTCCTGACTTTTTTAAGTGGATCGATTTTATTTGCAAATATGATATTCATTTAATAACATTGCCATTAACAAAAATGGGAGTGCATTACTATGGAAAAAATCTAAATGATTCGGCTCCGACAGAAGAAAATTGGACTAGAACCTATTTAGAAGATGGAATAGTATGGATGCAGGTTTTAGAGGATATGGATGATGAACTATTTGTTCAAACTTTTAGGGATTTATTCGTAAGAAAAGATGCAAATACTCGGGAAGAATTATTGTGTGAACGTTATTTTATGCTTTTAAATAACGAATTATTGGCAAGAAAAATTAGTGCAATTTATTATATGCATAGACATGGAAATGATATGAATAAATGCCTGATAGAAAAATATGGCTATACAAGAATTGATTTTGCAAGGGATGAATTAGAAAAAAGTTATGCTAAATTTTTAAAAAATGAAGACTTTTTTATCGAAAAAAAGTAGTGAATGTAAAATGGAAAAAAAGTACGTATATGAGGTGAATTATGAATAAATGGCAAAATATATGGCAAAATAAAAGAAAAGATTTTGAAATGAGCAATGATTTTTTTGAAAACTATAAAAAGTTAAAAAAAGCAAATGGATTTGATGTCTTAGTTGAAGATGGATACTATGAAGGACTATATAATGATTTTATTCAAACGTTTGACGTTATCAATGAACATTGTGCAAATATTTCTAGCGTTTATGAAGTTGGATGTGGTAGTGGTGTTAATTTATACATTTTGCAGAAGGTTTTTAACTTAAATAGGCTAAAGGGGGGCGGATTATAGCAATTCTCTACTAGATATTGTAAAAAAAGTTACAAAGATTAATGATTTAAAGTGCATGGATGCTGAAAAGATAGATACATCGGTAAAATATGATGTAGTTATGGCAGATTCAGTATTCCAATATTTTACTTCTGAAGAAAAGGGCTATAAAGTATTAGAAAAAATGTATGAAAAAGCAAATAAAATCGTGGTAATTAAAGAAGTGCATGATAAAAAGATGAAAGAAGAACATTTAGAATATAGACGCAAAATGATAGAAAACTATGACGAAAAATACAAAGATTTAGAAAAAACATTTTATGACAGAAAAGTTCTAGAAAATTTTGCAGAAAAAAGAGGCTGTGAGGTACATATTTTAAAACCTCAAAGCGACAAGTATTGGAACAATGCGTTTGTCTTTGACTATTATTTAGTGAAGAAATAAAAGGAGAAATGACTATGCAAGGAATGATTTTAGCTGCTGGAATGGGAAAAAGATTAAAATATTTAACAAAAAATAACACAAAATGTATGGTTAAAGTTAATGGAATATCATTGATTGAAAGGATGCTTAGGATTATGGATAAAAAGCAACTTTCAAGAATTGTTATTGTTGTAGGATATAAAGGAAAGCAATTAATAGAATATATAGATACTTTAAATATTAAAACACCTATATGTTACATAAATAATCCTATATACAATAAGACAAATAACATATATTCTTTAGCTTTAGCAAAGGAATATTTGTGTACAGAAGACACCATTTTAGCAGAGTCTGATTTGATTTTTGAAGAAAAAATAATAGATGATTTGATTAATGATAGTAGAAAAAATTTAGCTGTAGTTGATAAGTTTGAAAGCTGGATGGATGGCGCATGTATGGAACTGGATGAAAATGATATTATAAAAGATTTTATCCCAGGAAAATTTTTGAATTTTTCGGCAAAAGGAAATTATTATAAAACCCTTAATATTTACAAATTTAGTAAAGAGTTTTGTAAGAACACATATATTCCATTTTTAACTGCATATGAAAAAACTATGGGTGAAAACGAATACTATGAATCAGTTATTAAACTGATTGCAATGCTAGAAACAAAAGAAATTCAAGCAAAAAGAATTAGTGGAGAAACATGGTATGAAATAGACAATATTCAAGACTTAAATATTGCAGAATCGCTTTTTACTAATTCTGAAGAAGAATTTTACACTAATATTGCATCACGTTATGGAGGCTATTGGAGATATCCTAAATTATTAGATTTTTGCTATTTAGTTAATCCATATTATCCTAGCGAGCGAATGATGGAGGAAATGAAATCGAATTTTGAAACATTATTAACACAGTATCCATCAGGTATGAAAATTAATTCTATAGATGCATCAGAAGCTTTTGGGATAGAGGAAAAAAACATTGTAATAGGTAACGGAGCTGCTGAATTGATAAAGGTAGTAATAGAAAAATTTCTTGAAGATAAAGAATCAAAACTTGGCTGTGTTTGCCCAACATTTGAAGAATATAAAAATAGATTTGATAAAAAAAGAATTGTTGAGTTTAACCCTCAAAATGAAAACTTTAGCTATACAGTAGAAGATATAATTGGATTTTTTGATAATAGGGCCATTGATTTGTTAATATTGATAAATCCAGATAATCCTAGTGGAAATTATATTGAAAAAGAAAATATCATTAAATTAATTGAATGGGCGAAAGAAAAAGCTATTTCTTTAATAATAGATGAAAGTTTTGTGGATTTTGTAGATTGTAAAAGCACAAAAAAACTTGGAAATCTTTCATGCATAAATGAAGAAACACTAAATATGTATGAAAAATTGTATGTAATAAAAAGTATATCTAAATCATATGGTGTTCCAGGAATTCGTTTGGGTGTATTAGCAAGTAAGGATGAAAAAATGATTGAATATATCAAACGGAGTGTTCCTATTTGGAATATCAATTCTTTTGGAGAGTTCTTTGTCCAAATAACTGGAAAATATGAGAAAGATTATGCAAAATCATTAGCAAAAATTAAGAAAAGTAGGGTTAAGTTGTATAAGGAATTAGATAAAATAGAATATTTACGAGTTATACCATCTCAAGCCAATTATCTAATGTGCGAAGTTATAGGAAAAACGTCGAAAGAGATATGTATTGCTTTGTTGAAAAAAGACGTTTTTATAAAGGATTTAACTCAGAAAATCGGGGATGGTAAACAGTATATTAGAATTGCAGTACGAAATGAGGCAGATAACAAAAAATTATTAAACATATTAAGAGATTTGTTTTGAATTTTAAAGAATAGAGGGACATATGAATAAAAAAATATCAATAATTATTCCATGTTTTAATGTGGCAAATTATTTAGATAGAAGTTATGCTTCTTTAAAAAACCAGACAATTGGAATTGACGAAATAGAGTGTATTTTTGTTAATGATGGATCTACGGATGGTGGTAAAACAATAGAAAAACTTAAAGAAATAGAAAGAGATAATCCAGACAGTGTTATAGTCGTTGATTTACCTGAAAATGTTGGACAAGGAGAAGCAAGGAATATTGGATTGACTTATGCAAGTTCAGAGTACATCCAGTTTTTTGATGCAGACGATGAACTGAGAAAAGACGCATGCGAAGTGTTATATAATATTTTAAAGAAAACCCTAGAATGAAAAATTAAACCTGTACTTTGACAACTGAAAATGGCTAAAAAAGTCTAGTTTACTTTTGCAACGGCTTCTTCTAGCAGAGATGATATAGTAAAGATATCGATTACTATCTGCTGGAAAGGAGCAGATATGATATAGTAAAGATATCGATTACTATCTGCTGGAAAGGAGCAGATATGAACTACTACAGAAATAAAGGACAAATGGATTTGTCGGATCGACTTGCGATTGAAACTGGAATACACAACAAAGATTCCCTTAAAAAGATAGCAAAATTAATCGGTAGACATCCTTCCACAGTTGCACATGAAATCAAGGAAAATAGAACTTATATCCATAATACGTATTATCTTGGTAAAGACTGTGCAAACG
>FOPE01000018.1 GCA_900113385.1 Lachnospiraceae bacterium C7
GTAGCCAAGTTCGGAAGGGATAAACGCTGAAGGCATCTAAGCGTGAAGCCCCCCTCAAGATGAGATATCCCACTCGAAAGAGATAAGACCCCTGAGAGACTATCAGGTAAATAGGGCAGAGGTGTAAGTACAGTAATGTATGTAGCTGACTGTTACTAATAGGTCGAGGGCTTGACCAAGAAGGTTGAACGGATAAAGAAGTTTGTGTGAAGTTTTGAAGATATATGGAAATATGATGAAGGGGTGTAGTTCATCGGTAGAATAAGAGTCTCCAAAACTCCAGAGGAGGGTTCGATTCCTTCCACCCCTGTAGAGAAAACGCTTTCGTCTTTTATGGCTAAAGCGTTTTTTTTAGATTCATTTTATTTTGTATGTGAATGTAAATAGTACAAATGAATAGTTTCAAGTTTAAAACTTGTGTTCAAAATTAAAGATAATAGAGGTATGTGTATGGATAATATGAATTTAGAAAAAGATAATGATATTATAAAAGATAATGGTAGTATTTTTGAAAGCTTAAATAAGCATAATAATACAGATGAAATAAATATTGAAAAATATAGTATTTCAATTTTAGAGTTTCAAAATATTCAGTTAAGTAATGTGACATTAATTGATATACGTGAAACTGACGAGTATCAATATGGTTTTATTCCAGGAGCTATAAATATAGTTTGGCGTGATATAGAAAAAGAAGTTCATTCAATAGAAAAAAATAAGCCAGTAATAGTATATAGTCAAAAAACAGATGAAAGAGATTATAGTATTAATGTTGTACAATTTTTGAGAAGCCAGGGATTTGAAGCAAAATATTTAAATGGTGGTTATATAAAATGGATATTAAGTGAGATGGATAAGGTAAATATCGAAGAAAAAAATAAAGACATCGAACTTTCTATTAGAAAAAAATTTCATAAGCAATTATTTTCAAAGTTTGCAAAAGCAATTAATACATATGAGTTGTTACAGCCAGGTGATAAAGTCATGGTATGCATCTCAGGTGGAAAAGATTCTATGCTAATGGCTAAATTATTTCAAGAGTTAAAAAAACATAATAAGTTTGAATTTGATTTAGAATTTGTTGTAATGGATCCAGGTTATAGTCAAGCAAATAGGAAAGTTATTGAGAATAATGCTAATATAATGAATATTCCAATAAAAATATTTGAAAGTGATATTTTTGATGCAGTTTATGATATTGAAAAATCTCCATGCTATTTATGTGCAAGAATGAGAAGGGGACATCTATATCACTATGCTCAAAAATTAGGGTGTAATAAAATTGCTTTAGGACACCACTATGATGATGTAATTGAAACAATTCTTATGGGAATGTTATATGGAGCACAAGTTCAAACAATGATGCCAAAATTACATAGTACAAATTTTGAAGGTTTGGAACTAATACGTCCTATGTATTTGATTCGTGAAGACGATGTAAAAAAATGGAGAGATTATAATAAATTATATTTTTTACAGTGTGCATGTAAGTTTACAGAAGAATGTGTATCAAGTGCACCAGATAATACTACATCTTCAAAACGAATGGAAATTAAAGAATTAATTAAAACTATGAAACAAACAAACCCTTATGTTGAAAGTAATATTTTTAAGAGTGTTGAAAATGTAAATTTAAAAACTATTATTGCATATAAAAGTGATGGGGTAAAACATTCATTTTTAGATGAATATTAATTTTTTGTGAAAATAGAAAAGGGGGTTTTTATATGACACTTCAGCAGTTAAAGCAGATTATTACCATTGCAGATTCAGGTTCGATGAATGAGGCTGCAAAAAAATTATTCGTTTCTCAACCTAATTTATCAGCAGTTGTTAAAGAAGTAGAGGAAGAAATTAAGGTTACTATTTTTTTGAGATCAAATCGAGGGATAATTATTACTACTGAAGGCGAAGAATTTTTAGGATATGCCAGGCAAGTTGTTCAACAGTATGATTTAATGCAACAGCGATATGATGAAAAAAATGTTAAGAAAAAGTTTAGTGTATCTACACAACATTATAGTTTTGCAGTTGAAGCATTTGTTGAAATGGTCAAAACATTTGGAATGGATGAATACGAATTCGCTATTCATGAAACGAGAACAAATACAGTTATAGAAAACGTTAAAAATATGAAAAGTGAAATTGGGGTACTTTATCTAAGCGAGTTTAACAAGAAAGTTTTAAAAAAGCTTTTTTCTGAAAGTAGTTTAGTATTTGAAGAATTATTTACTTGCGATACTTACGTATATATTTGGAAAAATAATCCTCTAGCTCAGAAAAAAATTATATCAATGAAGGATTTGGAACAATATCCATGTTTAGCATTTGAGCAGGGATTAAATAATTCATTTTATTTTGCGGAAGAAATGAAAAGTACGTATCAATATAAGAGAATAATAAAAGCGGATGATAGAGCTACAATGTTGAACTTAATGAAGGGATTATTAGGCTATACATTATGTTCTGGAATTATTAGTGAAAATCTTAATGGCAATGATTATATAGCAGTGCCACTTAAGGAATCAGAAAAAATGCATATTGGATATATTAGACACAAGGGAACTAAAATTAGTCCTTTGGGTGAAAGATATTTAGAAGGACTAAAAAAATATAAAGATAAAATTTTATAAAATAAATGAACTTTTGAGACGAAAAACTCTTTTTGACTTATGTAAGTTGAGAAGAGTTTTTTTATTTCTTTAGTAAAATTAAATAATTAAAAAAAGTTTAAAATAATTAAAAATAAGTTTTAAATAAACTTGAAAAATCAGCACTTCAAATAAAAATTAAATTTAACATTAATATATCATCAAAATATTCTGATATAAATTTTAGTTATAACAAGGTATAAAAACTATGTATTATCTTATTTCAAATTACTATGATACAATATCTTTGGAGTTGAAGTTATGAAAATTTTATATATTACAGTAAATGTGAAGTCATTAAAAGAATAATCCTTATTATTAGTCGATTGAAATTTATTATGAAAAATCAAAAGGGGATATGGTTGAGACATATCTCCTTTTGTATTCAAAATATTCGATGGTTATAAAAAACATGAAATGTAGTTATAATAGTTGAATGAAAAATATTCGATTAACTAATTAGGCAGATTGATTTTACGACAATTCACACATTGAACGTAATTGTAGTGGTACAAAACTAAAAAAGTTTTTTATGCTAGGTATGGCAAATGAATAATCAGAGGATATATTAATATTTTAAGGAGATAATCAAATGTACAATACAAAAAAAGCTAAAGAAGAGTATTGCGAAGCAAATTCGAAAAACTCAGCTGCTTTGATTGAGTTTTGTAATGTAAGTAAGTTATACAATACGACAAACGGTGGGGTTAAAGCATTATCGAATGTGAATTTAAAAATTAAAAAAAATTCAATTTGTGGAATTATTGGTCTATCAGGCGCTGGAAAATCCACATTAGTTAGATGCATTAATTTGTTAGAAAAACCAACTGAAGGTAATGTTTATTTGAATGGCGATGATCTTACATTGTTAAGTGAAGTTGCTTTAAGAAAAAAACGTCAGAAAATGGGAATGATTTTTCAACATTTTAATTTACTAGATCAACGAGATGCTATTGGAAACGTTTGTTTTCCATTAGAAATTGCAGGGGTATCAAAAAAAGATGCAATTATAAAGGCGAAAGAATTATTAAAGTTAGTTGGATTAGAGGATAGGATGCATAATTATCCATCTCAATTGTCTGGAGGTCAAAAACAAAGAGTAGCCATAGCTCGTGCGTTAGCTACTGATCCAGAGGTGCTTTTGTGTGATGAAGCAACGAGTGCACTTGATCCAAACACCACAAGAGCCATTTTGGCTTTGCTAAAAAAAATCAATAATGAGTTAAATGTAACAATAGTTATAATAACGCATGAGATGAGGGTTGTTGAACAGATTTGTGATTATGTTGCAGTAGTTGATGCTGGAAAAATTGTGGAACAAGGAAACGTTCAAGATGTTTTTTTGAAACCCAAGTCAAAGGTTACACGAGAAATGCTCTTTCCTAATAGAGATATTGGAATTGGAAATGCAAAACGTAAAATTTTTAGATTATCATTTGATGGACAATCATCATCTGAACCAGTTATTGCTAATTTGGTATTGAAATGTCAGGCAAAAGTGAACATTTTAGGTGCTAGTACAGAAGATATTGGCGGAAAAGCATTTGGTCAGATGATTATTGAAATGCCAGAAAATGAAATGGCAATTGCCAGAGTAAAAGAATATCTAGATGATATTAAAATACATTATGAGGAGGAAAAATAGATGAATATTAGTACTATGTTACCTGCTCTAGGACAAGGAATAGTGGAAACTTTATACATGACAGTCGGTGGAACAATTTTGGCGTATGTATTAGGAATACCTGTAGGTGTTTTACTATATATTACAGCTGAAGATGGTATTAAACCAAACAAGTTTATAAATGGGCTTGTAGGAGTAATTGTAAATGTAATTCGATCAATTCCATTTTTAATATTATTAGTTAGTGTTATTCCATTGACAAGAATTATCGCAGGAACATCAATAGGATCTACAGCAACTTTAGTTCCATTGGTTATAGGATCAGCTCCTTTTGTAGCAAGAATGGTTGAATCATCTTTAAAGGAAGTTGATAAGGGAATTATCGAAGCAGCACAATCAATGGGAGCTAGTACGTGGCAAATAATTATAAAAGTATTATTGCCTGAAGCTAAGCCTTCCTTATTAGTGGGTAGCACAATTGCAATTACAACAATTTTAGGATATTCCGCAATGGCTGGATTTACAGGTGGCGGAGGTTTGGGAACGATAGCAGTTAATTATGGCTATAATCGTTATCAAACAGATGTTATGCTAGTCACTGTTATTATTTTAGTTGTTATTGTTCAAGTTTTCCAGGAGGTAGGAATGAGAGTCGCTACTGCAATGGATAGACGAAAAAAATAAAATAACAAGTAATAAAATAATAAATTATAGAACAACAAGTAATAAAAAAATTATAGAACAACAAGCAATAAAATAATAAATTATAGAACAACAAGCAATAAAACAACAAGTTGTTATATAACAATTTTAATAAGACAATTATGATACAACAATGTAATGAACAAAACAATAAACAACAAATAAAGTAAAAAAATAGAAAAGAGGAGAAAACTATGAAAAAAAGATTTAAAAATATTATTAAAGTTGGAGTTGCATTAACATTAGCCATTTCATTGCTTGCAGGATGTGGTTCATCATCAAGTGATGATAAAACAATTAAGATTGGTGCTTCACCATCACCACATGCTGACATCTTGAAACAAGTAAAGAGTGAATTAAAAAAAGAAGGTTACTCATTAGAAATTTCAGAATATACAGATTATGTTCAACCTAACAAGGCTTTAAACGATGGAGATTTAGATGCAAACTTTTTCCAGCATAAGCCATATTTAGATAATTTTAATAAAGAAAATAAATCAGATTTAATTTCAGCAGCCAAAATTCATTTTGAGCCACTTGGAATCTATTCAGAGAAATATAAAAGTCTTGATAGTTTGAAAGATGGCGATATTGTTGCAGTTCCAAACGATGCAACAAATGAAGCTAGAGCATTATTGCTTCTAGAAGAAGAAGGTGTAATTAAATTAAAAAAAGGGGCAGGAATTAATGCAACAATTTTAGATATAAAAGAAAACAAAAAGAATCTTGAATTCAAAGAAATTGCTGCGGAACAGTTAACTAGATCATTGCCAGATACTGCAATTGCAGTAATTAATGGGAATTATGCAATTTCAGGTGGGCTTAGTATGAGTGATGCACTTGCAATAGAAAAAAATACATCAGTTGCTGCCAAAACTTACGCAAATATAATTGCTGTTAGAAAAGAAGATAAGGATAGCGCAAAAGTTAAAGCATTAGTTAAAGCTCTAAAAAGTGAAAAAGTAAAAAAATATATTGAAAAAGAATATAACGGATCGGTTGTACCTGTTTTTTAAATAAAAAATTTTAACTCATATTTTTGTAGCATAATTTGCAATATAACACTCTCCTAAAAAGGGGGATATATAAAAATAGTGTTAAAAAATAAAATATCTATAAAAAAACTTTGACAAATATATAATATGATGTCATAATCGTACTGTTACATATTTGTTAGGCGAGTAAGTTTTGGATAATTGTTGAAAATGTTATTGAAACAGTTATTGATATTCGCAAATTTTTTATAGAAAGTTGGTAATTTTTCATGTACGAGAACAAAAGAACAATACGCTTTGCTGATACAGACGATGTTAAGAAATTCGTAAAGGCGGCAAGTGAATGCGAGTTTGATATTGATGTAGTTTATAATCGCATAGTTATTGATGCTAAATCTATTTTAGGAGTTTTAGCATTAGGATTAGATAAAAATTTAACTGTCGGTTATGGCGGAAATAATGATAAATTTGAAAATGTAGTAGATGAGCTTGCAGTAGCATAGCAAATCGTGATATCCTATAGAGGAGTGCCCTACCGAAAGGTAGGGCATTTTTATTAAGGTACGCAATTAATTTTTATTAAGGTACGCAATTAATTTTTATTAAAGTACGCAATTAAATTTTTTTTTAAGGCACGTAATTAAAAAAGTGCATTATGTAGGGTAAACTTAATATAAGTATATAATTAAGATGAATATATAAAATACATATGTAAGATGCATAGATGGTAAAAGGTGGTGAAGGAATGTTAGAAGATATGAGAACAAAAATAAAAATTTCAGTAAGAGATTTAGTGGAATTTATTTTTAGAAGCGGTGATATTGATAATCGTGGAGGGGGATTTGCAACAGTTGAAACGATGCTGATGGGAAGTCGAACCCATCGTAAAATTCAAAATAGCTATCAAAAAGAAGTATATCAAGCAGAGGTACCATTAAAGACAGAAGTAGATTTTGGAAAATATGATTTAATAGTTGAGGGTCGAGCTGATGGAATACTAAAGAAAGAGATAATTTATATAGATGAGATTAAAGGAACATACTTAGAATTAGATAAATTAGAAGAACCAATTTTTGTACATAAAGCTCAAGCTATGTGTTACGCATATATTTATGCAATGCAAAATGATTTAGATGATATCGGCGTTCAAATGACATATTGTAATATGGAAAGTGAAGTGACAAAAAGTTTCGAATATAAATATAAAAAAGAAGAGATATATGATTGGTTTACAGAGACAGTAGAAAAATACAGAAAATGGTCTGATTTTATTTATGAATGGAGAAAAATAAGAAGGAAAACAATACAGAAATTAGATTTCCCGTTTGAATATCGAGAGGGTCAAAAAAAATTAGTTGAGGATGTTTATAAAACAATAATAAGGAAGAAAATGCTCTTCATGCAGGCCCCAACTGGTGTCGGAAAAACTATTTCAACGATATTTCCTGCTGTGAAGGCAATTGGAGAGGGGCAAGCTGAGAAAATTTTTTATTTAACCGCTAAGACTATTACTGCATCAGTTGCTTATGATACATTTGAATTATTGGAAAAAAATGGTTATAAGTCTAAAACATTACTGATGACAGCAAAAGAAAAAATGTGTTTATGTGATGAAATGGATTGTAATCCAATAGCATGCCCTTACGCAAAGGGACATTTTGATAGGGTTAACGATGCTGTTTATTCTATATTAAAGGAAAAAGATTTTTTTACAAGAGAAGCATTAAAAGAGCATGCAGAAAATTTCCAGGTTTGTCCTTTTGAAATGCAACTAGATTTGTCTAATTGGTGCGATAATGTTGTTTGTGATTATAATTATGTTTTTGATCCAAACGTAAAATTAAAAAGATTTTTCCAAGAAGGAATAAAGCGAGATTACATTTTCTTAATAGATGAGGCACATAATTTAGTTGAACGAAGTAGAAAAATGTATAGTGCAAGTTTAATAAAGGAGGATGTATTACAGGCGCGATTATTTTTCAAAAATACAAGTAAAAAAATTTATAAACAATTAGATAAGATAAATAAAGTTATGCTTCAATATAAAAGAAAATGTGAGGGTTATCACATTTTTGATGATGTATCGGAATTATATTTTCCTATAACAAGAGTGTTAGGATATATGGAAGAGTTTTTGAAGGAATATAAAAGCAATTTGTATAGAAAGGAAATTTTAGAATTTTATTTTAAATTAAGAAATTTTATTAACATATACGAAATTGCAGATTCACATTATGAGATTTATGGACAAATAACAGAAAATAATCAATTTGAATTAAAATTATTTTGTGTTGATCCATCTTTGAATATACAAAAATGCATAGATAGAGGAAAGGCTGCAATTTTATTTTCGGCAACATTTTTACCAATAAATTATTATAAAAGTATGCTTAGTACTAGAGATGATAATTATGCAATTTATGCACATAGTGTTTTTAAACCTAGTCAAAATTGCATAATGATAGGTAATGATGTTAGTTCTAGATACAAAGATAGAACACCATACCAATTTAGAAAAATTGCTGAGTATATAAAAAAAACAGTTGCAAGCAAAAAAGGAAATTATATGATATTTTTCCCATCATATTTAATGCTAGAAAATGTATTAGAGTATTTTAATAAGGGCAAGGCTTGTGAATATTGTGATGTTCTAGTGCAAAAAAATTCTATGACAGAAGTAGAACGTGAAGAATTTTTAGAGGAATTCTCGGTGGACAGGGAAAAAAGTTTAGCTGCCTTCTGCATAATGGGCGGAATTTTTGGAGAAGGCATTGATTTGAAAAATGACAAATTAATAGGCACAATAATTATTGGAACTGGTTATCCTCAAGTTAGTACAGAGCAAAATATACTAAAAAATTATTATGATGAAAAAAGTCATAATGGTTTTGATTTCGCGTATAGATACCCTGGAATTAATAAAGTACTTCAAGCTGCAGGGCGTGTAATTAGAACGGTTGATGACTATGGAGTTATCGAATTGTTAGATAGTCGCTTTATGCAGAAAGACTTTGATAATTTATTTCCTATTGAGTGGAAAGACATAAAAGTTGTAAACATAAACAATATGGAAAAAGTTGTAGATGAATTTTGGAAAAAATACAATTAAAAAACTCCTTTATTGCTAACACATAATTAAAAAATATGATTTATGGATAGTAGTAAAGGAGTTTGTGTTTTAATAAAAATTAACCATCTATAGTTGGTAATAAATTTAAGAAAGCCTCAGTTGATGGAGAAATTGGTAATGAAGTATTAACTGAAGCTACCATCTGTCTCATTGGCATTTTTTCTTTTGTTTTCAAAATAAATAAATCTTTAGAGTTATCAACACAATAATCTGGAACAAAAGCGATTCCAAGACCAATACGAGCCATATCAATAAGAAGATCGTTACTGCTTAGTTCGATTTCAGGAATAAGCTCAAGTTGGTGTTGTAAAAATTGCTTATGTAAAAATTCACTAGTTGTACTTTTTCTTTCTAGCATCATTAAAGGATATTGTTTCAATTCTTCGAAAGAAATCTCTTTTTGTTTGAGTTGATAATATGATGGGTTAGCAATAAATACATCGTGAAAATTTGCAACAGTTTTTTGCAAATAAGATGGATTTAAATGTGAATTAGGGAAATTAGTAACAATAATATCTACTTTACCCTGTGTAAGTAAATCAACGCATTTAAGAGAAGTTCCATTTGTTACTTTAATAGGAACATTTGGAAATTTCTTGTGAAATTCCTTCAAATAAGGAACTAAAAAATATCTACAGATTGTATCACTAGCACCTATATGAAGTTGACCAAGGCCAAGATTACTAGCGTCAAGTAATTGACTTTCACCTCTAGCAATAAGATTCATAGCTGGTTCAACGTGTTTTAATAAAACCTTTCCAGCAGGTGTAAGTTGAACTTTCTTAGTACTTCTAATAAATAAAGGCTGTTCTAGCTTTCGCTCTAAAGTTTTAATAGACTGGCTGACAGCAGATTGTGAAATAAATAATTTCTTACTTGCTTCTGAGAAACTAAGTGAAGAAGCTACAAAATAAAAAACTTTGTATAATTCGTAATTAATATCCATTTTTTCCTCTTTTCTAGGCAAATGTACCCACAAAACTAATATATATTATAAGGTGTGCTTATAAACATGTCAAACAATTTTATAGAAATTTAATACTTATAATTAAGTGGTTCTTATAGGTAAAATTAAATATATTAATTATGCTAATTCTAATTATGATGGTATACTATTTATAGCAAAAAAGATTATCGGAGGTAAGTTTATGAGCGATGTACGTCGTGTTTATGTAGAAAAAAAAGCTGATTTTGCAGTAAAGGCAAAAGAGTTAAAGCATGAGATAAAACATTATTTGGGGATCAATACAATTGAATCGGTAAGAGTTTTAATTCGTTATGATATTGAGAATGTTTCAGAAGAAACATACAAAAAAGCTTTATGCACAGTTTTTTCAGAACCACCAGTTGATGATGTGTATGAAGAGGATTTTGAACATTCACAGGAAAAAATATTTTCAGTTGAATTTTTACCAGGACAATTTGATCAAAGAGCAGATTCTGCAGAACAATGTTTGAAATTACTAAATGAAAATGAAGAACCAATAATTCGTACAGCTACCACTTACGTCATCGCAGGTGATATAAACGACGAAGAATTTGAAGCAATCAAAGAGCACTGTATTAATCCAGTAGACTCAAGAGAAACATCATTAGAAAAACCAGAAACATTAAAACAAAATTTTGATGTTCCAGCAGATGTTAAAATTTTTGAAGGCTTTTGCGAAATGGATAATGAAAAATTAAATGAATTATATAGTTCATTGAATTTGGCAATGACATTTAAAGATTTCCTTCATATTCAAAATTACTTTAAAAATGAAGAAAAAAGAAATCCATCAGTTACAGAAATTAGAGTATTAGATACTTATTGGTCAGATCACTGTAGACATACAACATTCTCTACTGAGTTAAAAAATGTAAAATTTGATGATGGATTTTATGCAGATAGAATAAAACAAAGTTATAATGACTACCTTGAAACACACAAAGAATTATATAAAGGCAGAGATGACAAATTTGTTTGCTTAATGGATATTGCGCTTTTAGCAATGAAACGTCTTAAAAAAGAAGGCAAATTAAATGATCAAGAAGAATCAGATGAAATAAATGCATGTTCAATAGTTGTTCCTGTTGAAGTAGACGGAAAAACAGAGGAGTGGTTAGTAAACTTTAAAAATGAAACTCATAATCATCCAACAGAAATTGAACCATTTGGTGGAGCAGCAACATGTCTCGGTGGAGCAATTCGTGATCCACTTTCAGGACGTACTTATGTATATCAAGCTATGCGTGTTACAGGTGCAGCAGATCCAAGAAAATCTGTAAAAGAAACATTAAAAGGAAAATTACCACAGAAGAAGATTGTACGTGAAGCAGCAAAAGGATATAGCTCATATGGAAATCAGATAGGTCTTTCAACAGGATATGTTAAAGAGGTTTATCATCCAAATTATGTAGCAAAGCGTATGGAGATTGGTGCAGTTATGGGAGCAGCACCTAGAAGAGCAGTTCAAAGATTAAATTCTGATCCTGGTGACATTATTATTTTACTAGGTGGTAGAACTGGTCGAGATGGAATTGGTGGAGCAACAGGTTCATCAAAAGCACATACAACACAGTCAACATCAGTTTGTGGAGCTGAAGTACAAAAGGGAAATGCGCCAACAGAAAGAAAATTACAAAGACTTTTTAGAAGAGAAGAAGTAAGTCACATAATAAAAAAATGTAATGATTTTGGTGCCGGCGGAGTTTCTGTAGCAATCGGTGAGTTAGCCGATGGTTTGAAAATTCAATTAGACAAAGTTCCTAAGAAATATGCTGGACTTGATGGAACAGAAATTGCAATTTCAGAGTCACAAGAAAGAATGGCTGTAGTAGTTGCAAAAGATGATGTTGAACAGTTTTTAAAATATGCAAAAGAAGAAAATTTAGAGGCAACAGAAGTTGCTGTTGTTACAGAAGAAAAAAGATTAGTCCTTCAGTGGCGAGGAAAAGATGTTGTAAATATTTCAAGAGCATTTTTAGATACAAATGGTGCACACCAAGAAACAGACGTAGAGGTAGAAATGCCAAATGAAAAAGAATGCTTCTTAAATGATATTTCTTCAGAAGAAATAAAAAAAGAATTAGAAGCTGGAGAAGTTAAAAATGCTTGGTTAGCAGAACTTTCTGATATCAACGTATGTTCTCAAAAAGGTTTAGTTGAAATGTTTGATGGTTCAATTGGTGCAGGAAGCGTATTTATGCCATTTGGTGGAAAATATCAGTTGACAGAAACACAAAGTATGGTTGCTAAACTTCCAGTGCTAAAAGGAAAATGTGATGCGGTAACTATGATGTCATATGGATTTGATCCATTTCTATCATCATGGAGCCCATATCATGGAGCTGTTTATGCAGTACTTGAATCATTGTCAAGAATTGTGGCAGCAGGTGGAGATTATAGTAAAGTAAGATTTACATTCCAAGAGTATTTTAGAAGAATGTCACAAGATCCAAAGAGATGGAGTCAACCATTTGCCGCATTGCTTGGAGCATATGATGCTCAAATTGGATTTGGTTTGCCATCAATTGGTGGAAAAGATTCAATGTCAGGAACATTTAATGATGTTGATGTACCACCAACACTTGTTTCATTTGCAGTAGATGTTGCAAAAGAAAAAGATATTATTACTCCAGAACTCAAAGAGGCAGGAAATAAATTAGTTACATTTAAAATTGCAAAAGATAAATATGATGTTCCAGAATATAAACAAGCAATGGAAATTTTTGAATTAGTTCATGAATTAATTCAGAAGCATATAATTGTATCCTCATATTCACTTGATGCAAAAGGTTTAGTAGCAGCAGTTTCAAAAATGGCATTTGGAAACAAATTAGGTGTCACAATTGATTCAACTATAGATTTAAAAGAATTATTTGCACCAGCTTTTGGTGATTTAGTATGTGAAGTTAAAAAAGATGCATTAGAAGAATTACTTCAACTTGCAAATAAAGCAGGACTTACAGCATATGTAAAAGAAGTAGGTTATGTAAATGATATGAAAGCCTTTGCATATGGAGATATGAAATTAGGAGTAGATGAAGCAATTAACTATTGGAAAGCACCACTTGAAAAAGTCTTTGCTACAAAAGCGGTAGAGGATACAACAGAATTTGAAACAAAATTATATGAAGAAAAAAACATTTATGTTTGTAAAAATAAAGTTGCAAAACCAAAAGTATTTATACCAGTATTCCCAGGTACAAACTGTGAATATGATAGTGCAAGAGCATTTGAAAAAGCTGGAGCAGATACAATTGTAAAAGTATTTAAAAACTTATCAGCAGAAGATATTAGAGATTCAGTAGATGAGTTTGTAAAAGCAATTAATCAGTCACAAATCATTATGTTCCCTGGCGGATTCTCAGCAGGTGATGAACCAGAAGGATCAGCTAAATTCTTTGCAACAGCATTTAGAAACCAAAAAATGGCAGAAGCTGTTAATGACTTGATTAATAACAGAGATGGTTTAGCACTTGGTATTTGTAACGGATTCCAAGCGTTAATCAAATTGGGATTAGTACCAAACGGCGTAATTTGTGAACAAAAGAATGATGCACCAACTCTTACATATAATACAATTAACCGTCACATTAGTAAGATTGCGTACACAAAAGTCGTATCTAATAAATCACCATGGTTACAGGAAGCAAAACTTGGTGGTGTTTATGCAAACCCTGTATCTCATGGAGAAGGAAGATTTGTTGCATCAAAAGAATGGTTGGATAAGTTGTTTGCAAATGGTCAAGTAGCAACACAATATGTTAACGAAAATGGTAATCCTACAATGGACGAAGAATGGAACGTAAATGGTTCATACATGTCAATTGAAGGTATTACTAGTGCTGATGGCCGTGTGTTTGGTAAAATGGCTCATTCAGAAAGACAAGGAGAAAGCGTAGCTATAAATATTTATGGTGAGCAGGATCTTAAAATTTTTGAATCAGGTGTTAAATATTTTAAATAATATTTTTCGACGTGAGTTTTGCTTGAAATTGCAACATGCATTTTGAGAACAACTTACATACAGCTATCAATGCTAATATGAAAACGCCTATGTATATAATTATTGATACTATTTACCCAACTAAATAGAAATGTAAGTTGTTAATAAAAAAGACCGCAAATGTATAGAAAATTAGGAAATTAATCCTATAAGGCTAAAAACATTTTGCGGTCTTTTATTTATAATTTGATAAAATGTGGTTTTCTATTATGAAAAACAGTATAATATTTAAATCCAGCATTCACTAATATAGAAGAAAGTTTATTAAAGTCATAGGCAATATGTTCAGGTTTATGGGCATCAGAGCCTAATGTGATAATTTCACCACCTAGTTCTTTGTATCGTTTAATAATATCTTCAGTAGGGTTAGGGTGTCCCAATCCGTATTTAAAGCCACCGGTATTAATTTCAATGCCTTTGCCTAGGCTTATAATTTTTCTTAAATCTTCATCAATAATGTCAGAAAATTTTTGATAATTGTAAAATCTATTTTTGTTAGGACCGTATCGCACAACATAATCAATATGACCATATACATCAAAATTTGTAAAAGCATCTAGATTTTCTAAAATTGATTCAAAATATTCTCTATAAGCCTCGTCTTCTGATTTACCGGTAAAAAAGGTCGAATAATAAGGATCAAATCCATGAACTACGTGGCTAGAGCCAATTACAAAATCGAATGGGTAGTTTTTAATTACATTGTTGTTTTTATCAGAAATATGTGGTTGCAGTCCAATTTCAATTCCAAAATTAATTTGAATTTTAGAAATATACTTTTCCTTAAGCAAATAAAATTCATTTTTATATTTATTTAAATCTAATAAAAACATATCGGGACTATCTGGATAATCATAATCTAAATGTTCTGTAAAACAAATTCCAGGTAATTTTTTGTTTATAGCTTCTAAAATCATATTTTCCATAGGCGAATCGCTGTCACCTGAAAAAAAAGAATGCATGTGAGAATCCCAAAGCATATATACACCTCCTAAAAAAATAATAATTATACTATACAACGTATAGTATAATTGTAATTGATTAAGCAAAAAAGAAAAATAGGTAATTTAATAAAATATACAGAATACTCTTTGAAAAGTTTATAAAAATATAATAAATAGAGTGCAAGATGGAAAATTTTCGCTAAAATTAAAAAATGCTTTTTGTGAAAAATGCATTAAAATGTACAAGAATAAAAACATCTAGTGAAAAAATTAACAAAGAGTAATAAAAGTACTTGAATTTTTATTGATTATTGGGTAAAATAGAAAGAGCTCAGGGAAATAATCCCAGACAATTTTATTTATAATTCTAGGAGGAATTAAAACATGGCAGTAAGAGTAGCAATTAATGGATTTGGCCGTATTGGTCGTCTTGCATTCAGACAAATGTTCCAGGCAGAAGGATTTGAAATCGTAGCAATCAACGATTTAACAAGCCCAGAAATGCTTTCATATTTATTAAAATATGATTCTTCACAAGGACGTTACGCAAAAGCAGATACAGTTTCATATTCTGATCACTCAATCACAGTTGATGGACAGGAAATCGAAATTTACAAAGAGGCTGATGCTAACAACCTTCCTTGGGGTGAACTTGACATCGATGTAGTTCTTGAGTGTACAGGTTTCTATACATCAAAAGACAAAGCACAGGCACACATCAATGCTGGTGCTAAGAAGGTAGTTATTTCTGCTCCAGCAGGAAACGATCTTCCTACAATCGTATACAACACAAACCACGAGACATTAACAGCTGATGACGATATTATCTCAGCAGCTTCATGTACAACAAACTGCTTAGCTCCAATGGCTAAAGCATTAAACGAATTAGCTGAAATCCAGTCAGGTATCATGGTAACTATCCATGCTTACACAGGAGATCAGATGATCCTTGATGGACCACAGAGAAAAGGTAACTTCCGTCGTAGCCGTGCAGGTGCTGAGAACATCGTTCCTAACTCAACAGGTGCTGCTAAAGCTATCGGTCTTGTAGTTCCAGAATTAAACGGAAAATTAATCGGATCTGCACAGCGTGTACCAGTTCCAACAGGTTCTACAACAATCTTAACAGCTGTTGTTAAAGGTTCAGTTACAGTTGATGAAATCAACGCTAAGATGAAAGCTTCTACAACAGAATCATTCGGATACAACGAAGACCAGATCGTATCAAGAGATATCGTTGGTATGACATATGGTTCATTATTCGATGCTACACAGACAATGTGTGTACCAACAGCTGATGGTAACACAGAAGTACAGGTTGTTTCATGGTATGATAATGAGAACTCATTCACATCTAACATGTGCAGAACAATCAAATACTTCGCTAAATTCTTAAACAAATAATTTAATATTGTTTGATTAAATTTTAGTAAATAGACCTTAATGGGGGTCCAGCTCTATTGGGCTGGACCCTTTTTAAAATTAGAAAAATTATCCAATGGAGGAATAGACATGGGATTAAATAAAAAATCTGTTGATGATATTAATGTAAACGGAAAAAGAGTTCTTTGCAGATGTGATTTTAACGTACCACTTAAAGATGGTAAAATCACAGACGAGAACAGACTTGTAGCTGCATTACCTACAATCAAGAAATTAATCGCTGATGGTGGAAAGGTTATCCTTTGCTCACATCTTGGAAAACCAAAGGGAGAGCCAAAACCAGAATTATCTTTAGCACCAGTTGCTACACGTTTATCTGAGTTATTAGGACAGGAAGTTAAATTCGCTGCTGATGACGAAGTAGTTGGAGCAAACGCTAAAGCTGCAGTAGAAGCTATGAATAATGGTGAAGTTATTCTTCTTCAGAACACACGTTATAGAGCAGAAGAAACAAAGAACGGCGAAGCATTATCAAAAGAATTAGCTTCACTTGCTGATGTATTCGTTAACGATGCTTTCGGTACAGCTCATAGAGCTCACTGCTCAAATGTTGGTGTTGCTGAATGCTTAAAAGCAGAAGGAAAACCAGCTGTAGTTGGTTACTTAATGCAGAAAGAAATCGATTTCCTTGGAAAAGCCGTTGAGAGTCCAGTACGTCCATTCGTAGCTATTCTTGGTGGTGCTAAAGTTGCTGATAAATTAAACGTTATCAATAACTTACTTGAGAAATGTGATACTCTTATCATCGGTGGTGGTATGGCATACACATTCCTTAAAGCTCAAGGATTCGAAATCGGAACATCACTTTGTGATGATTCAAAACTTGATTACTGTAAAGAAATGCTTGCAAAAGCTGAAAAACTTGGAAAGAAAATCTTACTTCCAGTTGATTCTGTAACAGTTAAAGAATTCCCTAACCCAATTGACGCTGAGGTTGCTAGCGAAGTTCACGCTAACGAAGATATGCCAAGCGATCAGTTAGCTGGAGATATCGGACCTAAGACAGCTGAATTATATGCTAACGAAGTTAAAGCAGCTAAGACAGTTGTATGGAATGGACCAATGGGTGTATTCGAAAACCCAACATTATCTCAGGGTACATTAAAAGTTGCTGAAGTATTAGCAAACGCAGATGCTACTACAATTATCGGTGGTGGTGATTCAGCAGCAGCTGTTAACCAGATGGGATTTGGACCAAAGATGAGCCACATCTCAACAGGTGGTGGAGCATCATTAGAGTTCTTAGAAGGCAAAGAACTTCCAGGTGTTGCAGCAGCAAACGATAGATAATTAGATTTTAGTTGTTTAATATAACCTTTGATTTAATTTAAAATTATGGTATAAATTTATTGCAAAGTTGGCAGGTGTCTATATGAGACACCTAGCTGACTAAAGCAATATAATTAAGGAGAAAAAATTATGGCAAGAAGAAAAATCGTAGCCGGAAACTGGAAAATGAACAAAACTCCAAGTGAGGCTGTTAAATTAGTTGAAATGTTAAAACCATTAGTAAAATCTGATGATGTAGACGTTGTATATTGCGTACCAGCAATCGACATTGTACCAGTAGTAGAAGCTGTTAAAGGAACTAACGTAGAAGTTGGTGCTGAAAACATGTACTTCGAAGAGAGTGGTGCATACACAGGAGAAATCTCAGCTAGCATGTTAGTAGATGCAGGTGTTAAATATGTTATCATCGGTCACTCTGAGAGAAGAGATTACTTCAAAGAAGATGACGCTTTATTAAACAAAAAAGTTAAAAAAGCTTTCGAAGCTGGTTTAACTCCAATTCTTTGCTGTGGTGAGTCTCTTGAGCAGAGAGAATCAGGTGTAACATTAGATTGGATCCGTTTACAGATCAAATCTGACTTAGAAGGTGTTACAGCTGACCAAGTTAAGAAAATGGTAATCGCTTACGAACCAATCTGGGCTATCGGAACTGGTAAAACAGCTACTTCTGATCAGGCACAGGAAGTTTGTGGAGCTATTCGTGCATGCATCAAAGAAATGTATGACGAAGCTACAGCAGAAGAAGTACGTATTCAGTACGGCGGATCTGTTAATGCTGGTAACGCTGCAGAAATCTTTGCAAAACCAGATATCGATGGTGGTCTCATAGGTGGAGCATCATTAAAAGAAGATTTTGGAAAAGTTGTTAACTACAAATAATTAATTATTTGATTATTATTAACTAAATAGTTAGTTGTGTTTTGACACTTTGACAGATTTTTGTTAATTAGTTATATAAGCTAGGAAAGCTTTGACTAAAGTCTTTCCTAGCTTTTTTTAGATGAAAATAGAGTTTATAGAAAATTAACCAAGAATTTAAGAAGTTTTATGTAACTTTGTTAATTTTTTCACTTGAAAACATCTAGAAATAATGTATTATATATTTGTATGACGTTCATTGTGTTTTGACAAGTAAATGTGCGCCATATATATATACACTATGAATAATAGAAGTATTAGCTATGCATTTTGCATGGTAAAGTTAGATTAATGCAAAGAGAGGAAATTTATATGAGTAAAAAACCAGTTGTTTTAATGGTACTTGATGGATACGGCTTAAGCGACAAGACAGAGGGAAATGCTATCGCTATGGCAAAAACACCAGTAATGGATAAATTAATGAAAGAGTGTCCTTTCCAAAAAGGATATGCTTCAGGACTTTCAGTAGGTCTTCCTGATGGTCAGATGGGTAACTCAGAAGTTGGTCATATGAACATCGGTGCTGGTCGTATTATTTATCAGGATCTTACAAGAATTTCTAAATCAATTGAAGATAAAACATTTTTTGATAACGCTATTTTAAAAGAAGCAATGGATAATTGCAAAAAGAATAATTCAGCTCTTCACTTACTTGGATTATTATCTGACGGTGGAGTTCATAGCCACATTGATCATTTATATGGATTACTTGAGATGGCTAAAAAAGAAGGACTTGAAAAAGTATATGTTCATGCATTCTTAGATGGTCGTGATACACCACCAGCATCTGGTAAAAGCTATGTAGAGCAATTACAGAGCAAAATGGATGAAATCGGTGTAGGTAAAGTGGCTACATTATCAGGTCGTTACTATGCTATGGATCGTGATAATAACTGGGACCGTGTACAACTTGCTTATGATGCAATCACAATGGGTGAAGGCGAAGAAGGCGAAGACGCTGTTAAAGCTATGGCTGATTCATATGCAAAAGAAGTAACAGATGAATTCGTTGTTCCAACAGTTATCAAAGAAAATGGCAACCCAGTAGGAACAATGAAAGATAACGATTCAGTTATTTTCTTTAACTTCCGTCCAGATAGAGCTCGTGAAATGACAAGAGCTATTTGCGATGATAAATTTACAGGATTTGATAGAAAATCAGGATTCTTAAAATTAGATGTTGTTTGTTTCAAAGATTATGATGAATCAATCCCTAACAAACACATTGCATTTGCAAAAGAAGAAATCCAGAACACATTTGGTGAGTATATTGCACAAAAAGGTTTAAAACAGCTTAGACTTGCAGAAACAGAAAAATATGCTCACGTAACATTCTTCTTTAACGGTGGTGTAGAAGAACCAAACATCGAAGAGAAACGTTTACTTGTAAATTCTCCAAAAGATGTTGCAACATATGATTTAAAACCAGAAATGAGTGCTCCAGAAGTTGGAATGGACTTAGTAGAGTCAATCAAATCTAATGAGTATGATGTAATTGTAATCAACTTTGCTAACCCTGATATGGTTGGTCATACAGGTGTTATTCCAGCTGCAGTAGCTGCTGTAGAGAGAATCGATTCATTAGTTGGAGAGACTGTAAAAGCAATCGAAGAGGTTGGCGGAGTTATGTTTATCTGTGCTGATCACGGTAATGCTGAGAAAATGGTTGACTATGAAACAGGAAAACCACACACAGCTCATACAACAAACCCTGTTCCATTCATCCTTGTAAATGGAGATGACAACTGGGATCTTAAAGAAGATGGTCGTTTATGCGATATCGCACCAACACTTCTTGACATTATGGGATTAGAGCAACCAGCAGAAATGACAGGTAACTCATTATTAATTCGTAAATAGTAAACAACGAGTTATATATTAGCTTGAGTTATTAATATTTAAAGAAAAAATAATCAGTTTTTGTCGTGATTTTAACACATTAAAATAACAAAAATTGAAAGCTCATAATAATTAATGGGCACTATCACGGGATAAGCCCCTGAGATAGTGCCTATTTTTTGTGTAGTTTGACGGGGAATGTTGATAATCAATAAGAAAAGAAAATGTGAATTATAAGGTGAACTAATAAAAGCGCAAAAACCAACAAAAATTCTTATAAAAAGAATGTTATTTTCTACGCGTTATAGAAGGGCAAAAATGGGTTGTTTCATTGACTTTATTTCATTAACTGTATTATAATTTACCCGGATGTTGAGAAAAATGTATAACAACTCATAGAAGTTATGTGAAATGTAGATACAGTTTCAACTAAGTAAATTAAGAGAATAAATGTTATTCAGTAGCTTTTGCAATCAAATAAAATTTGATTAAAAAATAATCTAATTAGAAAAAAAATTTACGTATATGATTGTAAAGCTAATAGCATGAGATGGAGGACGAAAATGAGCATTAAGGAATTTAAACCATTTAAAGAAGGAAAAGTAAGGGAAGTATATGATAATGGAGATAGCTTGATTATTGTAGCTACCGATAGAATTTCCGCGTTTGATAATATCTTAAAAAATAAAATCACAGATAAAGGTGCAATTTTGACACAGATGTCAAGATTCTGGTTCGATTTTACAAAAGATGTTGTTCAAAATCACATGCTTTCAGTAGACGTTAATGATATGCCAGAATTTTTCAGACAGGAAAAATTTGATGGAAATAGTATGATGTGTAAAAAACTTGAAATGTTACCAATTGAGTGTATTGTAAGAGGTTATATTACAGGCTCAGGTTGGGCAAGTTATAAAGAAAATCAAACAGTATGTAAGAAAAAATTACCAGCAGGTCTTGTTGAATCACAGAAATTACCACAGCCAATCTACACACCAAGTACAAAAGCTGAACTTGGGGATCATGATGAAAATATTTCATTCGAAGAAAGTATCAATGTATTAGAAAAAATTTACCCAGGAAAAGGCGAGTATTACGCAACACAATTAAGAGATAAAACAATTGCATTATATAATAAATGTGCAGAATATGCTCTTAGCAAGGGAATTATTATTGCAGACACTAAATTTGAATTTGGACTTGATGAAAACGGAAACGTTGTATTAGGTGATGAAATGTTAACACCAGATAGCTCAAGATTTTGGCCATTAGAAGGTTATGTTGCTGGTCAGTCACAACCATCATTTGATAAACAATTTGTAAGAGATTGGTTGAAAGCTAACCCAGATAATGATAATCTATTACCTGAAGAGGTTGTTAATAAAACAATTGCAAAATATAAAGAAGCATTTGAATTATTAACAGGAAAAGAGTTTGATTCCTTAAAACAGAAAGAATTAGCTCGCTAAAATAAAGTAATGTATTGATGGAGAAATCATGGAAAAAACAAGTAGCTATTTAAACAACACAACACCATGGGATGACTTGCACGAGGAGTGTGGAGTTTTCGGTATTTATGACTTTGATGGTAATGATGTTGCGTCAACAATTTATTATGGCTTATTTGCTTTGCAACATAGGGGCCAGGAAAGTGCAGGTATTGCTGTAAGTAGTACCAAAGATAAAAATATTAAAGTAACATCTCATAAGGGAATGGGATTAGTAAATGAGGTGTTTAATCGAGAAATCTTAGAACCTATGAAGGGGGATTTAGGAGTAGGACATGTAAGATATTCTACTGCTGGGTCATCAACTCGTGAAAACGCTCAACCGCTAGTTTTAAATTATGTAAAAGGAACATTAGCATTAGCTCATAATGGAAATTTAATTAATGCAAATGAACTTAGAAAAGAATTAGCTCGTTCTGGAGCTATATTTCAGACAACAATTGATTCAGAAGTAATTGCTTATCATATTGCTAGAGAGCGACTAAAAACAGACACTGTACAAGACGCAGTTAGAGAGGCTTGTAAGAAAATCAAAGGTGCATATTCACTTGTGATTTCAAGTCCACGTAAGTTGATAGGAGCAAGAGATCCATATGGTTTTAAGCCATTATGTATCGGAAAAAGAGATAATGCATATATTATTACTTCAGAAACATGTGCATTAGATACGGTAGGTGCAACATTTGTAAGAGATGTTTTACCAGGTGAAGTAGTAACCATTACACCTGATGGAATATCATCTGATACATCAATGTGTCTACCAAAATGCAATGAAGCAAGATGTATTTTTGAATATATCTATTTTGCAAGATGTGATAGTAGAATAGACGGCGTTAGTGTATATGAAAGTAGATTAAGAGCAGGTCGATTTTTAGCACAGGATACACCAGTCGAAGCTGATATTGTTACAGGTGTTCCAGAGTCAGGAAATGCAGCAGCTTTAGGCTATTCAATGGAATCAGGAATTCCTTATGAACCAGCATTTGTAAAAAATACATATGTAGGACGTACTTTTATTAAACCAAAACAAAGTAGTAGAGAATCTTCTGTGCAGGTTAAACTTAATGTATTAAGAGAAGCGGTAGCAGGAAAAAGAGTCGTAATGATTGATGATTCTATTGTACGAGGTACAACTTCAGATAGAATTGTAAAAATGCTTAGAGAAGCAGGGGCGACAGAAGTTCACGTTAGAATTAGTTCACCACCATTTTTGTGGCCATGCTATTTTGGAACAGATATTCCAGAACGTGAGCAACTTATAGCATATAATCATTCTATAGAAGATATTAGAAAAATCATTGGAGCAGATACTTTAGGATATTTAGAGCTTGATAGATTATCCCAGCTAGCTCCGGGATTAAACATTTGTCAAGGATGTTTCACAGGAAAGTATCCAATGGAGCCTCCAAAAGAGGATATTCGTGGAGAGTACTTTGATAAAGAAATAGACATGGCAAAAAAAGAAAATAATTAATAACACGTAACAAAAGAGAGTTAGGAGAAAAATAATGAGTACAGATAAATATACAAGTCCATTATCAGAAAGATACGCAAGTAGAGAAATGCAATACATTTTTTCTCAGGACATGAAATTTACAACATGGAGAAAATTATGGATTGCCTTAGCAGAAACTGAAATGGAATTAGGTTTAAGTGAGAACGGTAAACCAGTTATTACTCAAGAACAGATCGATGAGTTGAAATCTCATATTGATGATATCAATTATGATGTAGCAAAAGAACGTGAAAAACAAGTTCGTCATGATGTAATGAGTCATGTATATGCTTATGGTCAGCAGTGTCCAAAAGCAGCAGGAATCATCCATCTTGGAGCAACAAGCTGCTACGTAGGTGATAACACTGATATCATTATTATGAAAGAAGCTTTAAAACTTGTTCATTCAAAATTAATTAGTGTAATTAAAGAATTAGCAGATTTTGCAAAGAAAAATAAAGATTTGCCAACACTTGCATTTACTCATTTTCAACCAGCTCAGCCTACAACAGTAGGAAAAAGAGCAACATTATGGATGAATGAATTTGTAATGGATTTAGAAGATCTTGAGTACGTTATGAATTCACTTAAATTATTAGGATCAAAAGGTACAACAGGTACACAGGCAAGTTTCTTAGAATTATTTGATGGAGATCATGAAACAATTGATAAAATTGATCCAATGATTGCCAAAAAAATGGGATTCAAAGAATGCTATCCTGTATCTGGTCAGACATATTCTAGAAAAGTTGATACACGAGTAGCTAATATTTTGGCAGGAATTGCAGCAAGTGCTCACAAAATGTCAAATGACATTAGATTATTACAGCATTTAAAAGAAGTTGAAGAACCATTTGAAAAGAACCAAATTGGATCATCAGCAATGGCTTATAAGAGAAATCCTATGAGAAGTGAAAGAATTGCATCATTATCAAGATATGTAATGGTCGATGCTTTAAATCCAGCAATAACTTCAGCAACTCAATGGTTTGAAAGAACATTAGATGATTCAGCTAATAAAAGACTTTCAATTCCAGAAGGATTTTTAGCAATTGATGGTATCTTAGATTTATGCCTTAATGTTGTTGATGGACTTGTGGTTTATCCAAAAGTTATTGAAAAACACTTTATGGCAGAGATTCCATTTATGGCAACTGAAAATATTATGATGGATGCTGTAAAACGAGGTGGAAATAGACAAGAATTACATGAAAAAATTAGACAGCTTTCAATGGAAGCAGGTCGCCATGTAAAAGAAGAGGGAAAAGACAATGATCTGATTGATTTAATCGCAGCAGATCCAGCCTTTGGTCTTACAAAAGCGCAGATTCAGAAGAATCTTAAACCGGCATTATATGTAGGAAGAGCACCACGTCAAGTTGAAGTATACTTAAGAGATGTTATTACTCCAATTTTAAAAGCTCATAAAGATGAAGTCGGAATTAAAGCTGAAATTAATGTTTAAAATAAAATTTAAATTAATATTTGAAAATAATATTAAAAAATAAAATTTAAAATTAACTTTTTGATTAATACTGAGTAATGTACATTACTCAGTATTAATTCGTTTAAGCATCATTTCTGGATTAGAAGAATATGATACAGCAGTATGTTTTGAAATAATGCCTTTTTTGTATAAGTTATAAATGCTTCTATCCATCGAAATCATATGCTGAGAAGATGATGTGTAAATAATGCCATCAATTTGGTGAATTTTTCCTTCACGTATTAGTGTACGTATAGCCGGATTTAGAAACATTATTTCAAAAGCTGGCACAACTTCACCGGTTTCTGTAGGAAGAAGTTTTTGAGAAACAACAGCTTGCAAAACATTAGCAAGTTGCACAGCAATTTGATTTTGTTGAGCACCAGGAAAAGAATCTGTAATACGTGAAATAGTATTAGCAGCCCCTACTGTGTGCAAAGTAGAAAAAATTAAATGGCCTGTTTCAGCAGCAGTAACGGCTGTAGTCATTGTTTCGTAATCGCGCATTTCACCTAGCAATACAACATCAGGACTTTGGCGTAAAGCAGCGCGCAATGCAGTAAGGTAATTATCTGTATCAGTACCAATTTCACGTTGCGTAACGATGCTTTTTGCGTGTTTATGGAGGTACTCAATAGGGTCTTCCAAAGTAATAATGTGTTTTTCTTGTTCTTTATTTATTTTATCAATAATACATGCCAAAGTAGTGGATTTCCCACCACCAGCAGGACCAGTTACTAAAACTAGACCATGTTGAACATTAGAGAGATTCATCACTGTTTCAGGAATGCCGATTTTTTCAGGATTTGGTAATTCGAAAGTAATAATACGAATTACAGCAGAAAGAGACCCACGTTGTTTAAAAGTACAAACCCTAAAACGTGATATTCCAGGAATAGCAAAGGAAAAATCGTCGTCACCATGTTCTAAGAGAAAGTTTACGTCGCGCATATTTGCTAGTTCATATATTCCTAAAATTAAATCTTGAGTTTCTGCTGTGGTCAGTTTGTTCTCATTAGGTGAAATCATTTTTCCATAAATTCTAAAGGTCAAAGGTCGTCCTGCAACGATAAAAATATCAGATGCGTCTTGGACCGTAGCAGATTTTAGTATTTCCTTTATATTCAAAAATTCGCTCATAAATGTAAATCTTCCTTTCTTCATTGGCATCGAATTATTTTTCAGTTCCAGTGTATACGTTTAAAGTATCGTCAATTTGTTCAGTTGTATGAGATTCCTCAGCCCATGATTTAATAGAGTAAAAACCATCGGACTCACAAAGGGGATATTTAATTTGTAACACTACATTTAAAGCTTGAGTTTGGGAAATTTTGACGGAATATTTAAAGTAAAAAGATTTTCCGTTTGCGGAATCTATTTCCTTGTTAACAGGAAAAGAATCATAAAATTCCCCTGTTGTTCCAGAAAGCTTTTTGTAGGACAAATCATAAAATTCTGAAGGAGATGAACTTTTTGTATAGCATTCTAAGAGAGTTTCGTCGATGTGTGAAAGTCTCTTGTTTGCTCGAGTTTCTGATTCTAAATAATTTTGGTTTTTAGAAGCAACTTTTCTGCTTAAATTTAAATCATATCGTGCAGTTAAAAGGGTTAAAGTTGCAAAAGTCATAAAACACATCATAATCAATATTAAAACAATAGATGATATTCCGAAATTTGAGAAGAAAACAAATTCTTTCTTTTTTCTAAGTTTCATTGTATTCCTCCTTCAGAAATGTATAGTTGCTTATAGTTACTTGATATTGTTGAATAAATAACTTCTTTGCTCTTGGCGGAATTAAAATTTATATTAACTATACTTAAATGTTTATCCTTTGAAGTTTCCGTGATAATACAACAAAATTTAGCATTTTTTTCATTCGAAAGTTTATATTTATCATCGTAATATATAATGACACAATCCTTCATATAAGTTGCTTCAGGAAATTCTGATTTTAGTAACATTAGTTCTGGTTCTCCGCTTTGATAAATATTAGATACGTTAGAGCAAATATTTATAGCGTGCTGTAGTTCGATAGTTTTTTCAGAAATATTATGGGATTTTATAAAAAAACGGAGACATATCGTTACTATGAAAAGAAAAATTAAAATATTTATCATTAATTCAATTAAAAAAGTTGATGATTTTGGGTGAATATATTTTTTCATGTTGCCTCCTTTCTAATATAAATAAAAACAAACTATCTATATTTTTACATAAAATAAACAAACTGTTTATAATTTAAAATATACTAAAAAAGCTACTGTCTATATTGTTTAATCACGGTTTGATGTGGTTTAGCAGCTTGTAAATGTATTTTCACTAGATGCTTGTTTTTTGATATATCAACAAAACTTATAGAAAGTATGTTGTTAGTATCTAGAGAAATATCCATGGATGAAATCTGAGAAATTTTTTGCCCAGCTTCAAGGGAAAACAGGGAATTCTCATTAACCACTAGTTCTCTAAGCCAACCATTATAATAATAAATATATGTGATATATAAGGTGTTATTATCGTTAGAATTTAAAGCTAGGGCTGTAATCATTTCATCAGTGGTTCCATCAGAAAGAGTTGTAATCTCAATTCCGTCAGAATAATCGTAAGTAGAAATTTTTTGAGCAATATATGAGTTAGCTGTGCGGATATTAAAATTAGAATTAATTTGTGATGCAATTTTTTGGTACTGTTTAACACCAGTTAAAATAACGATGGAACCTGTAATTGCAAAAAGAGTTAAAAGAAGAATTATCATAAGTGAATCAATATTTTTTTTGTAGCGAGAAAAACGGCTTAACTTTAACATAATAATCCTCCTTTCATCTAATTTTAAAATTATTTATTCGTATTATCTTTTTTTAAAATAACATAAGTTGGTCTTAGGTTATCGGCAATTACTGTGTAATTAATAACAAAAACATCTTTGTCATATTTTAAAGCATAATTTTTCTCTAGATATTCAATGTTTGGGGGATAAAATCCCTCAACAACGTAGCAAGTAGTAATTCCTTTATCTAAAGATTGTGTCAAAATATCCTGTTCTTCATTAATATTTTTGGAAGTTAAACTATTTGAAAAAATACAAAAATAGAATAGCAACCCAATAAAAAGAATAAGAGGAATAAAAGGAATGACATATTTGCCTAATTTATTTTGCCTAGTTCCAAACATTTAACCCCTCCTTGAATTAATAATTTAGTTTATGCTTGATAAAATTCCAAGTAAAGGAAGCATGAATGATATTAAAACCAATCCAATTAAAATCGCTAAAATAACTACAAGACAAGGCTCTAGTAAAGAAATAAAATGGTGAATTTCTTCACTTGCAGCCTCTTCGTAGGAACGGGAAATTTCATTCATTATTTCGTCCATAGAACCTGTTGTAAAGCCTACGGTTAACCAACTTGCATACATGTCTGAAAAAATATTAGCAAGTACAAGAGATTTTGCAAAGGTTTCACCTTGAGCAATATGTTCTTTGCATTGACGAATTTTGTCTAGCATATGCGGGTTATAGATGAGTTTTTCGGATAATTCTAAGCCACGATCCACATCTAAGCCACTATAAAGAGCCATATACATACAATTTGCAAAACGACTCGTAGATACAAGCATAGACAAACGTCCGCCTAGTAAAAAGGTTTTTCCTGTATCAGTTTTATAAAGAATAATTACAAAAATAATACATGCGATTAAGAAAAATGCAAGAGCAACCATGTATTTATTAAGAAATCTACTAATATTCATTAAAGATGATGCAAAACCAGTAAGTTCGCTACCTAGTTCTGCGTAAATTTGTGAAAAAACAGGTAAAATTTTTGAAACCAAAACAATTATTACAACCAGCATTACAAGAATCATTACAAATGGATAAAAAACAGCTGACTTAATGCCAGTTTTAATTTCTTCCTCACGTTCGTAATAATCACCTAAAGAAAATAAAGTCTCTTCAAGATGACCAGTTTCTTCACCTATTTTTATCATTTGAACCATGTATGTAGGAAAAACACCAGAATCTTCCAAAGCTTCGTGTAATTTGGCGCCATCCTTCATGTATTCATAAATACTATTTAAAAAATCTTTGGTTTCTTTGTCCCTAGTTTCCTCTTCTAAAATAGATAAACCTACATATGTTGGAAGCCCAGCGCGAACAATCATTCCTATTTGTCGACAAAAGGCTGTGATTTCGGGATTTGATAATTTTTGTTTAGAAAGTGTCTTTCCCATATATACTCCTCCTGATTAATATACATAACTAATTTTATAATTAGCCTTGTTGGGCGTGAATTTTTTTGGAGTTTTGCTGGTTGAAGCAAAGGTGGGGTCAAGCATTTCCCAGGAATTTCCATTGAAACGTATAATGCCATTAATCCAGCCTTTCCCAGTTATATAAACGCTAATCCATGCATGATATTCAGTGCCAGCATAGCCAATTTCAAGGCGTGTAGGAATTTGTTGGCTTCTTAACATAGAAGCAATCACTGAAGCATAATCAAAACAAATTCCCTTTTTGGAAGCTAAAATTTCATCGACAACAGGAAGATATCCTGTTTTTGCACTGCGTGCTTTTGGATAGTCGTATGAAAAATTTTTAATAATCCAATTATATGTTTTTTGAACAACTTGTATGTCATTAGATGCAGTATAAGCAAGTTTTTTCCCTTTCGATATTACCTTTGAGTTTGAATTAAAATCTACATATTGATTAGGGTATAAAAAAGGCCCAAAGGTATTAGTAATATTTGCGGTAAAATTATACGAATGAATCAGAGAATATTTATTACCGGAAATATTTTCGTATATATTTATAGAATAATTACCACTTCCTGCCGATAGCGGAAAACTTTCTGTTTTATTTTTTAAATCGTAGGTATATGTAACAGAATCGGGACCAGTAACTTGCATTTTTACTTTTGGGTTGGTTCCAGAATATGTAACTAAAAAATAGCCCTCTCCACAATTTGAATAGTCAATTTCACTATTTTTAGCAGAGGATTTGTTATTCCCAGGTGTAGGTACAAGGACCTTAGGTGTATTGTCACGACTACCTTTTTTGGATTTAGAGGTGGCAGCGTCAATATGTCCATTTGAAATATCATCTAAAGTGGATGAACTACTATCTGAAAAAAAAGGTATACCATTTTCACAACCGTCTAAAAATAGAACAGAAAGACTTATAGCAATTAATAACGATATATTTTTTTTGAATTTTTTCAGCATGAAATTCTCCTAATTAAAAATTATTATAGTCTTCTTATGTTTTATATCGACAACTGTTGAAAAAGATAAATCTGTTGAAAAAGATTAAAGTGTATGTTATACTAAAATGAGTTTTTAGTAGGAAAATAGGAGGGACGCTTAATGGAGACTCTACAAATTGTATTAGCAGTTGCTTTAATCGTTTTAAGTGCGATTATGACAGTTGTCATTCTAATGCAAGAGGGAAAATCCGCTGGACTTGGTACAATTGCTGGTGCAGCAGATACATTCTGGCAGAAAAATAAAGGTCGTTCAGTTGAGGGACGTTTAGTTTTAGCAACAAAGATTGGAGTTGCGTTAATTTTAATTCTTTCAATAGTATTAAATTTAGGAATCTGGTAGAAAGAAGGCTAGCTGTCGTAGAGATTACTACGGCAGCTTTTTTTGTCTCAGCGTCAATCCTAATAATGACGAAATAATATATACCTAATATATACCGTAGAAGAAATGCAAAGAGGTGAAAAGTTTGAGTAATAAGAAAAAAGCAATCATTCGAGAAATGGTAAATGAGATGTATGAAAAGCGCAAGAAAATAATTTATGATTTTGTGTGCGACGATATTTATGTTCCAATGAAAATCAAAGAATTATCTATTGTGCTTGGAGTATCAAAAGAAGATAGACCAATGCTAGATAAAATTTTAGCTGAACTTATAGATGAAGGAAAAATAGAAGTATCAAAGAGAGGTAAGTATTCTAAATGTAAGACAAAGGCTGTAGAGGGTACATTTGTAGCTCATCCACGAGGATTTGGTTTTGTTGAACTAGAAGATGAAGACGAAGATATTTTTATTCCAGCTGATGATGTAAATGGTGCGATGCACAATGATAAAGTAGAAGTAATTATATCAAAGGTAACTAGTGGAAAAAGACGAGAAGGTAAAATCCTAAAAATAATTGAGCGTGGTATGAAACAAGTGGTTTGTTCTTACGAGCAAAGTGCTAATTTTGGATTTGCTGTCCCAGAAAATATTAAGTTTACAAGTGATATTTTTATCCCAAATGGAAAAAATAAAGGCGCTATAGCAGGAGATAAAGTTGTGGTAGAAATCACAAAATATGCTCAAAACGATAGAAAGCCAGAAGGAAAAGTTGTAGAAGTTTTAGGCCATGCAGGCGAAGCCGGTACTGATATTTTAGCTATAATTCGTGCAAACGGTTTGCCAGAAGAATTCCCTGAAAAGGTTGAAAAACAAGCCGTTAGAGTAGCATCTGATGTATCAGAGGCTGATATGAATGGAAGAATGGACATAAGAGATTGGCAAATGGTGACAATAGATGGTGAAGATGCAAAGGATTTAGATGATGCAGTTTCCCTTACTATGGAAGGCGAAAATTATAAGCTAGGTGTTCACATTGCAGATGTAACTAATTATGTTCAAGAAAACAGTGCATTAGATAAAGAAGCAATTAAAAGAGGTACATCTGTTTATTTAGTAGATCGTGTAATTCCAATGCTACCAAGGACTTTATCAAATGGTATTTGTTCACTTAATCAAGGAGAAAATAGGCTTGCACTTAGTTGCATTATGACGATTAATCCAAAGGGCGAGGTAATTGATCATAAAATAGCAGAGACTGTAATCAAAGTAGACAGAAGAATGAGCTATACTAGTGTTAAAAAGATTCTCGAAGATAAAGATGAATCAGAAATTGAAAAATATAAAGAGCTTGTTCCTATGTTTGAAAAAATGGCAGAATTAGCAAATATTCTAAGAAAAAGAAGAATGAAGCGTGGCGCAATTGATTTTGATTTTCCAGAAACAAAAGTTATTTTAGATGAAGCTGGAAAGCCTGTAGAAATCAAGCCATACGATAGAAATACAGCTACAAAATTAATTGAGGATTTTATGCTTATTGCTAATGAAACAGTAGCAACAGAATTTTTCTGGCAGGACATTCCTTTCTTATATAGAACACATGAGAATCCTGACGAAGAAAAAATTGAAAGATTGTCAACATTTATCAATAATTTTGGATACATGCTTCATATTTCAAGAGATGAACTTCATCCAAAAGAATTGCAAAAACTTTTACAAAAAATAGAAGGAACGGATGAGGAGCCATTAATTAGTAGATTGACATTGCGCTCTATGAAGCAGGCTAAGTATACAACAGAATGTACAGGACATTTTGGATTGGCAACAAAATATTATTGCCATTTCACATCACCTATCAGACGTTATCCTGATTTGCAAATTCATAGAATTATAAAAGAAACATTGCGTGGAAAATATAATGAAGCAAGACGTGAACACTATGAAGGAATTCTTCCTAATATTGCTAAACAGACTAGTGAATTAGAAAGACGAGCAGACGAGGCAGAGCGTGAAACCATTAAACTTAAAAAGGTAGAGTTTATGGAAGGAAAAGAAGGCCAAGAATATGAAGGCGTGATTTCAGGTGTTACTGAATGGGGTATCTTTGTAGAACTTGAAAATACAGTAGAAGGATTAGTTAGAGTAGCTAATATGTCAGATGACTTCTATTATTATGATGCAGAAAAATATATGTTTTATGGAGAAAGAACTCATAAAGAATATAAACTAGGACAAAAGGTAAAAGTTAGACTTGAAAAAGTTGATGTGAAAATGCGCACAATAGACTTTGAATTAGTTCTAGATGAGAAATAAAAAATATATGAAAAATAAGAGAAGCTAGGTGTTTACTCAAGCACCTAGCTTCTTAATGTTAATAAATTTCATGATTGTGTTACTATTCTATTAATTCAACTAAAATGTCGATAAGATTAATAGAAGTAAATAATAGTAAATATAAATACATATAAGTATAAGTAAATATAAATACATATAAATGTAAGTAAATATAATATAAGTAATTATAAATACTAAATAATTAATAAAAATTAAAATGTAATATTAGACCTATCCTTTATTAATTTTGCACCATTTACGATATTAATTATACCACAAACAAGACCGCAAATAAGGATAATTACACCAATAGCAATATTTGCTCCACCTGATCTACCAAGTGATTTGTAAATTTTTTCTTCCATAAAGGTATCCTCCTAAATGTTATAGGTTAATTATAGCACAACTTATAACAAGTTCAAAATATTTATAAAATATTCTAAATAAACTTATAAGTTATTTATAAGTATAACCTCTTGTAAAGGCGATATTTATAAATTATAATAATATATCATACGAAATAAAATCATGAAATGCAAATAAATGTAAAAACCAACACAGAATAAATAATAAGCAAATGTAACACAATAAAAGCTAAATTCATAATAACAGCATACACAACACAGTAAAAACAAAAATTAAAAGTAAAATTAATGTTATGACTAGCAAAGACAATAAAAATATAATAAAAACGGAGGGTTAAAAAATGTTTTCATTAAAAGATACATTTATTACAGAACAAATTAAGCACTTAGGAGTTTATGATGATGGACTAGACATTTTTGAAAGTCAATATTGTCTTGAGGATGGAATTTCGTATAATTCATATGCAATTATGGATGAAAAAGTTGCTATTCTTGATACCGTTGATAGTAGAGCAACAGAAGAGTGGTTAAAAAATGTTGAAGAAACTTTAAATGGAAGACAACCAGATTACCTTGTTGTTTTACACTTAGAACCAGATCATTCTGCAAATATTAAAAAATTAGTGGAAAAGTATCCAACAATGAAAATCGTTGGAAATGCAAAAACATTTTCAATGTTACCTCAGTTTTTTGACATTGAAAATTTAGAAGATAAAAAAGTCCTTGTTAAAGAAGGAGATACTTTAGAATTAGGTAAGCATGTTTTAACATTTGTAATGGCACCAATGGTACATTGGCCAGAGGTAATGGTTGCATATGAAAAAACAGAAAAGATTTTGTTCTCAGCAGATGCATTTGGAAGATTTGGAAATCCTACTGAAAAGTTACCATGGGATAGCAAAGGAAGACGTTATTTTATAAATATTGTAGGAAAATATGGCGTTCAAGTTCAGATGCTATTGAAAAAAGCAGCAGCTTTAGAAATTAATAAAATATGCTCATTGCATGGACCAGTACTTACAGAAAATTTAGATCATTATATTAAACTATATGATACATGGAGCAAGTACGAAGCAGAAGATGATGATATCTTTATTGCAGTTGCATCAATTCATGGAAATACATTTAATGCAGTTGAAGAGTTTGAAGAAATTCTTAAATCCGAAGGAAAAGAAAATGTAGAAATTTTTGATTTAACTAGAAACGATATTTCAGAGGGAGTTGCCCTAGCATTTAAGCACAAAAAAATTATTTTAGCAGCATCAAGCTATGATGGTGGAGTATTTTTACCAATGGAAGATTTTTTACATCATCTTGTTGCTAAGAATTTCCAAAATAGAAAAATTGGATTAATTCAAAATGGTTCTTGGGGACCAATTGCAGCAAAAAAAATGCAAGAAATACTAGAAAAACAAAAAAATATTGAGTATTATAATACTGTTGTTACTATTAAAAGTACATTAAATGATGAAAGTAGAACACAGTTAAAAGAATTAGCGAAGGAAGTTTTATGTTAAAAATATATTATTCAAATGTAGTAAGCGAAGCTTTTTTTAAGGAGAATTATGAAAATATTTTAAAACAGAAAGTTTTACATACTACAAGAATAAAAAAAATAAATAAAATTAAAAATTCTAGCGAGAGGTGCCGCAGTTTGTCTGTGGGACTTCTTGCTAGTTTTGCATTTAGGCAAGAAAAAATAGATGTAAGTGAAATTGAAATTGTTTTTGGAAAAAATAATAAACCAGTCATCGAAAATGAAAATATTTTTTATAACGTTTCACATACAAATGGAGTATGTATTGTGGCAATTTCAGATGAACCAGTTGGAATAGACATAGAAACAATAAGGGAAAGATGGTTAAAAAATCCCAAGAAATTGGAACATTTAGCAAAAAAAATCTTAACAGAAAAAGAATATGATGTATACTTTAATATAGAGGATTTACAAAAAAAGGCAGAATTTTTCACTTGTATATGGACAAAAAAGGAAAGTTTTGTGAAAGAAAATGGCAAGGGAATAACCTGCGAATTATCACAAATTCCAGTAATAGATAACAAAAATATTTTTTCATCAAAGATAAAGTTATCGGATGATGATAATTTCTCATCAAAGATAAAGTTATCGGATGATGATAATTTCTCCCAAAAGGAAAAGTTCGCAGGCTATTTTTATAGCTGTTGCAGTAAGCAAATAGAAGGATCCTCAATAATCGAGACCCAAGAAGTGGATCTGAATAATTTTTGGAGGAAGTATTAACATGCATGATGAATTAACCGAAAAAGACATTGAGAAGATGAAAAAGGAAATAGAGTATCGCAAATTAGTAGTTCGCAAATCTGCGCTTGAAGATGTAAAAGAAGCAAGAGCTCAAGGCGACTTGAGTGAGAACTTTGAGTACAAAGCTGCAAAAAAATTTAAAAATGAAAATGAAAGTCGAATCAGATATCTAGAAAAAATGATCAAAACAGCGGTAGTTATATCGGAAGATTCCAAGGCAGATGAAGTTGGAATGAATAATACAGTGGATATTTATTTTGAAGATGATGATGAGACTGAGACATATAAAATAGTGACAACTGTGAGAGGCAATTCATTAAAGAATTTAATAAGTAAAGAGTCTCCACTAGGAGCAGCAGTGTTTGGCCATAAAATAGGAGACCGCTGCGAAGTCAAGGTCAACGACGATTATTCATATTATGTAGTCGTCAAGAACATTGTAAATACCGTAGATGATGGGACAGATGAATTACGTAAATTCTAGTCGCAGGATTAATTTTATCTTGTGAAAGCTTCTCAAAATAACTGAATGGAATCAGTAATTTTAATGAACAAGGATGTGAAAATGATGCCAAGAACAAGAATGCCAGGGGATCCTAAATGGAAAAAAATTGTTGGACAAGAGTTTGAATTTATAGACGAAGAAGAGAATTTTAAACCATTATTCTCCGGTGAAATAACAGAAAAAGAAATTATTAAAACTAATGATAATATTTATAAAGTTGCCAATTTTGTTGGCCGATAGTAGCAGTAAGAGTTATATAAATATTTGGATTAGTTAATACTAGACGTAGACATTAATGCGTAACTAATAATTGTAATACAACATGTGGTAGATGCAATACATAGTAAAGTAGTGCATAGTAAAGTGTACATAATAAAGCAGTGCATAATAAAGTGTACATAATAAAGTAGTACATAATAAAGTGCACATAATAAAGTGTACATAGTAAAGTAGTGCATAATAAAGTGCACATAATAAAGTAGTACATAATAAAGTGCACATAGTAATGTAAACACATAGCTAATACATAATTAGCATGGTGGATAATAAAACCCCAATTTTATTATCGAAATGAAGTGGCCCAGTAGTCAAAGTTTAAAGTTTGATGAATGGGCCACTTTTTATTTTTTTGCGAATAGATAATTTTAAAAAATCAGATAGAGATTGCAAAGAGCCACAAAAGTCATTAAAAATCTCAGCTCACACTCACGAAAAAAAGTAGAACTTGAAAAATTACGTGTAAAAATAGAAAAAATGAAAAATTCCACGTAAGCAAATTAAATTTAAGAAACCTAAAAATGAATTTTAAATCGAATTTTGCAAAAAAAGAAGAAATTATTTAGATAAACACTAAAAAAATGATAGTGTTACATAAATATTATTAAAAAAAAAGAAGAAAAAAGTTTCTAAAATAGAATGAAAAGGAAATGTTACGTGTAAATTTTAGAAAAACAGAAAAATCCACGTAAAAAAGCGAGTTCCGAAAGAATTTAATATACAATGACAAGAGAAAATAGTTTCCGAGTTGGGAAAAATAAGGAAAAACAAGAAATAGTCAGAAAAAAATAAAAGAAAAAAGAAGAAGTGTAAAAATAATTATATTATCCAATGGATAATTTCCCATAGCAGACCAATCCCAGAAGAGCAGAGAGCACCCAGAAGAGCAGAACCAGCAGTGCATCTCAGTCGCTCCAGCCCAGACCAATCCCAGAAGAGCAGAGAGTACCCAGAAGAGCAGAACCAGCAGCGTATCTCAGTCGCTCCAGCCCAATCTGTCATCTTTGGGTCACTTTATCAAATAACAAAAATGATATTTTATTAAATGGTCACAAAAAAAATTAATCGTGTGACTAATATGTGACCGGGATTTCTTATAATGGATACATCAAAGGAGTATAACATTAGAAACATATTGGAGGAGAGTATATGAGAAAAAAATATATGGCACTGTTTGGAACAGTGGGACTAATAGCGGCAGCAGGCATAATTGCATCGCTTGCATCGGGATATAGTACAACTGATGATGTAGGAGCTGCAGTATCAAATATATCTGAAGGAAAAGTAAAAGTAAGCCTTGGTGGGGAAGGTGTATCTAAACTTTCAGGATCAGATATGATAGTTAGTCCTGGACAATCAGAAAGCTATAAATTAAATGTAGTGAATGAAGGTACAGGAAAAAATGCTTATGGATTGTATACAAAAGTAACAATTGATTCAACATGGGATGATGATGTCTTAGATGAAGGAGAAATTGATAAAGATTACGTAAGTTTTAAATTAGCAGGGAAAAAATTAAAAGAAGTATTATCTTATGACGAACAGTATAAAGTTGGAGACTGGATTGTAGCACATCACGATGGAGAAGAAACAGTATTGTATTACACAAAACCAATTGAAGCTGGAGAGTCAAGCTCTAATTTTTTAGATGAAATTCATTTTGAAGATGGAATGTCAAAAGAATTCTATGGAGGAAGCTTTAAATTTGATGTAAACGTAGAAGCTGTTCAAAAGAGCAACAGCAAAGATGCAATTGCAGCAGAATGGGGAGTTTTCCCAAAAATTGATTCAAATGGAAATATAACATCTGTTTCTGAAGAATAAAAAGGAGTAGGGGTATGAGAAAAAAACTTTTAATTTTAACAACAACATTAATGTTGTCGGTTACATGTTTAAGCCAGACAAATGTATTTGGTGCAGCAGAACCAACAGTTTTATTTACAGAGAATAAAGAATTTAAATATAGTGGAGATGTAACAAAAAACTCAGATGGAACAACAAGCCTTGGAGATGCCTTTGAGGGAATGGCACCAGGGGATACAAAAACACAAACAATTAAATTAAAAAATTCAAGTAACGATACTATGGATTTTTATATTTCAGAAGAAACACTTGATGTATTAGAAGAAGCAAATAAATCATCAGGTGGAGCCTATACATATGATATTTCAGTAGGCGATACACAAGAAAGCTCAAAATCACTTATAAATGCAGTAGCAGGTGGTTATGAAGATGGTACAGGAAGCGGAAGCACAAAAGGACTTGGAGAAATTTCAGATTTAAATGATTACACATTTTTATATCAATTGGGCAAAGGACAAAGTACAAATGTATATGTAACATTAACCCTTGAAGGTGAAGGAAATGACAGTACATCTGCAGTAGATTATTCGGATGCAACAGGAAAAATTGCTTTTAACTACAGAGCCTATGATGTAAACCACGAAGTTGAATATGGAGAAGATACAGTAAATACAAGTGTAGTTAGAAGAAATATAACAGATCCAAGTTCTACTACATCATCAGGAATTACATTATCAAATTTAAGAACACAACTAGGAAAAGTAAAAACAAGTGACGTTGGAGTTTATGGATTAGTTGCTGCGTTATTAATAGGAGCAGGCATTGTTATCGTAGCGATTACAAAAAGCAGAAAGACAGGTGATGATGATGCAGAATAAAAGAATAATTAAATGCGTTGCGATGATGGTAATGGCTTTATGTTTAATATTTGCACCACAAACAAAAACAAAAGTAAATGCGGCAGGCCTAAATTATACAATTACATTTCGAGCAGGAAATGTAGGAAATTTCAATACGGCTAGTAAAAATCTTGAAGTTTCTTCAAAAGTAGGTTCAAATAGCGTATCAAAAGTAGAGGTAAAACAAAAATATGTTAGAATTACTGCAAAAAAAGGAACATCAGTTGCAACAGCAATTTATGATGGATTTGGATATGCAGTAACAGATAGTAACAGTTTGTATACATTTTTTGCAGGAGCAATGAAAGAAAACTCAGAGTATGCATTGTTAAGTGATACAACAAGATGGGGAATTTCAGATGCCCAGTTGAAAGGTACAGACGGAGGATTAAAGAAAAATCTTAGCTTTGTATTAGATTATGGTAAACTTGTGAATCCAGTATCATATACAATACAATATGTAGACGCACAATCAAATGCAGCAATTGCAGCACCAGTAATCGTATATGGAAGCGATGGCCAAAAAGTAACAGCAAATCCAATAGCGATTAGCCAGTATGCAACAAATAATAAAGCTGTAGATTTTACATTGAAAAAAGGTGAAAACAATACAGTTACATTTTATTATACATTTACTGGAACAGTTTTCGTCCCAGGAAATGTAACTAATAGAACAGAATATGTAGACGTTGTATTACCAACAACAGTAACAATTCCAGCTGCAACAGTAACAACTGGAACAGGAACAACAGCAACAGGTACAACACCAGCTGCGACAGGAACAACACCAGCCGCTGCTGGGGCTGCTGGAACAGCCGGAGCCGCAGCAGGAACACCAGGAGCTGCAGCTATAGATGACCAAGCAGTTCCAAATGCTGCTAATGAAGCTGAAAATGCAAATGAAGGAAACGATGATGGTAATGAGGCAACAATTGATGATAACAAAACACCAAAATCAGATGGACAAAGTTCAGGAGAAAACAAATCTAGTAGAACTGGTTTATCAAGCACAACAGCTGTAATAATAATTGGAGCAGTTGCATTAGTAGTTGCATTTGGCGTAGGTGTTTTCACTGCAAAGAAGAGAAAACATTAAAAACAATAAATAGAAAAAATAAAATTTAAAACAGAATAAAGAATTAAACTAGGCTAAAATTGTTATAATCATCTTACATATAAGACCATGAACAAGGAAGCAGAGACTATGGATAAAATGGTCTCTGCTTCTATATATATATGGAAAATGACGATAATTAAAGAAAAAATTTATAAAAAGTTTATGAACTAGAAAAAATACATGCAAAATCGACTAAATAAAAAGCAAAAAAATGTAAAAAATTACTAGCGTTACAAAAACAAAAGTGGTAAAATTTAAATAAAACTATAAAAAATGATAAAATAATAACAAGATTTCTAAAAATAATTATGATAAGAGGGTAAAAAATGGTTAAAGTAAGAACTTTGGGGAGTTTTCAGATGTCCTACGATGGGGTAAGTGTAGAAGATTCTGATATAAGATCCACTATGATGACAAAACTTCTTATGTATATGTTGATATATAGAAAAAAAGATGTATCTAGTGCCGAAATTTGTTCAGCACTTTGGCAAGAAGATGATACAGATAATCCAACAGGGGCATTAAAAAATTTAATGTATCGATTGAGAAATTTTTTGAAAAAACATTTTGGAATATCAGATTTTATAATTACAAAGCGTGGATCATATAGTTGGAACCCAGGATATGAAGTTGAGTTTGATGCATCAGTTTTTGAAAAAAAAATAACGAAAGCTAGTAAAGAAGAAAATATGTCAGAGGCAGTGGAATTATATAATGAAGCATTAGATTTATATAATGGAGATTTCATGCCAAAAATAACAGATATGCATTGGATTTTGACATTAAATACATACTATCATTCTTTGTATTTGTCAGCAGTAAAGGAATTGTCTGCATTATATAAAGAGATAGGCGCTTATGAAAAAATAGAAAAGATATGTAATAAAGCATTAAAAATTGATAGACTAGATGAGCAGATATATTGTTTTTTACTGGACTCGATGTACAATCAAGGAAAAAATGCCTTAGCAGTAGAATCTTACAATAAAGCAAAAGAGATATTAGAAAAAGAGTTAGGAGTTTTTGAAACAGAAGATTTAGATCAGATATATGCAGATGTTTTAAATGCCACTGCAGAACATGAAATAGAAGGAATGGAAATTATCTATGACGATATGGCATTTTGCAATGATGACATGGATGGAGCATTTGTATGTGGGTATCAGGTTTTTAAACAAATTTATCGCCTAGAAGCAAGAAAAAATGCCCGAGACAATAAAGAGGGACAGCTTCTTTTAGTTACATTAGATTGTGGCGGAAGTGGTTTACAAGATAAAGTTGCAGAATATAGATTAGGGCAGGCAATGAAAGCATTGCAGCAGATATTAATAGAATCTCTGAGACTTGGTGATGTGACAGCAAAATATTCAAAATCGCAATTCATAGTTCTTTTACAAGATTGCAATTATAGTAATGGAGTAATGGTTTCTAATAGAATCATTTCTAATTTATTAGAAAAAAATGATAAGTACAAATCAATTTCCGTACAAATAGATATTGAGCCTATAGAATTAGCAGGTAGCGAGGAACATTTATTTGGAAAATAAAGAAAATTTATAGTCTAAAAAAGTGATTCAGAATTAATAAAAACAATTTAAAATTGAATAAACAAACATAATTACACAGCATAAATACTCTAATCTGAAATATAATTAGAATATTTATGCAAAAGTGTAAAAAGTAACATGAAATTTTTATCGTGTGACCTATATGTGACTTAACTTTGATATTATATGTGTAAGTTAATTGAAGCAATTAAAACAGATTGAAAAATCTAGATAAAATTGAAAAAAGATGAAATTTAATCAAATATGTAATTGACATAAGTTAACTAGTTTTGGACTTGAGACTTATATATGAGGGTAGTAGGTTTTAAGTATTAAGCAGGAGAGTATAAGTATGAGGAGGAGTTACATGAAACCAAAAAACTTTTGGAAACAAACAATAGCTTTAGTAATGACAGGCACAATGCTTATAGGAGGCCTAGGTGGCGCGGATCAAATGAGCGTAGATGCTGCAGATACTAAATCAGGGGTAGAAGCAAATCAAAAAGAACCAAAAAATTTCAAATTAAATTTATTTAAGTATAATACTTCAAATAATGTTGTTCTAAATAATCAAAATGTTCAAACAGAACAACCAGAAGTCAATAAAGAAAATGTAGCAAATCAGGAGACACGAAGTACAGAGACAGTTAATCCTGAAACACAGGCTCAAGAAAATGCAGAGCAAGAGGCTACAGAACAAGAAACTTTAAATCAAGAGGCTACAGAACAGGAAGTAGCAAATCAAGAAGTGCAAAATCAAGAAGTTGAAACAACAAATGCACAAAACGCTGCAACAGATGCAGCAGTATCACAGCAAAATAGTTATTATGCTAGTAGAGGTGAATTAAAATTCACAACACCAGAAACAGCTGAAGCAGATATTTATAATATTGAAACAGCTGGCGTTGTTCAAAACCTCGTAAGTACAACAATCGGAAATGACAATAATTTATTCTCAGCAAAAGATTGTAAATATTATGCAAATGATTTATTTACTTCAAATCCAGCTACTAATAAATCATATAAAGATGTTAGTCTTTTATTTGATGTAGATGCAGAAGGATATTATGTATTTGATAGTGACAAAACAAATGTAACATATGATGCAAAAACAAATTCTTTGCTTAGAACTGAACAAACAAAAGGACAAAATGAAGCAAAATTTATGCCATTAGGTCAGGAAGAAAGCCATTTTGGAATGAATATGGAAACACCTTTTTATCTTACATCAAATGGTAAAGTGGCAGCACCTGATGGAACAGAAACAGATGGTATTTTAGATTTAACAAGTGATGATGATACATGGGTTTATGTAGATAACAAATTAGTACTTGATCTTGGTGGAATTCACAGCGCAGTAAATGGAAGAATTGATTTCACAACAGGCGATGTGGAAATCACAAGTTTAACAGGTCAGAATCCAATTCAAGATGGATGCGCAGCTCCATACGTTGCAATGCAGAATGATCAAAAAGCAGTTTACAATATTTACAATATGTATGGCGATGATTCTTTGACGAACTTAAACGATGGCAATGCACATACACTTAAAATTTACTCACTTGAGAGAAGCGTTGGAATGAGTGATTTTAAACTTAAATTCAATATGCCTCAAGAAAAAATTAATGAAGAAGCATTAAAGAGTGAGCAAAATAAAGAAAATCTTGATAATTCTAAAATGCTTTTAAAAACAAATAATCCTGAAGCTACAGGACAAACAGATAATATAGAAACTAAAACTTATAAAACAGCAGAAATTAATGATGCTAATAACAGAGAATATAAAATTAATATTAGTGCTTCATCAATCGATAATGTAACAACTTCAACAGATGAAAGTACAGATATAATGCTAGTACTTGATGTATCTACTTCAATGGAAAATAAGGATGTTAATGTGGTAAGTGCAGGTAATAGTGCAGAGGCATATAACCAGTTACAAAGATTAGATACTGCGTATGAGTATGATGGCGTAAGTATGATGGCAGATGATGAAGAAAGAACAGGCACAGTTGTGTTTGAAAATGACAAATGGGTATTTAAATATGAAAGCAGCGGACAAGAAAAATCGGTTGATATTACCACATCAAATTGCCCAAAATCAATTAAAATTACTAGAATTGATAACCTAAGAAGAGCTGTAACCGCCTTTATAAAAACAATGCGTGAAAAGTCACCAAATTCTAGAATAGGTATTGTTGCGATATCTGATGCAACTGGTATTTATAAGTGCGGTAGAAATATTTATACATTAACTTCATTAGATAGCGATACAAATATGATGAATCTTATAAATGCTATTAATGGTATTACAATGCAACGCGGAAGTTGTATGACACGTACACTTGCAGATGTTTATGATTTGTTAATTACAGATAATCAAAATAGTCCTAATGAGAAAAGAGCTGTAATTTTGTTCTCTGACTGTGAGGAGTATCCAGATGATTATCAAAGCAATTGGAATTATCAAAAATATAGAAAAAAAGCTTTTAAGTTAAAAGAAGAAGCAGATGTTTACGGAATTTCCTATAATGGAATGAAAAATTCTGGTAATGAAAATAATCCTAATAGTAGGTTGACCGGTGAAACATACCTAAAAAGATATGCTGATGAAATTGAAACTGTTGGAGATGTTAGCAATCTAGCCAACGGATTTAACAATATTACTCAATATTTATCTACAAAAACATTAAGAGGTGACGTAATTGATTATATAGATCCAAGATTTACATTAGTTAAATCTAGCTCTGATAGTAGTTACACTGCATATGAAGTAGGTAATACTATTCCTTCACCTATTTCAGGAGAAGAAGCTGGTAAAGTATATAAAGATTCAAATGGTATATATATCAAATGGGAAAATCAACCTCTAGAGCTAGATGAAGCTGGCAAACCTGTATGGAATGTAGAATTACTAGTAAGAGCTAATGATGACTTCCTCGGAGGCAATGTTATTCCTACAAATGGGGTAGATTCTAGGGTTGATGTTAAAGATGAAGACAATAATATTGCTGAAACACAATATTTTCCAAGGCCTGTAGTGAATGTTCAAACTAAATCGCTTAGTTTACAAGGCGAAAATAGAACAGTCTTTTTCGGTAATTCAGTTGAACCTTGTAAGTCAATATTGGGTGAGGAGTTGTATCAAAAAATTATAAAAGACGAAAATAAGGATGAAAATGGAAACTATGTATACACAGAACCATATTCATACAAAGATACACAAGATCATGTTGGTGATATTGTTTATACAATAAAAATTGAAAAAGGAACATTAGGAAACCACATACCAACAGGAATTGGATCTGAAGTAGAAAAGTATGAAGTGTCAGCAAAAATTCAACCAATACCTTTAGACAAAAGGATTATAAAGTTTAATGAGGAAGGTTACACTTATACAGCAGATAGTGTAGCTGGTGATGTTGCTAATGATAATACTTCTGTAGTTTTTTCAAAAACTAATGTTGTTGCAGGAAAAATTGTAATTAATAAGACAATTCCTAAGAAGGATTATGAAGCTAAAAAAGGTGATCCTATTTTTACATTTAAAGTTACACGTAAGGATGGAGACGAAAAACAGACATTCTACAAAACATTGAGATTTACAAAAAAAGTAGTAGATAATGCTGACAAAAATACAGTTACTTTATCAACTACGATAACAAATTTACCAAAAGGTAATTATCGTGTTGAAGAACTAGATTCAATGGGATTTAAATTTGAATCTTTAGGTTACTCTACTGTACCTAATTCTGATTATTTTAATGTTGAAACAAATGGTAAAGTAGCAACTTTTAAGTTAGGCGCAAAGAAAACTGCGTATTCTTATCAAAAGAAAGATATAGTTGAAACAGTAACTACAGAGTATAAAAATACGAAGATTGATAATAACAGACCAAGACATGATGATGTAGTTAAAAATATTTTCAACTTTGATGGAGAAAGTAAGGCAGATAGCACAAACGATGCTGATAATGGAGTAGAAAGCAATTACGAAAAGTTGTTTAGTGGAATTTTTTCAAAAAAAGATTCTACAGTAGTGCAAAAATAAAATAACGGATTCCTAGCCATGGGGTAGTGGTTAGGAATCCTAAAATAAAAACCTTTGGTGTGGGGACATCAAAGTGGAGTAATAAAGTAGTATAACACAATGCGAAGGCATGGAGGGGTAACAAATGAAAAAAATTTTAAGTAACAAAAAAGCTGCAGTTACTATAACAGCTTTAGGGGTATTCTTAATAGGAGCACTTACAACATTAGGAATATTAGTGTCAACAACAAAAACGGTAGCAAATACTTTTGAAGGGGCAGAAGTAAAAACAAAGATTGAAGAAGAATTTGAAGGTACTATTAAAAAAGGTGAAACAATTAAAAAAAATCCTTCAGTAAAAAACGAAGAAAAGTCAGATGCTTTTATAAGAGTGAGAGTAACAGTAACACCTGAAGAAATATTATCAAGTAGTGAAGAAGTTGATGAAACAAAAATTTATTTGTTATGTAGTGATGGAAAACCTTTAGGAACACAGACAGGCGTTTTGTATAATAAAGAAGGAAGTATTAAAGGCGAAGACGTTGTAAATGAGCAGTATGGTTGGATATATAGTGATGGATATTATTATTACAATACACCAATAAAGAAATCTGCTAATACCAAGAGCCTATTTGAGAATGTAAAGATAGGAAGCGACATACCTTGTAATTTTGATGTTACCATTTCACAGGATGCAGTTTTTGCAGATGGATACAAAGCAGGAGATGTTGTTTCTGTAGAAAAGATTAAAGCAGAATTTGATAAAATTAAATAATTAAATCTAAAAATAACTAAAATAATTAAACTAGTATAGGGGAAAACAATCATGGGGAAGAAAATTTGTAGTTGCTTAGCAACAGTATTATTAGTAATTTTATTAGCAGTAGCAGTAATTTTAATTATTCCAAGATTTTTTGGAATCAAACAATTTGCAGTATTAAGTGGAAGCATGGAACCAAACATTAAAGTGGGGTCATTAGTTTTTGACAAAGAGGTAGGAAATACAGAAATAAAAAAAGGTGACGTAATCACTTTTAAATTATCAGACAAAACATTTGTAACTCACAGAGTAGATTCAATTAATTCTGATGGATCATATGTGACAAAAGGTGATGCAAACAAAAATGTAGATGGAAAAGTAGTTACTAAAAAAGAAGTTGTTGGCATTTACAAATTTAATATTCCATATTTGGGATATGTCACATTATATGGTCGAACACCACTTGGAGTTGCAGCAGTATGTGGAATTTTAATAGTAATAATTTTGCTTAACTTCTTGCCTGATGCATTAACAAGTGTAGAAGAAAATGAAGAAAATTTAAATACGGAAGATGATGAATAAGTTAGCAAGAAGAGAAAAATCAGAAACATTAATAGTTAAACAACGGTAATAATATTCATATTTACATCAAAGTGGATGTTGGTGAATATCATTATAAATGTGGAGTAAAATGATTAAAAGAAAAGGAGATTTATTATGAACAAGAAAAAAGTCGCAACAGTTTTAGGATCAGTTGGTTTAATTGCAGCAATCGGAATTGGTGGAACATTTGCATATTTAACAGATACAACAGAGAAAGTATCAAATACATTTACTGTTGGTGATGTTGGCATCGATTTAAAGGAGTCTACAGTATCAACTAGCAGTACTAAGGAAGAAGATAAAGTTCAAGGACTTGATATCCCATTAGGAAAATATCAGTATGATACTGATGGAGATGAATGGACAGCAACAGAAAATTTATATGAAGGCTTATGCGCAAATGAGTGGGTTTACAAAGATCCTACAATTAAAATTGAGTCAGGCTCTCAACCAGCATTCCTTTATGCTAAAATTGATAACGTTAATGCTAAAATTGATAACGTTAAAGTATTCAAAAATATCAATTTTACAGATAAATGGGTGAACATTACAGATCAATACAAACAAGCAAAGGGTATCACTGATGATATTACTTACGAAGTTTATGCATATAGCGATGGCGCTGTATCATATGATTCAACAGAAGGTGCAACTAATGCATACACAATTTTCAATGCAGTTCAGATGGGAGAAAATTTAAGCAATCGTGCACCTGCTGGTGATACATCTGCAGTTGAAGGCAAAACAAAAATTCCAACCTTAGATATCACAGCATGTGCTGTTCAGGCAACAGGATTTAGTGGTTATAATGATGTGAATGCAATTAAAGAAATTAAATTTGATGTATCTTCAACACCTGAAGAACAACAAGTTGAGTAATAATAAACCAAATATTAACCGCCTATATAGTTAGAAAGGAATTAGTTATGAAAGGTCCATTAATAAGATAAAAATAAAAAGGGAAAAACAAAAATTTAATTAAAAATCCAACCTTCGAAGAGAGACGGAGGTTGGATTTTTTCTTGCAAAAATTATTTGATTGGAATCTGTATTTCGGTTATAAAATTCTTAGAATCGTTAGTAATGCCATCATCAATTAAAGTGATTTCTCTAGCAAATCCGTCAATAGTATAACCATTTTTTTTAATATAATTAACAAGCTTATCATACCAAGGAGCTGCATCAACATGGGTACCATGAAATCTCAAACAAGCACAAGTACATTTTTCCCAGATATCAGTATTACCGTGGTAAGTATCTCCAGGGGCAATAGTCAAAAAAACAAGATCATAAGAGTCAAATTTATTTTCTAGTAAATGATCTTTAGTAATACCAACGCCAATTTTTCCCATATAGACAATAGGGTCAGTTTCGTTAATTTGAAATTGTCTAATAGAAGGTTCTAAATCATAATATTTTTTTGGAGAAATATTACTTTTAAGCCAAGCAACGTGCTGTCTAGGAATAGTTCGTATCTCAACGGTGTTAGTTGTAGAGGTTTGAGCATCCTTAATTAAATTAATTTGATAGGTTATTTTTTCTTCTAGCAAATCTAGTTCGTGTCTTTTTTCATAAATCGTTTCTTTTTGTGCTTCTAAAAGCGCAAGGATTTTGTCAACATCTCTATTTTTTAAAAAATCAGAAATTTCCTCTAATGACATATTTAAACGTCTAAGGTATCGAATTGTTGTAATTACTTCAAATTGGCGATAGCTAAAATATCGATATCCGCTATCAGGATCCACGTATTCAGGTGTAAGCATGCCCAATGCGACGTAGTGGCGGATGGTTCCAACACTGATGTTAAACATTTTAGCAACTTCTCCAATAGGAAAAAGTTTATTTTTGTCCATTAAGTATCTCCTTCTTATTTAAAATAATAAAAGCAGTTATACAAATTATTACGGATACACTTGATCCGATAGGTGCTGCAAATCCCATAGGATAAAGGGTTTTTGCAAAGTGAACTGATGCAATGTATGCTAAAGGAATCCTAACCAAAAAGCTTGAAAAACAGTTATGTGCAAATGAGATAATAGATAAGCTATAGGCACAGAAAAATCCGCTAAAACAAAAGTGAATTCCAGCAAGTATACAATCCCAAACATAACTTTTCATGTATTGTCCGCCTAAGTTGATTACAACTGGATCCTTGGTAAATAGCGAAACAGCTTCATTAGCATAAAATTGCATTGCTATACTTATTATTATTCCAAAAATTACTGAAATTAGAGCACCATAACGTAAAACGGATTTTGCTCTATCATTTTTATTTGCACCGATATTTTGTGCAGAAAGTGCAGACACAGTGGAAAGCATAGAAGAAGGAACTAAAAAGAAAATCCCTATCAGTTTTTCAACAATTCCAACTGCGGCAGCATCATTTAGGCCACGAAGATTTGCAAAAATAGTTATTACAATAAAAGAAATTTGAATAAATCCATCTTGTAAAGCAACTGGTATTCCTATTTTAAAAATTTTAATGATAATATTTTTATCCAATGAAAAATCTGTTTTTTTCATGCCAGGAATCATTCGTTTCTTGAAAACAAAGAAAAGCGAAATGATTACACTGATTGTTTGCGAAAGTGTAGTTCCTAGGGCAGCACCAGCTGGCCCAAAGTTAAGCTGACCAATAAAGATGTAATCTATTAAAATGTTAGCGGCACATGCAATTGCAATAAAATACATGGGACTTTTTGAATCCCCCATTCCTCTAAAAATTGAACTAATAACATTATAGGCAGTGATAAAAGGAATGCCTAAAAAGCAAATAGTTAAATAAATTTTAGTGGATGCTATAGATTCTGTTGGAGTAGACATTACATTTACAATAGGGTCTACTGCTATAAGAAGTAATACTGTTGCAATTACAGAAAAAATCATAAAAATTGAAACGGTATTTCCTATAACTTTGTTTTTTTCTACATTATTTTTACTTCCAACAGCTTTTCCTATTAAAATAGTTGAACCCATTGCAAGGCCAACAATCATAAGAGTTAGCATGTGCATAACTTGACTGCCTATAGAAACAGCTGTTATGCTTTCTACAGCACAAAATTGTCCAATAATAAATAAATCTGCCATTCCATACAAAGTCTGCAAAAAATATGAAATTAAGTATGGAATAGAAAAAATGAGAATAGCTTTAAAAACGCTACCAGTAGTAAAATTTTTTTCCATAATAATCCTCCTAAGTATATTATAATAATTATAATATAAACTCTACAACTGTTATAGAGTCAATCCTTGTTTCTAATAATGATTTTTATAAAAAAACTTTACTAAAGAGCAAAAGTATTACATAATAGATATATAGAAAATTTATAAAAATTTAATAAATTTTCAATACCAAAATGGAGGATATATTAATGGACGAAAATAATTTAAATTTTGACAGTAATATTGTGTCTCAGAAAGAGAGCGGTTTCACAGAGAATAAAGTTAGTTTATCAAAAGAAGAAACTGTAAATCAAACATCTGAGAATATTGAGAATGTGAGCGATAGTTTTAATAATCAAACACAGGAAAATTATAATTCAAATAGTAACCAAGAGCAAGGATATGAAAATCCATATAGCGATAGTCAAACTGGATATAATACTCAGTCACAAGGATACGGTAACCAATATAATAACCAGGCTCAGGGATATGGCAACCAGTATAATAACCAAGCTCAAGGATACGGCAACCAGTATGGCAACCAATATAATAACCAGGCTCAGGGATACGGCAATCAGTATGGTAACCAATATAATAATCAGGCTCAGGGATACGGCAATCAGTATGGTAACCAATATAATAATCAGGCTCAGGGATACGGTAACCAATATAATAACCAAGCTCAGGGATATGGCAATCAGTATGGTAACCAATACAACAATCAGGCTCAAGGATATGGTAACCAATATAATAACCAAAATCAGGGGTATGGTAATTACAATCAGGGAAATTTCCAAAATCAAGGATATTACAATATGTCACAGAGATATGAATATAAATTAGATCCAAAATATGGAAATTTTTGTGCAATATTTGATAAAACAATTATTTGGGTTTTAGTTGCAGTTTTATTAATTGGAGAAAAAGTTACAGCAATAATTGCTATATACAATTTGTATAAAGCAGATCAAGCAGCAAAATTAGATATGTTTGATGAAGCACATAAAAAATTAGCAACTGCAAGAAAATTTGCTAAGATTTCAGTATTTATTTTGGTAGGATTCTTTGTAGTTTATTTCGTATTCATATTCTTGCTTTTCATTTTGGCAGCTTTATATTCTTAAAAAGAGATATAAGTATATGCAAGAATGTAAATAAATATAAAAACCATAAAAGACATATATTAAAAAACGGATTTGAAATTAAAAAAGCTTTAGGTGAGCATAACGGAGAAAAATCAAAGTTACGCTTCCTAAAGCTTTTTTGTTTGGAGATATATTTTATGTTTCAAATGAGATGCCTGCATTTAAGCAAAGTGTAGGCTGGGAAAAACTTGAATAAAAAAATAAATCAAAAAATAAATCAAAAAAGGTTAGAAGGTCATTTTTTTACCCACTAGGCAAAGTATAATTATAAATGTAAAGACCTAGAATGAAAAATTAAACCTGTACTTTGACAACTGAAAATGGCTAAAAAAGTCTAGTTTACTTTTGCAACGGCTTCTTCTAGCAGAGATGATATAGTAAAGATATCGATTACTATCTGCTGGAAAGGAGCAGATATGATATAGTAAAGATATCGATTACTATCTGCTGGAAAGGAGCAGATATGAACTACTACAGAAATAAAGGACAAATGGATTTGTCGGATCGACTTGCGATTGAAACTGGAATACACAACAAAGATTCCCTTAAAAAGATAGCAAAATTAATCGGTAGACATCCTTCCACAGTTGCACATGAAATCAAGGAAAATAGAACTTATATCCATAATACGTATTATCTTGGTAAAGACTGTGCAAACG
>FOPE01000079.1 GCA_900113385.1 Lachnospiraceae bacterium C7
AGCTTTCCATGTCATCACCTAATTCTTTTAGAGCATCAAAGTTATCTATTGCGACTAAAATAACACTTAAGGTGTTTGGATTTTTGTATCCTTGATATTCAGGTTTCAAGCCATTATCTTCATTATATTTTCTTGCTTCGTTTCTAATGCTTTCATTATAAACAGATATATTTTGAGCCATTGCATGAGCAAATTTACGCTTACGGTTTGACATTTCTTCTGTTATTATCTTTATAAATTTAACAAGTTTTTCTGTATCATCAAATCCCATATAGTCTGCAAAAAGGACCTCGCCATACCAATTACTCCCCTTATTATAAAAAAATAAGTGCAGATGTCAGAGTTAATTACTCTCTAACAACTACACTTTTATGGTACTAAAAGGAACCACAAAACTTATCTAGGTTTTAATTATGTATAAACCTCATCTTTGTGACTCCATTTATTTTTACTATATTCTATTGTCTCTTATAACTAATTATTATCATAAGATAATATCATGGTTTTGGCTAAAATAGTTTGCTTATATTTTGTAAAAAATTAAACTACTTCAAACCATATGCTTCTCTTATCTCTTTAAGCTTCTGCTCTACGATTTCCTTATGTTCCGGATGACGACGTTCTACATAAAACTCGCATGCTGGGACAAGATATTTGTAGAATTCTTCGTAGCCGATGATATCTTCGTAATCCTCATAATCTGGGCCTGAAAAAAGCATATATTATTTTCCCCAATATTTTCTTCATCATCTGGATTACTTTGAATATATCGAGTTATGGTATAACCGTCAGCGAACCTATAGTAGCTCTGGCCACAAGACACCGGCTACTGTTCATGCAGAAGGTGCGGCGTAGAGTCGCACTTTCGGTGTCCACTTTATTGGCTTAAGACCATAGCTTTGAAATCAAAATATTAACTATCATTCAATTCTATCAAACATAATATAGAGACATCTAAGAATACCTTTTTGATCAAGTACACATACTATATAATCATTAACTTTAATTACCATATGTTTGTAATCAATTTCGCCAATACAAATAATTTTTTTGCTAGTATCATAATATATTTGGGAATTTTTAAAATCCACTCCCTCTGTATATGCAATATCATTGTAATTATATATTTCCCCACTTTTTATATTTTGGTTATTAAGTCTTACATGATAATCCCCTTTATTAAATTGCGGTATAGATATATTAGTTTTAATCGCTTTAATCAGTGGAAAAAAGCCAAAAACATCAACCAGTTTATATGTATCCATCTCAAAAGATAGTTCAAAAAAATTGATGGTCAAAGAGAATGTATTTTCACAATATTCCGTTCGACTTATGCTATGAGTTTTTGTTGAGTATACTTTATCGTTCATATTTTTTAATCTCTCCTACTTTGATTTATATACAAAATGCCATACTGTATTTGTTTCAGGGTCTATTAATAATTCATATATTCCATTACTATTATTAAAGCTTCCATCGACTTCCCAATATAATGCATTCGTGCCTTGAGGATCTTGGACAGGTTCACTTGAGTTAATAATTTCATTAATAAGCAATTTTGAATCTTGATACGGTCTATTACCATGTCCTGATACTGTATTACTGAAATTAAGATTATCAACATCTATGCCATATTTTCTTCCACCCTCGGTTATCTTGCCTGCTTTTGATGTTACTTCTGCGGTCTTTTCTAACTTTGAAGTCACCTTTGCTGTCTTTTCTACTTTCGATGCTGCTCCGATTCCCTCTTCTGCTAATGCTACACTTTTTTCACCTTC
>FOPE01000076.1 GCA_900113385.1 Lachnospiraceae bacterium C7
CATCCACTAGTCCTTTTTAATATTTTTACACTGTTTGTTTTTACAAGACTGAATTTTACACTGCTTAATTTTCAGTATTTATCGCCTATTCTGGTAATTATTCACTCTTCTCTTGTCTGATATCTTTCATCTCCCAATCAAAAACTTCTTCAAATTCTACCTCAACGTTAACCACTTTAGATTTCATTATAAAAATGGGTCTATTCAAAAACTCTCCTAAACTATCATCTCTCTTTTTATTATTATGATTAACATTTTCGTAAACAATATCTCCGTCTTGATTCTTTTGAGCAATTCCAACATACAAAACATCCCAAAATTTGTTGCTTTCCTTAACAAACTCTATCATTTCTGTTTTTGTTCCATTTTCAAATAAATTTTCGCTTATGTTTCCCATCCAATTATATCCCATCTGAAAGACCATAATATCCGTATATTGTGCCATTTTATTTATTATTTCACGCATTTTTTCCTTAGCAAATTTTTTTTTAGAATATTCTCCAAAATCGTCACCAAGGTGATGCAGAACATTCAAATTGAATATAACATCATATCTTTTTTTATTCTTCTCAAAATCAAAGTATTCGTCATATACTGTCAGCTTATCTTTATATCCAATTGCTTCTTTTGCCGTTCTCACAAATTCAGCATGATTTGTATTTCCTTCATAATAATCCACATGTTTCGCCTTTTTTTCTAATGCCTCAAAAGTAAAGTAACCTGTATTGCCTCCAATATCTAAGACATTTTTTCCTTCTAAATTAATATTTTTCACAATATAATCTAATCTTTCTTGCTCCTGGCGTGATTTTATGTCTAACTCATCTTGATTAATCATTTTTCTAATAGGATCTGCCAATATTTGATATTTAGAATGCTTACTTGTTTCCATGTATAAATTTTTCATTTTTTCTACATAATATTCTTTCATAGTATCTTTTCTCCCATAAATATCGTGTTTTTTAAAATCCTCCACATACATTTCGAAATATTTTTTTCCCTCACCATGCCATACACAGGTTTTATTTTTCATAATATTCCCACTTATTCCCCCACTCCAAAAATAGGGAACCATAATATCTGCTTTCTCGCTCTTTCTTTTATTTATAATACCAAAATCCTCCAACATGCATTCAAACAAATTGTTCTTTGAGTCACAAAACAGTTGTGAAGGTCCCCAAAATCTTGGATTAGCTTCTATCATATAATCGATTCCTTCGCTTCTTCTAATTTCAATCATCACAAGTCCATAGAAATTTTCTTTTCTAAACATCTTTATATATTTTTTCACTATGCTTTGCGACAAATGATAAGGGGCACCAACTGCAGCTAATATAGATTTTCCCCCTGACTGTTGTGCGATATTTTTCTGTGAAAACTTGAACACCTTACCACTTCTAGTGAAATAAAACATCAAATAAAAACTATCCCCACCTTTTATGAATTCATTATATAAGAAATCATCTTCTTGATGTTCTTTTTTAAATTTCACCAATTCTTCCTCACTAGTTATAAATATAGGGGAATATATTTTTTTATCACTCGCCACATATTTTTTTGGTTTTGCAACAATAGGCTTCTCATATTTCTCTACATAATCATAACTTTGTGGAACATCAATCAAATTTTTCTTACACAACATATAAAATTTTTCTTTATCAGATATTTTTTCATAAAGCTCTTCATTAACCAGCGGAATTACGCAATTGTTTTTTTCAAAAAATATTCTATTTTTAAGTAAATATCTATTTAAATACTCTGTTGAAGGTGCTATCCAGGCACTTTCTTCTTCCTTATTGTATTTTTTCCTGATTTTATTTATAGCCTTTACCATATCACTTTTATTTAATTTTCTATCTTTCCTTATATATTCCACTTTTTCCCCATATACTGTATTAAAAATTTCATCTTCTTTTGTGCATGCCACTATCCCATACAATACGCAATTTTTTTCTAATGTTCTCAAAAAAGCAATTACTGCTCTCTGATTATATCCCGAAAATATTATTACCATAACTATCTCCTTTTTCCTTAAACTCTCTTCAATTTCTTACAATTTTTAATACCACTCAAACTCCCAAAGTTTATTTCGGTTAAAATAACGTTTTAATTTAACCCACACAAAAAAGGACTAGCAAGACAAAAAGATATATAAGTCTTATCTTTTTTAAATCATCCACTAGTCCTTTTTAATATTTTTACACTGTTTGTTTTTACAAGACTGAATTTTACACTGCTTAATTTTCAGTATTTATCGCCTATTCT
>FOPE01000019.1 GCA_900113385.1 Lachnospiraceae bacterium C7
TTTTCAATTTTTCATCTGAGAGCGACAGACGGGGCTCGAACCCGCGGTCTCGACCTTGGCAAGGTCGCGCGTTACCAACTACGCCACTGTCGCATTTCTTTGTTGTGTTTGCTGCGCTCTCGTGAGCACATGTAATATAATACAGTCTTTAATTCATTTTGTCAACAACTTTTTTAAAAAAATTTTATTTTTTTATTTCTTAGAACTTACATTCGTTTTTGCTTGCTTTTTTTTCGATATCATGTAAAAATAGAATCTAGACAAAATACTGTTACTTTTTAGTAATAAAATAAATTCATAACGGAAGGGAATGATACTTTGACTATTATATCATGTGTAGATAATCAACTAGGACTACTTTTTAATAATCGACGTCAAAGTCAGGATTATGTTATTTTTGAGAAAATATTTTTTCATTTCAAAAAACAACATCAACAATATCCTGACGCCAAATTTTATATGAATACTTATTCTAGATCTTTATTTGAAGAATACAGTAAACATATCAATGATTTTTCTAATATTAGTTCTGCAGATGTCAATTGGTTTAAAGCTAATATTATTGTTTCAGATAACTTTTTAGATCTAGCCACTAAACATGATTTTTGCTTTGTTGAAACCGATTATGTTTTTAGTTACTTAAAAGAGGGATTAGTTGATGGTATAATATTGTACCATTGGAATACAACTTATCCCCATGACTTTGTTTGCGATATACCTATAGATGCAATTTCTAGTTATACCCAATTATCTTTAGACAGCTCCATTGATTTTATAGGTAATTCCCATAAAAAAATTACAGAGGAGATTTTTAAAAGAGATGAAACAATTTAACATTTTTAAAAGCATTAAAACTCATTTTGCTTTTATCGCAATTATGGTACTTTTGACTATGCAATTTGCTGGTTGTGGTTCTTCTTCTGCAGAAAAGAACCTTAACTCTCAAAAAGCAAAGAATAGCGAATCTAGTAATGTAGCTTCTACGGAGAAAAATAACACTTCTACTAGTGAATCTAGTTCTAGTTCCACTGATTTTGACTTATCTTCCGTTCCAGCTTATTCTGGCACCGCTTATGTAGCCGTCAATAATAACACTCCTTATTTTTCTAATAGCGATTTAACTACTAAATCCTTTGAAAAATATAGCGATCTAGATAATATGGGGCGCTGTGGAGTTGCATATGCTTGTGTAGGCAAAGATATTATGCCTACTGAAAAACGCGGTCCTATCGGTATGGTTAAACCATCTGGCTGGAAAACCACAAAATACGATAATGTTGATGGAAAATATTTGTATAATCGTTGCCACCTTATCGGTTACCAACTTACTGGTGAAAATGCAAATGACAAAAACCTCATTACTGGAACTAGATATTTAAACGTTGATGGTATGCTTCCATTTGAAAATATGGTTGCAGACTATGTTAAAGAAACAAATAAACATGTTCTATATAGAGTAACACCTATTTTTGAAGGAAATAATCTTGTAGCTTCAGGTGTATTAATGGAAGGAAAATCTGTTGAAGATAATGGTGCTTCTATTCTTTTTAATGTATATTGCTACAATGTTCAGCCTGGTATTTCTATTAATTATGCTAATGGAGATAGCAAAGCTAATGATTCTTCTAACGATTTAAATAATAGTAATAATGATGTAACTAAGCAAAACGATTCCACTAATGCTAGTGAATCTAGCAATGATGATAATGTCGTTCACACATATGTAATCAATATTAATACTGGCGTTTATCACCGTGATACATGCGATAGCGTTAACCAAATAAAAGATAGCAATAAGGAAATTTTTACAGGTACTAAGGCGCAACTTTTAGAAAAATACGCAAACTTACGACCTTGCAAAAATTGTAACCCTTAATTACCAAATTAAAAAGGGCACTTTAACTCAGTGTGGAATTTTACTGAGTTAAAACGCCCTATTTTTTTACCATTTTTACATTTTATTTTGTACTTAGTTTTATTTTTATTTGTTTTTTGTTTATTTGTATTTGTGTTATCTTAGTTTTATTTTGTCATTTATTTTTGTCTAAAAGATACTATTTTCTTGAAATTTACTGATTCTAATGCTATAGCAATTACATAAAAAGCTATAAAATTAATTCCACCTTCTAATAATAGTCCTGGTGCCTGAACCATACTAGCTTTAAGACTTCCAAAAAGTACAATTCCAAATAAAATATATCCTAAAACACACCACGCTTCACCTAAAACAATCGAAATTGCTGTCCTTATTGTTTTAACTTGAAAACTTTTTCCACCTAGATTTATTATTTTGCCTACTAAATATCCCATTAGCCCTTTTATTATAATAGATGGAATGCTCCAACTTGCATACCCACTTATTAAATCTGCTAAACCTGAGCCTAAGCCACCTGCTACAAAACCTGCTACAGGGCCAATAAATGCTCCTATAATCCATATTAGGCATCCTCCTAGGTTGGCATATCCTAATGGCATTGGTATTCTAAAGAACAATGTAGCTAGCGTTACAAGTGCTGTTGCTAAAGCATATAGGCTAATTTTTTTAGTTGTCAAAATATTATAATTTTTCATAAAATAAATCCTCCAAAATAATGTGATAATGTCCAAAGACACCACTTATTTTCCTTTAAATATACAACTAATTTTCTGTTTTTTCTAAAAATGTAATTTACTAGCCTTCTTTTAACATGTCTTCCACTTCTCTATCTACAAACATCATTGCAAGAGTTATTAACAAAAGAATTGAACTCATAATAATTGCACGCTCTGCAAACATCTTGACGCAGAAATATCCAAATACTGCGCCACTTATGAATAAAATTATAATGCCAAAATATAAACAACTTTTTTTCAGGAAGACTTTATTTTTTGTCTCAAGAAATGACATTAAATGTTGCGTTGCACTACGCAAATTTCCAATACACATTGTAGTAGCCATATTATTTCCTAGGATTTTTCTAAAACTTTCTACTTGTATTCCACAAGCAAAAGAAGTCAAACTATTTGCTAATAAATTATATTTTTGTGAGAAGAAACTGACTGCAAACAATATAATTGCTTCCATAAGAACTGAGAATTGTCTCCAATGTAATAAATCTTTTTCCTTAAATAAAATTCTAAATACATCCGCTAAGGCTATTCCTACTGCAAATGATATTACTGGGCATAAATATCTAATAGACTGATCAAATTGTCCCTGTGATAAATGTACCCCAAATAGCAACATATTTCCAGTTTGAGCATTTGCAAATACTTGGTCCCTACAAACATAGGAATAAGCATCCATGAATCCTCCAGAAATAGCCAAAACGGCTCCTAACTCTAATGATTCAGACATCTGAATTGGTTTTTTTAACATTGTGCTATACACTCCTTTGAAACTTTCTAACCTTTCTTAGTATAACACATTTTATTTTATTATTAACTTCATTTATAGTTATGTATCTTATTAATGTACGTTATTAATATACGTTATTAATACACCTTGATTTATTATTTTAAAAGTTCTTTCATAACAGCCTTTGCCATCACTTCGTATCCTTTTGCACTTGGATGTAAATGATCTCCACTGTCCATTCCTTCTGCAAAAGCTTTTGGATTTTTCTCATCACGAATGGCTTTTTCAAAATCTATACAACCATCAAAGCCTTCCGCTTTTCTAATCCAATCATTTAATTGATTTTTCATTTTTTCTCTAAATGGTGCATAAGTTCTCCAGTTTTCAATAGGAAGCAATGTTCCTACATAAACTTTATATCCATAACTTTTTGCTAATTTAATATAATATTTCAATCCATCGATAAGTTCTTCAACTGTTGGCAAATCACTCATTGGACGATAAGGATTAACGTCTTCTCCAACGGGATGGATAATGTCATTAATACCTTGTTGAATAATAACTGTATCAGCACCATCTGTTGGCACCTCGTGATCAAATCGTTTTTCTCCTTTAAGACCATATGACTCATATCTTATGCAACTATATTCTCTTAAAATTCTAGATCCACTTGTTGCTCTTCTAATAACAGCTGTGTTCTCATATCCTTCTTCTTTACATCTCAACTGAAGATAATCTGGCCAATCCTGGGCTGTTATAGAATCACCAAAACATACTATAGTTTTATTTTTCTTTTCTGTTAAAACAGATATATTGCTCAAAAAATAATAATAGTTTGTTTTTCTTTTTATATCTATTGAAACATCATCGTTTCTAGTTTGATTTCCAATTGCATAAAAAGAATCGTTAGATAACGGACCACTTACATATACTGTTGAACGCATTTGTGTAAAATCAGCCAAATAAAAATTCACATCAAATGTAGATTGTTTTTCTATTTCAACCATAAGTTCATCGGAAACTATATTTTCTTTTTCTGGGATTTTTGCACTTTTTTCTCCGCCATTAAAAGTAATATCATAATATTTTCCTGAAATTTTCACTGTGCATTCCGAAATTGTTATTGGCTCAGTGCCACAATAATTATCGAAAGTAAGTCTTATTCCTTTTCCAGAAAAATGTGAATAAATTGGGTATATAAATGTAATATTTTTTCCGTAGCTTTCTGGTCTATTTTCTCCAATAGAAACTGCATTGCCCCATACACTTGCCCAATGTAATTCTTGTTTATTTGTATTATTTGCACTAACGCTCATTACTACTATTCTGCTGCCATATTTTTTAGCAACATGCTCCTTTCGAATTTGTAAATTTTGATTGTAAGCTCTAATTATAAGTTTTAATTGTGAGTTTTAATTACAAACTTTAACTATAAATTTTAATTACAAACTTTAACTATAAGTTTTAATCGTATAATTTTTTCATCATTATAATAACCTACTCCGACTTGTAACCGTCGAAACTTCCTGCTTAAATCATTATGCCATTACACCTTACGGCCTAATTCAAGACTTCCATAAAACATAAATTGTTGCATTACTCCATTGTAAGGTCTATATCTTTCAAAGTCAAAATTGTTGTTATATTTTTCCTCTAAAATTCTTAATATCCACACGTCTTTTGGAAACGAATCAAGTCTATGAAATCCAAAGAGCATGACACATTGAGACACCTTAGGACCTATCCCATAAAATTCATTTAGACGAGTATACAAATCTTCGTCTGACAATGTTTCTAAGTACTCTACTGTAACTTCCTTGCGATAAAACTCTTCCACGATCTTTTTCAAATATTTTTCACGATATCCTAATGCGCAACGTTTCCAATCTTCATCAGTCATATTATGCATTTGCTCTGGAGTTGGAAATCCATACAATACCTGTTTTTCTTTTATTCCCATCTGGGACAAATCCACCTCAATTGGTGTTCCTGCACATTGACATAATGTTTCTACTGCCTTTTTTATTGCAGGAATATTTTTTCTTTGGGATATTACAAATGAAATAATCATTTCCCAGGGATCTTGTTGCAAAATTCTAACACCTTTTGAATATTTCGCTGCATTATATAAAAATTCATCATCTTCTTTAATCATTTCTCGGATTTTTTTATAATCAGTGTTTAGATCAAAATATTTTTTCCATAGTGTATCAAATTCTTCTTTGGAACATGATATTTCATATTCGTTAGAATTATTTTCACTTTTTCTTATATAAAGTGCTTTTTTAAAAGCCACAACTCGAAAAAGTCCTGGGTGATTTTCTACCTCTATAAATCTAAAGACTTCTCCACTGTTTTCAATTTTTTTCAAATCAAATTCAGCATCTATGTTAATTGTATTCATTTATTACATACCTTCTTTTAGCTTTTGTTTTTTCAAAATGTCCTTCATTACTATAAAGTACGCTATAACCACATAAATTCCTGTTGTAATCCACGCCGATGAATCACAGAAAAAGGCTAGTGTTGTATTATGCAATGATACTGAAATCACTGCACATAATACCCTAGATACCATCTCTACCACTCCACCTAACATTGGCAATATAGCGTATCCACAACCTTGCATTGTATTTCTAAAAATAAAAATATATGACAAAGGAATATAAAATATTGCACTTAATATAATATATGTTTTTGCCCATGGCAATGCTTCTGCCACTTCTTTACCGGTTCTAAAGTAAATCAACATTGTTGGGCGAACCAATAACACTGCTAATAGTCCTGTAATTACAGCAATTACTGTAGACGTTATTGTTGCCACCTTTACACCTTCGCGCAAATGATCCATGTCACCTTTACCAAAATTTTGTCCACTATAAGTAGCCATTGCCTGTCCCATTGCTGGAAAAGCCTGAGACATTAATCCATGCAATTTTGAAGCTGCTGTAAAAGCTGATACTACAACTACACCATAAAAATTAATGGCTGTCTGCATTACCATTGTTCCAGACGCTGTAATTGCAAATTGGATTGCCATAGGAAATCCTACTCCTATTTGTAACTTTGAATCATTTTTTTCAATATACCACTCATCTTTATGTGGCCACAACAATTTTTCTTTTTTTATAATATAAATCAAACATAATATTGCTGAAATACCTTGAGCTGTAACTGTTGCAACTGCTGCTCCTGCTACTCCCATCTTAAATACTGCAATAAATAAAAGATCTAATATTACATTTAGTATTGATGCAAAAACTAATGTATATAGTGGAATTACACTATTTCCTACTGCTCGTAAAAAGGCTGAAAATAAGTTGTAAAAAACTAATGCACACATGCCAAAACAAATGATTGTTATGTATGTGTATGCCTCATTAAAAATCTCCTTTGGTGTCCTCATTGCATGCAAAATAGGTTTCATTGCCGTTACACTTATAATTGTCATTGCAACAACGATTATAACTGCTAAAAGAATCGCATTAGCTACACTACGGCGTACACCTTTTTCATTTTTTGCGCCATATCGTTGTGATGTTAAAACTGTGCATCCCGTTGTAATACCTTGAGCAAAACCTATTATTAAAAACATTATTGTTCCTGTTGATCCTACTGCAGCAAGGGCATTATTACCTAAGAATCTACTTACTATAATAGAGTCAGCAGCGTTGTAAAGTTGCTGAAAAATATTACCTAAAAAAAGTGGTATCATAAATCTCATTATTAGGGAAAATGGTTTTCCCTTTGTCATATCTAGTTGCATAGTTGATGTATCCTCCCATTCCTATATTATCCTTTTTATTACCTTTTGTTATTGTTGTTATTGCTTTATTGTTGCTTTGTTATTACTTTGTTATTGCTTTGTTATTGCTTTTATTATTATAGCCTTAGGCTATTAAATCTTTTAATTTTTATTTTCTCTTAAAAGTCTAAACATCTCTTTGTTTGCTACCTCATAAGACTTTTTATCTTTTGATTTTGTAATAGCCTTTAATGCTTTTTTCATTCCATTTAATTCCATAAGGGGATTAGCAAGATAGATCCAAAATTCTTTCATACGATTCACTGCATCTTTTTCCCCCGTGAATTCCTCTAAATATCCTTGGAATACACCTTCTGCTAATTCTTCTAATTTTGAAATTTCTGGAATATAATACTCTGTAGATGATAAATTTACTTTTTTTTCCACAATCTGTTCTGGTAGATTTGGATTTGCTAAAATTCCTCTTCCTAACATTATGCTTTTTACATTTTGGTATTTTTGTTGAACATTTATGGCATCTTCAACCGTTTTTATATCCCCATTAAAGCATATAGGAAGATCTTTTCTTGCTAGTTGATTTGCAAGTTCAAATGCCTCAAAACTAACTTTATTTTTATAAAAATCATCTCGTGTTCGAGGATGGATTGTTAACTCTTTTATAGGATATTTGTTATACAAATTAATAATATCTTCTATTTCTGAAAAATCGCTTATTCCAATACGGGTCTTTATAGAAATATCCATTTCATTTCCCATCGTTGTAAACACTTCATCTAAAAATTCATCAAAGATATCTAAATCTGACAACATCCCTGAACCTTTTCTTTTTGCTACTACTGTACCTGAAGGACAACCTGCATTTAAATTAACTTCTTTATATCCTAGTTTTTGTATTTCTCTAGCATACCATACAAATTGTTGAGCATTATTTGTAAGAAGTTGTGGAATAACATTCATTCCTTCATTATACTTAGGATCAATTTCTCTTTTTTCTCTGTTTTTCATTTTGAAAGTCTGGTTTGTAGCAATAAAAGGTGTGAAATATTTATCCACACCTTTATATATTTTGCTATAAACCCTTCTGTAAACGTGTCCTGTGATGCCTTCCATAGGCGCTAAATAAATCTGCATACTTACCTCTATTTCAAAAATCTTTATGCTGTATATTTAGTTAGTTTATAACCATTTTTTGAGTTTTCTTTTACTTTATATAACTGTTGATCTGCCAACTCAATTGCCTCAGATAAATCCATATCTGACGGAACTATAATAGCCCCTAAACTTATTGACAACTCTACAGCATTGTTGTCAAATTTAAGTTTTGTATTCATCCTTTCTACTAAATCCTGCAAAATACTTTCTATCTTTTTAGAATCTCTACCATCTGGTATATAAAAAACAAATTCGTCTCCTCCATATCTTGCAAAGAGACCTACTCCTGTCATGGTCTTTCGAATCTCATTTGCCAACATCTTAAGAGCTTCATCTCCTCCTAAATGTCCAAGAGTGTCATTAACCAATTTAAAATTATCAAAATCTAATATTCCCACAACTGATTTTTGATATTTTTTATTAGTATTAAACTGCGCCTTATAGTTTTCTGTAAAGCCAGATCTATTATATACTTCAGTAAGAGAATCTACTGCTGTTTTTTTCAAAAAAGCCATTCTCTCTTCCATCTCGCTTTGTACATTAGAAATCTTACCAATTATGCGACATGGTTTGTCATCCTCTTTAGTTTTAATAAATGAAATATATATTCTAAACCACTCTGTATTTCCATCAGCTAAATCTCCAAAATAAAGCCTTTTTTCTGATTCGTCATTTTCTATCATGGCTTTTAATGTATCTAAAAATTGGTTGATTTTTTCGTTGCTACGATCATAATCTTCTAATTTTAATTTGGCATCGCAGTTAAAATACTCTTGAAATTTTTCATCCACCTGAAGTATTCTCCTACATACCTCATACTCAAAAATATATTCATCCATCATTTCAGCCAACAATGCATATCTTTTTGCATATAATTCTTGTCGTTTTAAGTACTTTTGTTTTTCATAACTAGTAAGCCATATCTCCATCATTACTAATACACATACAAATAATATTAGCATTGTACATTGAAAAGGATATCGTTCAACTAGATTTTTTAAATCTACAGTACTTTTTCCATTGTCTGAACCATTTAATAAATATGTTGATAATTTTGTATCACCTATTCGCCCTAGACATTTATTGTATATTGATACTAGTCTTGGGTCTGAATTTTTTGAAAATGCAGCATGTAGCTGATTCTTTTTTATTGTAGGAACAATATCTACACTATCATATTTATATTTTTTTATACAGTAATTAGCCGTATAGTAGTTGGTTATGGTATATTGTGTTACACCAAAATCTACATTTTTGATTGCCTCAGAAATATCATTATAAGTTCTTTGCTTTTTTATTCCCTTATAATAATCATGTACGTTATCCTTAACAACAGATGCTGTTTTGTTTGTTAAATCAAGGTTACCATTTTTTTCGACAGTCAACATTTTATTTTTTACTATTACGTTATTATATTCAATGTACATTTTTGATGTTTTAAAAACATCACTATATTGGGAGATATCCTCTATTCCAGCTATTACATCTATTTTTCCCTGTTGTAAAGCTCTAAGCATGGAATCTGTATCATTAAACTTCTTGTAAATTGGTTTAACTCCCATTTGTTCTGTTACATCATCACATACTAACTTAGACATTCCACGTATTTTATTATCTTCTACATATTGGAATGGCGGCATATTAGTTAAAATTCCTATTTTTAACTGTTTTTGAGTTTTTAGATATTTTTTTTCTGGATCAGAAAACCGGGTTTTACCATCAGCAACATTTCTTTGCAAGGAATAAATATCCTCTGGCCGCTTTAACTCCATATCTTTTGTTCTATTAGCTTCCCATTTTTTATTCCAATCCTCTAAAATTTCCTCTAAAGTCTCATTTGTCTTTCCTGCTGCTGCAGCAATTATTCGTTTTTGCTGTTTTCCACTAAATAAATCCAAATTTTTAGATAATATAGCTAATTTATACGAGTCTTCTTCAGAACTAGTATTATTCTCTTCAAAAATAACATCATCTAAATTCGAATAAGTATCTGGAAATTCCTTATCTCTAACTATAGAGACATATTGAAAATCAGCCGTATAACCTGAATCCTCCAACATATACCTAACAAATTCTTTTGCTTCTTCTGGATACTTTGAAGTACGGCTAACGCCATATTTATAATCAGACATTAAAGTAGCATGTTTTTTACCAGAAACCCTATTAGGAAAAGCCATATATCCTATACTATCTTTAAATTTACCTGCATCTCTTACTGTTGAAATTCCCCATGAACCTAATGCCATACACCCTAAACGACCTTCATTTAAATCTTTTATAGCTTGGTTCCAGCTATACTCATCTAAATTTTTTTCACAATAACCTCTTTCAACTATGTCATATAACATAGAATATACTGTATGATGAGTGGACTCACTTTGAAAAGGATTTTTAATAGTCGTAAATTCTTTTGTTTTATAAAATTGGTCTCCAGTCATTTCAATAAAAGGAAATGATTCCCATACCATAAGCATCCATTCAGAAGAATAGCCACTATAAAACGGTGTAGCATCTGTATATTCTTTTATATACTTTAGGTCCTGCATAAACTCTTCAATTGTATTTGGCAATTGAGAAATTCCAGCATCTTCAAAGACTTTTTTATTGTAAACAAATCCAGATAAATACATACTTGATGGTAATCCATATACATTCTGCCCAATGGCTGCTGCATCATCCATATAGTCGTATTTTCTCTGCAAATCTTTCTTTTTTCCTAATGGCAATAAATATTTGTCATAATCCTTTTGTTGTAATATGCCTGGAATGAATAACACATCTGGTGCATTTCCACTTTTAATTTGCTCCATTGTTACATTTTCATAATCTGAAGGAGCTTCTAGCTCTATAGTCACATCAGGGTGTTCTTTTTCAAATGCATATTTATACTTTTCTAGCATGCCAACATCTTTGTTTGAAGCAAATCTAATAACTTTTTTCGTACTAACCTTCCCACTTGCACATGCAACGTCTGACATACTAATAATTTGCATTATAAATACAAACACAAGAAAAAATGATATTATATTTTTTCTGTATTTTAAAATTCTTAGTATCCTATTCATTATAACCCCATCCTTGGTGCCATTTGGCAACAAAGGATTTAGTGCTTTTATAGCACTAAATCCTATCCTGTTTAATTACATTTACTGTCGTATTATAATTCTCCTAAGTCTTCTAAAGTTGCCGCCATTAAAGTTCTATAACTTTTCTTAAGTTCTTCTCTTTCGTCTGTAATGCCTTTCATTTGTTTCTTAATGTCTTCTAACTGTTGTAAAGCTATTTTTTCTTTTCCTTCTGATTCATCTTTTTGAGATTGTAACATCTTCATGTTTTCTTCTAATTCAAGTACTCTTAAATCGCTATCATCTTTTTGATTTGATAGTTGTTTGTACTTGTCTGTTGAATCTGAAAGATTTCTAACTGCTTCATTTAAACGTCTTTGTGTAGATTCAAGAGTATCCTCTAAATTGCGAACTTTCTTGTCACTTTCTTTTTTCTTAGCAGACTCGTTTTGTAACTCTTCTTCAAGTTCAAGAATTCTAAAGTCACTATCATCTTTTTTATCTGATAATACTTTATATTTTTCTTGAGCTTCTTTAATTTCAATATCTTTACCTTTTGATTGTTCGTTTAATACCTTGCAATCATCAGTAAGGACTTTAACTTTTTCATTAATTTGGTTAAGTTCTCTACCTAAATCCTCTTTTTCAGTCATTAGTATCTCATATTTGCTCTGTAATGTATCAAGTTTTTCCTTATACTCATCTGCCTTAGCTTTATGGCTATAGCTTTCTTCTTGAATATCATCATAAACCACTTTAGCATTATCAATAGCTTTTTGAGCCTCCACAAGAGAATTATTTAATCTAGTATTTTCATTAGAAATATTATCTCTTTCTGCAATAACTTCTTTGATTTTGTTAGATTTCAAGTGAAGAGTTTCATCTAATTCTTTAACTTTTGCATCACTCTCATCCTTACTAGCTTTAACCCTTACATAATCTTCTTTAAGAGTCTTTAACTGTTTGTTAGCCTCTACAAGTTGTCCCCTTGTAGCACTTAATTCCTGAGTTGTACCTTCTAAAAGTTCTGATGTAGTTCTCATATTAGCTTTTGTATCTCTTGCTTCATTTTCAAGTTTATTGATTTTAATTTCTAAACTATCTTTTAAAGCTCTTACTTCACGTAATTCATCAGTAACTTTATTTAAAGAATTCTTTTTAGAATTGAGTTCTTTTTCAGAAGTATTAACTCTATCTCTAACAAATGAAAGTTCTTTATTTGCAGTATTAATTTGAGTTTTATATTCTCTAATACTTGCTTTTACTGTATTTGTTTCATCTTTAGCTTCTTGTAAAGCTTTTTCTAATTCGTCAATTGTCTTTTCTTGACTATCATTTGTTAATTGTACACTACGAACTTTTGCATTAGCTGAACTTAACTGCTCTTTAATAGAAGCAAGCTCTAATGTTGTAGCATTAGCTTCTTCTGTAAGGTTTTCATAATTCTTTGATAAGTTATTACGTTCAGTTACAACAGTTTGGTGCTTCTCTTTCATATCTTGTAGTTCTTCTTCAAGAATAAGCACTCTGTAATCACTATCATCTTTATAGTTTCTAATTTCTGCAATTTCTGCACTTACTGACTCATATTTTTCTTTTGTTGTCTCTAATGTTTTAGACAATGCATTTACTTTTTGTTCTAAGTCAGCCTTTGTTGTATTGTATGTATCTGTAATTGAATGTAAATCATCTTTTGTAGCTTTTAACTCATTTAAAGCTTTATTTAAACTTTCTTTTGTTGTTCCAAGTTCTGTCTTTGTTTGTGTATACTCTATTTTAGTTGTTTCAAGTTCTTGGTTTGAGGCTTTTAAACTATCAATTGTTGTTAAAAGCTCATCTGACTTAGCTTTTAAATCACTATCAGTATCATGAAGTGTTGCTTTAACATCTGATAAATTTTTCTCTAAGTCTTTGATCTTTTCAATCTTTTGTTCTTCTGAATTAGATTTTACAATCAATTTTTCTTCTGCACTTTTATAACGTGTTGTTGCTGCTTCTAAGTCATGTTTTGTAGCTGCTAACTCGTTATGCATATTTTCTAATTTTGATTTAGTTTTATCTAAATCATTTTCTGATTTTGAAAGTTGAACTTTAGCACTTTGTAACTGATTACCTGTGCTATTTAATTTAGCATTTTTATCTGCTATATCTTTTTTAATTCTTTCTAACTCATCTTGTAACTGTCTGATTTTTTGTTCTTTTTGAGTATGAACATCTTTATGTTTTTCTAATTCATCCTCTAAAGCTTTTTTATCTTTAGAAACATCAGTTATTTTATTTTCTGCTACCTCTACTTTATTTTTAACATCTTTTAATTCTTCTGTTAAAATTTGTATTTTTTCAAAAGCTTTTTGTAATTCTGCCTTTGACTCTTTTAATTCTTGGCTATAACCTTCAGCTTTTTCTTTAGCTTCTTCATAATTGTCTTTAGCTAATCCTAATTGACCTTCTAAATTTGAAACTTCTTCTTGTGATTGTTTTTTTTCAAGATTTGCAGAATTAAGATTTGATTCCTTATCTTCAATTTCACTTTGTAATTCAGTGATTTTTGTGTAAGCCTTAAACAAATCATCCACTATATTTATTTGTAACATAACTCCTTTGGCATCACTTGGCAATTCCCAATATGTTGTGTTTCCATCAAAGTCTGCTAATTTCTTATTTAAATATGATGCAACTTCTTGCATGTACTCAGCGCTTTCTGTTCCGCTAAGATTGTATTTTTTACCGCCTATTGTTATTTCTGTATTTATACTTGTATCTGACAAAATTAATTCCTCCGTTGCTAATATAGTATCTATAGATACTCAATTTACATTATAACAACTTTATAGCTATAAAGACAACCTTATTTAAAAGATTTAAAGTGATTTTTTCGTGTATTTTTTAACTGATTTTATCATGATTGTTTTTGATGTTTTTCGTGATGTTTTTTAACTTTTTTTGATGTTTTTTTATGTTCTATTGTCTTTTTTTATCACAAAAATGTTGTTACACAAAAAAAATACCATTTTGAGACAAAAAAAGACATTTTAGCGACAAAAATATTTTTTTCCAAAATAAGGTGGTATATTATAAGCATAAAGAGAAACGGCAATCGAATCTGTTAGGAAATGGGGATTTCTTTCAGAGGATTGATGCGATCTGGGGGAGAGTATCAAATTGTTATTGCAATCTCAGGAGTATTAAATAATTACGGTATAACTTTTTAGGAGTATATAATTTTTATGGGGCGACTCGAAAGAGTCATACAAAATCTAGTCATGAAGAATCGAAGTACTTAGGGGTAGGTACTTCGATTTTTTATTGCCTTTTGTTGCTTTTCTTTTTGTTTATCTCATTATTTGGTTCGCTATTTAATAAATTTCATTTTTTAAAATGATAAAAAAAGAGACGACACATTGTCGTCTCTAAAAGAGGAAGTCAAAGAATTTAACATTCTTGTACCCTATATTAATTATAAAATACTCTACTCGTGTTTCCTACAGTTACCTGCGTAGCGACAGATACTTGTAGTCTCGTCATCGTTGCCTTCTTTTCTGAAGTCCGACCACTTACAATACCAGCACTCTTTTAATGGTACCAATGTACCGTGTTCTGGTTCCCAGTGTTCGCAAAAATCTTCTTCACCTACGATTTGATACCCCTTATCATCAAATCTTTTGGTTTCCGTCATCTAGTTGCCATCCTCATCTTTGATAATTCTTGTTGTATTTCTTTAGTAGCATCTGCTACTGACTTCCCTTTTGAAATGCAACCCTCTATACTAGGTGATTGTGCAACAAAACAACAATCTTTGCTACTCCAACTCACGACTATGCTATACCCATTCTTTCTCATTTAGACTCTCCTTTCTAGTGACAAACATCTTAAACTTTCTCTCCCCAGTGAAAGTCTTTAATGTATTTTTTTGCAAAAGTAATTTTCCCCTTTTGCAGAGCCTTAAAGAAACTCTCCTAAAAAGCTCGCGACTAACTTTTATATATTTTTCTCCCCAGAAAAATTTAATAACCCTTATCACAAAAATTAAATCGCTATCGTTCGAAATGAAACCCCCATTTCTTTTCGAAACGAATTTCTTTATTTCCTATCTGATAATACTATAACATAGTTTTATTTATTAAAATATTTTTGTCGCCGAAGTGCTTTTTTTTGTCGCAAATTGGTTTTTGCATAAATATTCACCTATTTTTTTAGCGCTTTATCTATATATGACATGTATTCATAGGCTCCATCTATATCTCCTTCATCAATATACTCATTGACGACATCTGCAAATTCTCGCATTTTTTGTTCACACTCTTTGCAGGTTTCTTCAATATTATTGTAGTCAGGACTGATGTCTTTATATTTTTTTTCAAATATTTTATTAATGTGATCTATTTCTTTTCTTAACATGCATTTTTTAAAATGTGATTTCGTAAAATCATACTCTATCATCAAGGCAAAACCTATCATAGTTACATATATAATTGGATATATCTTCCAAACTCTAGTAGTGCACCCATTTCTAAATTCAAAAATATTGCCCCACATAAAAAGTACCGATAATACTAATCCATTTAAACTTGCTATCACGCCATAAAACATTCCCGAAAAATGCATAGTTAAAAATGGCATTATAAGTAGCCAAAACCAATATGGACTTAGCCCTTTTTCAAGATACGGCCTTGAAACTATAAAATGCACACCAACTGTTACACATCCTGCAAAACTAGCTAAATTCACAATTACTACATGATTTATCTTTTTTCTGTACCCTATTATTGCCCCTATAAAGAGCAAAGCAAGAATATAATTTGCCAAGACCCCTATAAACTCTCCCATCAATATGTATGGAATTGATAACATAATACAAAGAGCCGCAAAAGCACCAAATACTAAAGGTGCTCTTTCGGCTCTAATGCGTACAACCTGCGGGTCAAGTTCTATTTCTTTGATTTTTTTAATTCTTTTTTTCATAATTTATTACTTTTCCTATCCCATCAAGTTTATATTATTTGTATTCATATATTTGTATATTTCTATTAATAAATTACATTGAATATTTTACAAAAAGATCTCCTACTGTTCTGTAAGCACCTCTCGGCATTGGAAAAACTTTTTCATCTTCCATTATAATTTCCTTTTTGTTTATCTTAAGAATATGCTTCATATTTATAATCATTTTACTGTTCGGCATATAGAAAAAATCTTCTTTGATTTCATCTGCTAACGCCTGCATCGTTGTCCTTACTAAATGACTAGTATCTTTTTCTGTAATTCGTTTATAATGATCTTCTGATGTAATATACAAAATATCGTCAACTGGTATTTTAATCATTGTTCCTGAATCTTTGATAACTAGATTATGAACTTCCTCTTCCGTAAAAATTCTATCTAATGCAGCATTAAATTCTGCTTTAATGATAGGTTTTTCAAGATAATGAACTGCTTGCAAACGAAAAGCTTCTTTATAGAAATCTTCTGAAGATGTAACAAAGACAATAGCTCCATTTTCATCTTTTTTTCTAATCATATTTGCAAGTTCTATTCCATTTATCTCATCTATATAAATATCTAAAATATAAACATCGTAGGCTTGAAACTCCATAGCATCTAGTAAATCCATTGATGTTCGAAATGTCTCGATTTTACAATCAATATCTTTTACCGTCTCTTTGTAGTTGTCAAACAACTCTAATGTCTCTTCTATTGACTTTTTCTCGTCATCACAAATAGCTATATGATACATGTTTCTTCTTACTTCCTTATATTTTTTTCCTAATATACGATTACTTTACATCATACACATTTTTATTTTATCAAATCTTTTATATTTTGTGAATGTTTTTTTATTAAAAGCATGCAAAACATTGTATATTGCCACTTTTTAGTAGAAATCATAACATATTGCAAATTGCTGTAACTACAAGAACAGTTCCGCAACAACTAATTGCCACTTTAAACAAATCTTCTGTAATGTATGCCACTATAATTCCTACTATAAAAGCTGCTATTCCCTCATAAATATGAGCTGTATCAAAAATAATTGCTGGAAATGTCATAACAGCAAGTGTTACATATGGTACATAATGCAAAAAAGATTTTATGTACACATTTGTAATATTTTTTTTAAAAATAATCATAGGTAATGCTCGCACTAAATAAATAACTACAATCATTACTAACAAAGAAATATACGTTCTCATTTTTTCTCCTAACTAAACTCAAAATTCTAATTATGCATTTACATTTTCTTTTTCAAAATTCTCTAATGGTTTAATATAAGCTGCTGTTCCTGCCACTATTATCGTTAAAATTATTACCTTAAAACCACTTGATATTTCTTTCAAAACTGGAATAACCATAAATAGTGCACTTAATAGCATTGATATTATAACTACTTTTCCTATAAAGGAATCTTTTTTTGAAACAGGTATAACTATTGCCAAAAACATTCCGTATACGGCAACTACTAATGAATTTACAAACCATCCTGGTAAAATATTTCCTACCCATACACCTAAAACTGTTCCAATTGTCCAACCTGGTATAGCACACATTGCAGCTCCATATGAATAAAATGGATTTAAATTTCCATCTACCATTGTAGAAATTCCAAAAATTTCATCTGTTATACAATATGAAACTCCTAGTCTATGAAATAATTTAGCTTTTTCTCCTAATTTTTGAGACAAAGCACAACCCATTAAAAAATAACGTAAATTTACAATAACTGTAGTTATAATCATCTCTGGGATACTTGCTCTTGCATTTATCAACGTTATGGCTGCAAACTCTCCTGCTGAAGCCACCATTCCTAATGACATTAAACCTGCTTGTATCTCATTCATCCCAACTTTTTTTGCTGCAATTCCAAGTGCAAAGGCTACTGCAAAATAGCCCATACATATGGGAATTCCATCTTTTAATCCCTTTTTAAAAAATTTAACATTTTCTTTTTTCACCTAATAATCTACCTCCACTAAACATAACCCATTAGACGGTGCAGTTGGACCTGCTTCCTGTCTGTCTTTTGCATCTATAATGTTTTTCATTTCTTCTGGTTTCTTTTTTCCATAACCTACATCTAAAAGTGTTCCCACTAAAATTCTAATCATGTTTTGTAAAAAACCGTCTCCATGAAATTCCATTATTATATAAGAATCTTTTTGGAAAATTTTAATTGAATCCACTGTCCTAACAGTTGATTTTTTCATTTTTTTATTTCCGCAAAAACTTTTATAATCATTAGTACCAATTAACATTTCTGCTGCTGCCTTTATACTTTCAATATCAGGCATTTTTTCTAGTACATACACATATTTTCTATCGAAAACTGGTTTTGTATCTCCACACCATAGCGTATATCTATAGGTTTTTCCTGTTGCATTAAATCTGCTGTGAAATCTTTTATCTACTCTTTTTACATCGTCAATGGAAATGTCATCTGGAAGATATTTATTCATATACTCTTTTATTTCTTGCTCTGAAAATGTTGTATCTAAATATACATTAGCAGTCATTGCAATTGCTGAAACTCCTGCATCTGTACGTCCAGCACCTATTACAGTAATAGGTTCATCTTCTGTTTTATTTGTCATTCGCATTAGAAGCGTTTCTAATTTTCCTTGAATTGTGTCTTTAGTATTTTTTTGATGTTGCCAGCCATTATATCTAGTTCCATCATATCTTATGGTAAGTTTAAAATTCTTCATATCTTATCACTTTCTTTTGAACTTCTTTATCTACAAATTTTACTATATTTTACCTTATATCATAATCTAAAAAAGGTCAACTTGAATTAATAATTTTTTCTTGTTACATCTTTTCTTTTGTGATAATATAGGTTTTGAGCGTTATTCGAAAGAAAATGCATCAGAACTTTTTATTATTTTATTATTTTTTACGCATATGTGACCGTATCGGCACAAAATGCAGTATATCAAAGGTTTACACTAAGTTTTAAATAAAGTTGGTTTAGTTATGTTATCAATTTATATTCTGATGGGGGACATTCGTCACAATTTTCCGTAGATTAGCTTAATATTATTTTAAGAGTCAATTTTTTATTGACTGAGGAGGTTTTTATGGATTATTCACTAAAACAGGAAAAATCAAATGTCACTTACTTGGTTCAACTTGCTCTTATGGTAGCAATTATAATTATCATGTCTGTGACTCCACTAGGTTACCTTAAAATAGGTGCTTTAGCAATTACTTTTTTAACTGTTCCAGTATCAATTGGAGCTATGACTTTAGGACCAGTTGGTGGTCTGATATGTGGTCTTACTTTCGGTTTAAGTAGTTTTTTAACTGGATTTTTAACTCCCACACCATTTTCAGCAGCTTTAATTGAAATCAACGTAGTTGGTTACTTTATTACAACTGTTGTTGCTAGAACATTAGAAGGTTTACTTGTAGGATTAATTTTTAAAGCTTTACGTAAAATAAAGCTAAACAAAAACTTTTGCATTATTATTGGAAGCTTACTTTGCCCAGTTCTTAATACAGTTTTATTTATGGGCTCTCTTGTAATTTTCTTCTATAATTCAAATTTCATTCAAACTATTGTAAAAACTGGTAATTTTAAAAATCCATTCTTTTTTATAATCGGATTTGTTGGTGTGCAAGGCTTAATCGAAGCAATTGTTTGTACAGTTGTTGCATCTGCTGTAACTCTTGCTCTTTCTGCAGCTTTACATAACACAAAATCAGATTTTTAGTTTATTTACCTAAAGTCCTCGTCTTCTAGCTTTTAGCTTAGGCGAGGATTTTTTATTTATATCAGAAAAAATACAAATGGAGACAATTATGAACAATAAATATTTTAAACAATCTATACTTTCAAAAATTCCTAACCTTAAAGAAATTTCTATAGATGATATAAATTTTTTTAACATAGGGCATAGCAGTGATTCCACAAATCAAACTGGAGTTTCTGTAATATATTTAAAAAATAAATCAACTGTAGGATGTGATATATCTGGTGGTGGTCCAGCTTCAAGAGAAACACCTCTTGCTAGTCCACTTACTGCAGACAATCCTATAAACGCTATTGTATTGTCTGGTGGTTCTGCTTATGGACTTGCCGCTTCTGACGGAGTAATGAAGTGCCTAGAAGAAAACAAAATCGGATATGATACAGGCGCTGCTTTAGTTCCTTTGGTTTGTCAATCTTGTATATATGACTTAGCATATAAAGATTCTACCATTCGTCCTACTTCCTCTATGGGATATGATGCTTGCAAAAACGCATTAGCCTCTACCTCAAACTTATCAGGAAAAATTGGCGGAGGTTGTGGTGCAACTGTTGGCAAAATTCGAGGTATGGAACACTGCAGTGAATCCGGTCTTGGAATATTTGCCATTAGTTATGGTGATTTAAAAATTGCTGCAATAGTAGTCGTCAACGCACTAGGGGATATTTATAATCCCTATACTAGCGATCTCATCGCCGGTGTAAAAAATGATGATGGTAGTCCTTCTAATACTATTTCTGAAATGGCTAAATTTATCACCCCTCATGACGCATTTACTGGAAATACAACCATAGGCGCAATAATTACAAACGCTTCCTTAGACAAATCTCTTGCTAACAAAGTAGCTTCTATGACAAGGAATGCATATAGCCGCTGCATAAATCCTGTTGGAACAATGGCTGACGGCGATAGCATATATGTTGCTAGTGCAGGTGATGTAGCTTGTGACGTAAATGTTCTTGGTACATTATCAGCAGAAGTTATGGAACTTGCCATATTAAATGCAATAGAATCTGTTTAACAAAAAACCTCTATGGGATTTTGTCCCGTCATAATTGACGGAACATGATCTCTTAGAGGTCTTTTAAATTAGTGCAATGCCATCTGAACAACCTGATTCTCTTGCAAGTTGCATTATATAGTTTTTACTTCTTTCAGCACGTAGTCCAGTTAATTCATCTGCTGGCATACCGCTAAAATCAATTACTCCATTTGTCAAACTTTGAGCTGCATTTTTAAAAACTCGATCTGTTGTGCTGCTTGCTAATTTAGCTAACTTTTTTCTTGAATCACTTCTTATGTTTTTTAAATTTTCTTGCTTTTTTTCAGCATTTTCCACATTTTCTTTCATAAAAGCAATCAATGTATCATCTAGTGGTTGTGGTTTTCCAAAGTAATAACCCTGCACTTTTCCGCAACCTATTCGTTTTAAAAATTCATATTGTTCTTTTGTTTCAACACCTTCTGCTAAAGTATCAATTCCTAGTTTTTTACCCATCTCAACAATGGAAGCAACTATTTCCTTAGCCTTAGGATTTATTTCAAAATCTCTTAAAAACAACATGTCTATCTTTAAAACATCAAAATTAAAGTCCTTTAAAACATTAAGAGATGAATATCCACTACCAAAATCGTCCATCCAAACTTCATATCCTTTTGACTGGAAAAATTCTATTTGGTTTTTAAAGTCCTTTTGATTATCTGTTAAAACACTTTCTGTTATTTCAATATGTAACAATTCCTTTGAAATATTGTATTTTTTTAGATTTGCATCTACGATTTCTACAATATCGCATAATTCAAAATCTAATCTTGATAAATTCAATGAAACTGGTACATATGGTAAATCATTATCGATTAACATTCTTATATCTTTGCATATATTTTCTAATGAAAAAATATCAATCTTATGAATCAATCTATGTTTTTCTAGCACATCAATATAATCATTAGGTGATAAAAATCCATATTTTGAATCATTCCATCTAGATAACGCTTCAAAACTTACTAATTTACCTGTTTTTGTACTAAATACAGGCTGATAGTAAACTTTAATATCTCCATCATAAATAGCATTATCAATATTATCAATTATATATTTTTGTTTTCCTAATGTCTCTATAAGTTCTTCATCAAAATATCTAAAATTCTCATTATACTTTCTTTTTATGCTATCACAGGCAATCTTTGCTCTGTCACAAGCTACACTTACATCAAGTTCATCATCTTGTACTTCATATATTCCTGCTTTTATTTCTATGATATCTCCCTTTGGATATGCATCTAGGAAAGATCTCAAATTCTCAATTTTGCGAAGTACACTACATCCTGTCGTTACAACTGCAAAATGATCTTGTCCAAAGTGCGCCACCAAATTTTCCGAGAAGTTTTCTTGAAGAGCTGCTGCTATATATCTTAAAAGCTGATCGCCCTTTTGAAATCCATAATTTGCATTGTATGACTTAAAATTATCTACATCAAAATGGACGAAAACTGTTTTTTCACCATTCATCGTATTTTCTGCCACAACATTTGGAGCTAATTCTCTAAAATAAATCATATTTGGCAAACTTGTAAGAGGATTAATCTCTTGAGATAGACTTGATAGCACCTTATCTTTTTCGTTATGAAAATCGCTAATATTTAAAATCAAAATATAAGCACATATATGACCACTTTTCTCAGATTTATATAACATATAATTGCAATGAATCCAATCAAAATGGGCGTTAACTAAACATTCTAGTTCAATTTCATCCCAGTATTCTTCTTGTCTATATCTGTTAAGCAAAACTTGTCTGTTCAAAAAAACGCTAACCGTATCACGATTTGTAAAAAGTACTGTTTTATCAATAACTTTTTTAAGTGTCTTTTCATATTCACATTGGCCTTCTGGAACAAGACTACCTAACTTCTCAAATGCCCCAACATGCATTCTAAGGACTTTATTATCTTCAATGTCTACTTTAAACATTGCAGATTTTTCAACAAATTCGCTGTCACTATAGTAACCTATGATGTCCGAAAATCTATGGCTTTTTAACCATGTGATAATTGGCTGCTTAAATAAAACCTTTTCAAAGCTCTTTTCCATTTCTATCCACCTATCGAAAAAACTACTTGGTATTTACATACGCTCTACATGTAACAGAGTAGATTATATTTTTTTTAGGGGGTAAAGTCAATAGGATTTGACATCAAAAAACGATATTTAATAAAATTTTAATATGTTTATAGTTTCTTTATATTTTATTTATTTACTTTTAACTATAAAAACATTATTTCATATCCGATATAGAAAATGAAGACTTATACATATATTTGATTACGTAACAAATAGGAGGCAAACACATGAAAATAAAGCAATTTAGATATCAAGAAAATATTCCTTTAGACACTATTGATGCCGATATTAATCGTTTTTTAGCCAGTGCAGATGTAAAGCAAATTATAGATATTAAAGTTTCCACTCCTGTGCGTCATGCTGAACGTTTCACAAAGGATGAAATAGAATATCATTATGTAGTAATCTACAAATAATTATTTTTAAACACAAAAGCATTACTATGTAATATTCTTTATTTACTATTGCGTAAAGAAATTAATGCTAATATTAATCATTGGAACGAACTCCTTTTAGTTTTTTGTTTAACCACTTAAAATCATAAAAGAAGTTCGTTCTTTATAGTGTGCTTTTATTGTAACTTTATTGTATTTTCACGTATTTTTATAGTATCTCATAGTTAAAAGTTGCCAAACATGTCATTTTTTCTATTCAAACAAAATTTTCATATTTTTTATCGTGGTTTTTTCAAAGTTTTTCACAAAACCAACCTTCTTTTTTTATTTATTTTTTTTATTTCCATTTTTGTCAATTTATGATATATTATTTCTTGTAGTTTTATCACAAACGTTATCCTATTTAATCATATATTTCATTAGTTTTATTCGACTAGGAGGTCATTATGATTAAATTATTAAAAAAAGCATTTGCTAGTACGCTAGCACTTTGCTTCGTACTCACAACTATTACTGTTGCACCTGTAACTAATGTTTCAGCTGCTTCTTCAAACATTATTTCTGATGGATGGTATTACATTAAAAATGTGTATAGCCAAAAATATGTAGAAGTTGCAAGTGGAATTGATAAAGACGGTGCAAACGTTCAACAATGGCAAGGAAACGGTTATGATTGTCAAAAATGGTATGTTAGGAACCTAGGTAATGGCTATATTTCATTACAAAACGGTATGGCCGGAGGCCGTATGATGGATATAGTAAACGGAGAAAATAAAGATGGTTCTAACGCTCAAATTTGGACATCTAACAATCTTGACCCTCAAAAGTTTAAAGTTAAAAAGAGCTCAAATGGTGCAGTTTGTCTATTAACTAAAAATAGTAACTGCAAAAAAGCTTTAGACGTTTATGATTGGTCAAAAGATAATGGTGGTAACATTGACCAGTGGACATACAATGGTCTTGAATGTCAACAATTTAAATTTGAAAGAACTGATGGCAAAAGCCAGGGTGGATCTAGTTCTAGTGGCAATACCCCTATTTCTGGAAAGACAATAAATGTTTCTGCATCTGGCACATCTTTAGAATCTGCAGTAAAGTCTGCTAAGGCAGGAACTACAATTGTAATTAGTGGTACCGTTAAATCAGGTACTATCAAACTTCCAGCTGGTGTTAATATTGCTGGAGAAAATAATGCAACTGTAGACTTTTCTAAAACTAGTGGTAGCAACGGAAAGGGATTTTACCTTGCTGAAAACGGAAGCACAATTTCCAATATCATTGTAAAAAATGCTGCTGATAACGGAATTTTTGTTACTGGCTCTCACAACACTTTCAAAAACGTAACTTGTTGCAATAACCATGACGCTGGTTTCCAAGTAAGCAATGGTGGTGCTTACAACACTTTTGAAAATTGTCATTCACATCACAACGCAGATGCTACTGGTGAAAATGCTGATGGCTATGCTGTTAAGCTTCACTCTGGTGTAGGCAATGTGTTTAAAGACTGCGTTGCTGAGTACAATAGTGATGATGGTTGGGATTGCTACGCTGCTCATGGAGCTGTTAAACTTTATAATTGTCACGCTAACTATAATGGTTATTGCAATGGCATTTATGGAGATGGTAATGGTTTTAAAATGGGTGGTGTAGATAACAAGACCCCAGGTCAAAAGGCTCACCTTGATCCTTTAAATCACTATCTTGAAGGATGTGTAGCAAAAGGTAATCTCGCTGCTGGTTTTGATAGAAATAACCAGAGCGGTGTGGTAACTATGAAAAATTGTACAGGTGATTCTAATAAAAAAGGTAACTATAACTGGCCAGCTACTGGAAAACCATCAGCTTTAGGCTACAAAGTTACTTTTGGTAAAGCAATTATCGACAGCTGTACAAGCATCAATGGTAAAAATGATATCAGTGGTGCTACACTAAAAGGTAATTGCAAAGGATTCTAATTGAATCATTTCACAATTTTATAGGAAAATATGATTTATTTGGCAATAGCGTAAAGTGATTTTATTACATTTTTAACATATGCCTTTTAAAAGAATATGGACTTAATTGCAATTAAAGGGGAGGTACCTGCGATACGTAGCGCAGGTACCTCCTATTTTTTTGGCATTATTTAAATTGCATATTATTTGTACTTTGTTTATGCATTGTTTATGCTCTGTTTATGCTTGGTTTTACATATTGTTTTAAGCATTTAAAAAATATTATTTATCAACTATGAATTTATTCATATGTTTATCAAGTGTCTTAGCTACTTCTTTTAGCTTATCTGCACTGTCTAAAATCTCGTGCATAATGGCATCTGCTTCCGTAACTGCTGCAGATGTTTGCTCTGTTCCTGCTGCATTTTCTTCTGCAATAGCTGTTAAATTTTGAACCGTATCGATAATGCTAGCTCTAGCTGTATCAAGTTCATCTGTCTTATCTGAAATAGCTTTAATTCCTTCAACTGAATTTTCAACACCTTCATTAACATTCTTAAATATATCTCTAGTTGATTCAATATATTCTGATTGCTTACTAATAATTTCTGAAACCTCAGCCATTGTATTTACTGATTTATCTGAATCATCAATTAATTGTTTTACAACCTGATCAATCTGCTGTGCTGATGTATTAGATTGTTCGGCTAACTGTTGTATTTCTGATGCAACTACTGCAAAACCTTTTCCTGCATCACCAGCTCTTGCTGCCTCAATCGAAGCATTAAGTGAAAGCAAATTAGTTTGATCTGCTATATCTGAAATTAAAGTTGCTGCATCTTTAATTTTTGCTGCTGATTCATTAGTCGTCTTCGTCTGTTGCGCAATCATTTTAATTGAAGCTATAGTCTTTTCGTTAATCTCACTTAATAAATTCAAAGCCTCTGTAGCTTTATCATTAGCCTCAGAAATTGTTGTTGCGCCAGCTTTAATTCCTTCTACTCCATTCTTGGTTTCTTTTATCATATCACCAATGGTTACAACATTATCTGTTGCATTTTGAGTCTCAGTTGCTTGGTCTGTAGCTCCTTCAGCAATTTCTGTTACTGCTCTTTCAATATGTCCAAAGGTTCTTGTTGTTTCCCCTGCATTATTTTGAAGTGTCTCTGATGCTAAAAATAGTTCCGAACTTTGATCTTGAATATCTTTTATTACTTCTGTCAAATGTTCAAATAATACAATTAGAGATCTACCCATATCTCCCGTTTCATCATTTCTATCTTTAACTTTCATAAGAGACATATCATTTGTAAAATCTAATTGGCTCATTCTTTCTAGGGATTTTGTTACCAATTTAATAGGTTTAACAATTCTCTTTACTAATACAATAATTATTATAACAACTACAATTATTATACCTACAGATACAGAATTCATGTTTCTTAAAAGAATCATAGAAGCCTCTTCTATTTCTGAAACTGGCACACATGTTACTGTAACCCACGTTCTGTTTTTTAAATCTACAGGTGTAAAAATTGCTTTATTGTATACTCCTGATGTAGTTGTATAATATGTTGATAATTGTTTTTTACTTGAAATACAGCTACCAAATGCAGATATTAATTTTGAATCAATTTTAAAATCATCAGTAGATTTAGTTAAATCCATTGCACCAACTCTATCTGGTTTTTGCTTAAATCCAATACAAAGTCCTTCTTCATCTGCTACATATACGTATCCTGTTTTTTTATAAGAGAATTTACCTACTATATCTGAAATACTTTCTAACGAAATTGTTCCATACAATACTCCAGTTACTTTTCCTTGGTCTTTTACAGGATATGCAATAACTACTATTAGTTGTCCAGTTGTACCTGATTTAAATGGTGCTGTCATAAAAGGTTCTCCTGTAGACATTACACTTTTAAAGTAATCTCTACTAGAACGATCCATTTCCTCTCCATCTTGACTTATTGCCTTACCTGTTGAGTCAGCATAAGCTACCATTTGGAATAACTTATCAGATTCTTTTACAATTTTCATATCATCAACGCGTTCTTGCGTATCTGCAGTAGCAAAGCCTATTGATGATGCTAATTGCTCTATTTTTACTCTTTTCATTTCTATTGTGTTTTCTAACGAAAGGGCCGCTTGCGCACTTATTGCATTGGCATTTACCTCAGCTTCTTCATTTAATGATGCTTTTGAATCTTTATAACTCATAAATACTAATAAGCCAAAGCCAATAAATACAACTGGTATTAAAATTCCTAAAAACTTAGCTGTCATACCGTAAAAACCTTTATGCTTAGTTTTCTTTATTTTTTCATCCACCACAATTTCCTCCTTAGCTTTTACTCGCTTTGCACTATTTATTTTCACTACCACATTACCTATAACTATTTATTTTTCAGCAATAGTACGAGAATCATGTGGATTACATTGTAATGCTTCTTAAAGCATCAAATTCAGACTGGTAAATTCCACCATTTTTTTTGATTTCATCCCATGTATACCATGCGCCTGATAATTGAACCCCATGTACTGATACATCTGTTACAAATACATTAACAGCTCTTTTAGAATCATGCATACAAATCCACACACTTTCATTAATATAATATGGAAACATATATGCTTTACCCATTGCAATTGAGCTATCTAATACTTCTTTTGGTGTTCCTCTTGTAATTTTTTCTGTTCTTTCCATGGACATATCTCCTTGTAAATTAATTTTTAATAATTTTCTCTAAACATTTACACCGTCATAAAAACAACTGTAATATTATTTGTTAAATTTTCACTATTTTTTGCGATTTTTTTGCGAATAATAATAATTCTCTGTTACTTCACTATTGTAGGTATCGGCTCATTTTCCCCTTATTTAAACTAAAAAAAAGAGAGTTTTAAAAAATTTAATAATTCTTAAAACTCTCTTTTAATATCATATTTTTATATAATATTTTTACATCATATTTTGTACGGATTTTCAACTATATTATTAGTCTTCGTATAACTCTTTGTACATTTCAATAAGAGGTTGGCTCTTTAACTGGTTTTCTACAAGTGCTACAAATGCTGATTCTGTAAGCTTCATCTCTTTAAATTCAATGTTGTTTGTAGGAATTGTATAAACTGCTAATTTTTGTTCACAGTTTTTATTATAAAGCCAAGCTTCATAAAATTCATCTTCCTCATTATGTACAATATCCACTAAATATGTTTCATCAAATTTATATGTATTTGTGGTGATTTTACTAATTTTTTTCATATTCTTATGTCCTTTTCCTTATAATTTTCCTTTATAACATTGTAACAAATTTTTGCGAGTTATACAATTTTTTTTATATTTTTTGCCCTAATAATAGTCCAATATCTTCTATTTGAGTCCTCGGCTTTAAGAGTCAAAGTTGCTTTTTCTTCAATTAGCTGAATCTTTTTTAACTTTTTCTCATATATAGATAATGCTTTTTTAATAATATTTTCCATAAAGCATCTATTAAAATAATCATATCCTTTATCCTCAAGGATTTCTAGGTAATAATCATTATTTTTTCTCACTTCATCACAGGCATATTTTTCTATTTCTTTCTGAGATTCTATAAAAATCTCATCAATTTTTTCATCGTCAAATTTGTATTTAATATTAACGACTACTTCCGCTTTTTTGCCTTTTTCTTTTATAGAAGTCACTTCATAATCTTCTGCGAAATTCTTAAGTATCTTTTTACAAAATTTTTTAATTTCTGTTCTTGAGTTATCATTAAGATACTCTGCTGTGTCTAATATAATTCCTTGCTTATACCTAACTTGATCTGACATTTTTTTTATTGTAAAAGAAAATTTTTTATAAAATTCCTTTTCTAATTGCTCTTCATTAATTTTATCCAACCCATTTTTATATACCTTCGCCGATGTAAAACATTTTATTCTTTCACCATCAGCTTTTACAACCCCCTGCATCATGTCATCTACTGTATTTTCAATAGAACGCTGACTTTCTGAAGCGCATCCTGTAAAAGTAGCTATGCTCATAGCCATTACTAAAATGCTAATAAATACTCTCTGCTTCATTAAAATCTCCTTACCAAAAAGTTGCAATAAAAATGCTATATCCTAAAGATTTTCTCTAGGATATAGCGTAATTCAAGTCCATATGTATGCTATTTAGCTTTTTCGAATCCAAATTCAGTGATTTTCCACTCGTCGTTAGAATTTTTTTCAAGAATAAACTTAGCATTAAGTTTTATAACATCTAAATCATCTAAATGTTTGTCATAAATTTTCATAACATCTACATATGTAAGTGTTAAGAACTCATTTACATATCCTCGAAGTCCGTTTTTTGAATATGCTTCTGACAATTCCATTCCATGATCGCCTTCAATTGTTCTTCCAACCTCATTAACTTCGTTTACTATTTTTTCTGAATCAAATAGATTTCGAAATTCTTCTGTTTCTAGTCCTGTGTCAAATTGTGCAATTACAGTTACTTTGTCATCTTCATACTCAGCACTTTTAATTTCATAATTTTTTACAAGACGGTCTCCTGCATCTTTTTTGAATTTTTTAATTTCATTTTTTGCTTCATAACCTAGATTTTTTTCAGCATCATATTTATCAGATAAACTTAAGCGGTCTGCAAGTTTTCTCTCTAACTTATTAACTTGGCCATATATTAATTCGTCCATTTTATCTAATGTAAAGACCTTTACATCATCGCTGTCTCTCTTGCTTGGGTCCACATATTTTTTAAAGCCTTCTACATCACCACTTTTTACTGTACCTAATGCTTCATCTACGACTTCTTTAGCTTCTTTTTCATATTTAGCATTTGTTCCAAAACTAACTGAAAAAGAACATCCTGTAAATACTGTTGTTGCTAATGTTGCTATTAATACTAAACTTAGAAATTTTTTCTTCATTAGTATTCTCCTCCTGGTTAAAAATTAATATGCTTTAATATTAGTTACCTTCCATGTTTCTTTATCATCACTTGTTGGTTCTACTGTAATAGTAAAAGTTTTTTCTACTTTACCTGTTTCATCAACTTTATCTCCGATTTTTTCAAGATAACCTGGGACAAATTCTGAGAATATTTTTTGGTAAAGGGCTTTTTGTCCTTTTTCAAGATAAATCTGCTGTAACTCTTCTAAATGCTCCTGCTGATATTCTCTTGCATCTTTTGTTGCATCTTGAATAACTTCACTATAAAGACCTGACATCTTTTCAGTATCATAGCCCATTGTTACTTTAGCTTTAACAATACCAACATTGTTGTCCTTATCTTCCTCTACTGACTCGATTTTAAAATCTGTAATGAAGTTTGTTGCAAGTCTTTTACTAAATTCTCTAACACTTTTCTTTGTATTATCATCAAAATACTCGTCTGCATTTAAGCCAGATACGCCAAAACCTTTATAGAATTTCTTTTCAATTTCGTCAACATCAATCTGTGAAATTTGATCTTTTCCTTTACCATTCTCTGAATAATATTTGTTAATTTGATCTTTGTCAGCATCTGTTAAACCTTTCATAACACCATATGCTGATTCTTCTATTTGATCTTTATGATCTCCTCCAAAAGGAAGTGAACAACCTGTAAGAGCCCCTGCTACTACCGTTGCTACTAATAATAAACTAACAATTTTCTTTTTCATATTTGTTTCTCCTTTAAAAATAAATAAATATATATATATTAATTTTGCAATTTGCAAAATTGATACCCAAATTTTAGAACAAAAAATGCCATACCTCATCTTTAGACAAGATATAGCATTTATGTAGTACTTTTTAGTCACTATTTAATTACATATTACTTAGATGATTTAGATGATTTTAATTTCTTTTCTTTTACAAGATCAACTTTCCAATTTTCTTGTTTATCATCTGTTGGCTTCATTTCAAGGAAAAGTGTCTTAGTCTCACCTTTACATTTAGAAAATCTATCTTGGATTTTCTTGATTGCACCTGGTACATACTCTCCTAAGTACTCATCAACCAACTTATCAACTTCACCGTTTTGAATATATGAAATATATTTGTCTTGGTTCTTTGTAACTAATGATTCAGCATATTCAGCTAATTCATCTTCATCAAAAAGATTTCTTACTTCATCTTCTGTGTAACCGAATTTAGCCTTTACTTCAACAACTGCTGTTTTCTTATCTTTATCTTCTTCTACTTTTTTAACTTCGAAAGATTTAATGTAATCTTTTGAAATCTGTTTACTTAACTCTTCAATAGATTTCTTAGACTCATCTGATAATTCATGTTTTTTACTAGTATCACCTAATTGGCTTGCTAAAGAATCACCCACTGCTTCTAGCTGATAAGACATACTGCTATTAAAATTTTCTGAATTAAATGATTCTAAAAATTCTTCATTTTTTTCTTTTGCATGTTTTGTAACGCATTTATCAATCTTATCTTTGTCAGCATCTGTAGCTGCTTTCATAAATTTGTATGCGTTCTTTTCAATAGCCTCTTCATGTCCACCAAATGAACATCCTGTAAATACAGAAGCTAACATTGCTGATGCAAGCATCAAACTAACTATCTTCTTTTTCATCCTTGATCTCCTTAAAAAAATATATTTATCTAAATATATCCACCATAATAATGATGTGCATATTTAAACTCTAACTTATAAATCTAATGTGCTTAAATTATAACGTCAAACAGTTAGATTTTTTTAACTATTAAAGCAAAAAAAACGATTGCTATACTTATGAAATGTATATATCCAAAGTATAGCAATCTATTATTTCTACTTTGTATATTCTTCTACTTTAGAAACTTTCCAACTATCGCCATCTTTATCCTGTGCTTTTACTGTAATTTTTAATTTCTTCTCAACAGAACCTGTCTTTTCTATTTTCTCAGACATTTTGTTAAGCATCATAGGAATAATATCCTTATAAATCTTTCCGTATAATCCTGCTTCACCATCGCTTAAATAAAGCTTTTGTAATTCATCCATATTTTCTTTTTGGTATTCTGCCATATCACCTTGTAAATCAGTGTTAACTTCTTGAATACTTGACTGAATCTTTTCTGGATTATAACCATATTTAGCTTTAACAATTACTGTTCCTTGCATGTTGTCTTCATCAACTTTAACTGACTGAATCTCAAATTCAACAATAAAGTCTTTTGCAAGCTTTTCACAGAATTTCTCGATAACCTTCTTAGTATCGTCATCTAAGTAACTTTTCAATTGTTCATTCCCAGAAGTGAAACCTTGATAAAAGGTATCCTCCATAACTTTTGCATCAATCTGAGCAAGCTTACTATCTTTTAAAACAGACTCCTCTGCAAACTTCTTAACTTGTGCCGAGTCAGCATCTGCAATACCTTTCATAGTTCCGTATGCTGCTTCTTTGACCTTTTTTGAATAATCTTTCTTTTCTCCGCAGCCTGTAAAAACTACAGATAACATTGATGTAGCTAATAATAAACATACTAATCTCTTCTTCATCCTTTTACCCCCTAAGCAAAATAAACTTATAAAATCACTTATAAAAATATACTTTCTATGTAATTATATATATAACTAATTCCCCAAATTTCGAAGTAATAGTATATGTATGTTCTTTTATCACTGCCATAAAGTTTAACACATCGTAAATAAATTGGCAAGTTTGTTTTAATTTTTTACATTTTTTTTGAAATCTCTAAGCACTTCTCCATTGCCTCTATAACTGCACTTCTAAGTCCTTTTTCTTCTAAAACTCTCACTGCTTCTATTGTTGTTCCTGCTGGAGAACAAACCATATCTTTAAGCTCTCCTGGATGTTTTTTTGTTTCTAGAACCATTTTTGCACTACCTAAAACCGCTTGAGCTGCAAACTCATATGCTTGTTTTCTAGGCATTCCTCCAGAGACTGCTGCATCAGCCATTGCTTCTATAAACATGAATACATACGCTGGTGAGCTTCCACTTACTGCTGTTACAACATCCATTAGATTTTCCTGAACTAGTTCTGTTTTTGAAAAACCTAAACATAGTTCTTTAATTTCTTGGCATTCTAGGTCTGTAACATTTTCGTTTACACAAATGCCCATCATGCCTTCCTTAACCATTGCTGGAGTATTAGGCATACCTCGAATAACCTTTTTATCTTTTCCTATTTTTTCTTTAAAATAATCAAGTGTTCTACCTGCTGCAATACTTACAATTAATTTCTTATTGTCTAGCCTTTCACTTATTTCAGCTAAAACACTATCTAAAAACTGTGGTTTTACTGCCAAAAACAAAACATCTGCTTTTTCAGCTACTTCTTTATTATCTGTCAAAACAAGTATTCCAAGTTCTTTTTGTTTCTTGTTTGCACTTTCCTTTGTCTTTACTGATGCTAAAATGTTTTCTTTGCTTATAACTCCTGAATCAATGATTCCTGAAATCATAGCACTTCCCATATTTCCGCATCCTATAAATCCTATGGTTTTTTCTTTTAAACTCATTTTTTCTCCTCTTGATTTTAGATCTTACTTAATCATCATTTAATTTCTAGTTATTTGTGTACATATATAAATTTTTATATAGCTATGTTAACTAATATATTTTATGAAATATATTAATTGAATTTATTTTATAAAATTTATATATAGCTGTAAAAATTATGAACGATAATCTCCATTTATTTTTACATAATCATATGTCAAATCACAGCCCCATGCTTTTGCAGATTCTTCTCCTAAATTTAGATTCACTAAAATTGAAATTTCTTCCTCTTTTAAAATCACTTTTGCTTCTCCTTCTGAGAATTCCACTCCTGAGCCATTTTTACATACTGTGATTTTTCCTGATTTTGACGCAATATCAACATCTACTTTATCTATGTCAAAATCAGCATCTGCATATCCAATAGCACATAATATTCTTCCCCAATTTGCGTCTTCTCCAAACATTGCGCATTTAAATAGTGGAGAACATATTACACTTTTTGCAACTGTGATTGCTGTATCTAAATCTGGTGCGCCACTACATGTACACTCTATTAACTTGCTTGCCCCTTCTCCATCTTTCGCAAGCATTTTTGTCAAATTCATTAGGACTGTATAAAGTGCTTTACAAAATGCCAAATAACTGTCACTATCTTCTTTTGTTATCTTTTCGTTTTCAGCAAGACCATTTGCCATAACACAAAGCATGTCGTTTGTTGATGTATCACCATCAACACTTAAACAATTATATGTTACCTTAACTATTTTAGACAAAGCTTTTTGCATTAGTTCCTGTGAAATATTCACATCGGTCGTAATGAAGTTTAATGTAGTAGCCATGTTTGGATGAATCATTCCACTTCCCTTTGCCATTCCTCCAATAGTACATTTTTTTCCATTAATTTCAAATGAAACTGCATATTCTTTTTTTACTGTATCCGTTGTCATTATAGCATTTGCAGCTTTTTCATTACCGTTTATAGACAGCCCCTTTACTAGGTCTTTTACACTGTCTTGTATTGGTTCAATTGGTAAAATCTGTCCTATTACTCCTGTGGAAGCTACTATTACTTCTTTTTTAGAAATGTTAAGTTCATCTGCTAATAATTGACACATTTTTTCGGCTTTTTCTTCGCCATCTGCATTACATGTATTAGCATTTTTGCTATTAACTATAACTGCATGGGATATTCCTTTTGATTTTTCTAGATTCTTTTTTGTAACTAAAATAGGAGCACCTTTCACTTTATTTTGAGTGTACACTGCTGCGGTAACGCACTCCTTTTCTGAGAAAATTGCTCCTAAATCATTTTTGTTTTTATCTGGATTCAATCCGCAATTTAGACCATTTGCTTCAAAGCCTTTTGCGGCACATACTCCACCTTCAACATTTTCTAATTTAATTTTACATTCCATAACTTTTTTCATAACTAAACCTCCACTATTCATTTGTTTCGTTTACTTGTGTTTACTTTTTCCCTTATTTGTTCTTTACTTTTTTCTTTCGTTAGCTATTTTTTAACTATTTTTTAGCTTTTTGTTAGCTATTTTTCTCGTTCTTTTCTTCACTCTTTTCAAGTACATAATACCATTTAAAGATAGCACTGCCAATAATTATTATATAACCTATTATGCTATAAACTTCTGGTATTTCACCGTAAAACATAAATCCCCACATAGCTGCGAATAAAATTTGTGTATAATCGTACACTGAAATTTCTTTTGCAGGTGCCTTTGTATAAGCCGCTGTAATAGTAAATTGTCCACCTGATGCTGCAACTCCTGCTCCCATTAAAATTAGGAATTGCTTTAATGACATAGGTTCATAATTTGCAATTAAGAATGGTAGAATCACTATACATGAAAAAAGAGAAAAGCAAAGTACTATAATTGGTCCTCTCTCACCATTTGCACCTAATTTTCTTACAAATGTATATGCCATTCCTGCTCCTAATCCACCTAATGCACCTATTAATGCATATAGTGCTTGTACATCACCTGATGGCTTTATCACAAAAATTGCTCCTATAAAAGCAAGTATTACACATCCCCATTCGACTTTATTGGCCTTTTCTTTCAATAGAAAATATGAAAAAATAATTGCAAAAAATGGAGATAATTTATTTAAAATATTTGCATCTGCTAAATTAATTTTATCTATTGCATAGAAATTGCAAATTAATCCTGTTGTACCGCACAAACATCTAAAAAATAAATCTTTCCAACTTGATTTTTTAATTTTAAATCCTTCTTTACTTCTTGCTAATGTAAATGCTGCTACAAGTGTAGCTACAGCATTTCTAAAAAAAGCCTTTTCCATTGTTGGCAAATCTCCTGCTGCTCTTACACACAGCGTCATTAGTGAGAAGAAAAATCCAGCCATAATAATTAGTACAATACCTTGTTTTTTTTGACTCATACATTACCACCTTTCTTTTCTTTTGTATTTTAAGAACGCAGTGGTAAGTTTAACTCCCACTGCGCTTTAAATCTCTTAGAATATCTAATCTGCCATTTTATCATAGCTTATAGATTATCTTGGTAAACGTGCACTATGACAAGTGAAGTAAATTACTTGATAATCTTTACTTACTGCAGATACTAATTCATTTGCTCTATCAAGTTTTTCATCATCTAAGTTAACAAATGGATCATCTAATATTAAGAATGATTTTTCAAGTGGGAACATTGCATCTACAAGAGCAAGTCTCATACATACACCAATTAAATCTTGGTAACCTGTTGAGAACCACGCTGTATCTCTGTATTCTCCACTTTCTTTCATTTTGATTGAAATATTAGCATCTAATTGCCAATTGTCATTTGTATCTCCTGTAATCTTCTGATAATACTTTCTAAATGCATTAGCTACAGGTGTCATATATCTAGATGTAAACTGTTCTTTTGCTTCTTGTAAAAGCTCTGTTGTTTTTTCTAAGATAGCAAAATTTCTTTGTTCTTTTTCATTTTTGTCTTCTAGTTCATGAAGTTCTTCTAGTTTTGCATCCCTTTTATCTAGTTGCTCAGATAAATCATTCATTTGACGATTATATTTTTCAATATTATCACGAATTTCATTTAAATCTTCATCAATCTTATCGATTTTTTCATTTAAATCTGTTAATGAATGCTCAATTACATATTCGCTAAATAAATCTTTATTATCATGCATATCCATAAATGCATCTTTGTCATTTTGAGCTTTTATCATAGCATCTTTAGCTAACTGACATTCTGTTACTTTATTTGATAAAATTGTGAGTTTATTAGAATAGTCTGTTGGATTCTTCTGTAAATCCTCAAAATAAACAACTAATCTATTGTAAATATTATCATTCAATTCTTCGTAACGTTTTGATGCTTCATTATATTTTACTTCTTTTTCATGAAGTTCATCATATGTATCTTTTAAGTTACGTAATTCATAAAGCATTGACTGATATTTTTCTTCACTATCAACATTAAATTCGTAGCTATCAAGGAATGATTTAATATCTGTACGTGCCTGCTCAATATGATTTTCAAGACCTTCAATTTGAATTCTTGATGCACTAAGTGAACGCATCTCTCTATCATCTTCATCTCTGATTTGCTGCATATATCTTGAATAATGTCTATCAGCTGATACTTTTTCTTTTTTAGAAATTCCAAGTAAAACAACTGCAACTACTAAAAATACTGCTGTTCCAATTATGCTAAACATAAATGTACTTGTATCTTTACCATTAATAATAGCAATAATTAAAAGTGCAATAGCAATGGCTGTAAAAATCATAGTAGCATATGTTTTACCTTTTCCAACATTATCTTTATCAGGTATACCTTCTTGACGTTTCAACTGATTTGCTTGGAAAAGATTTTCTAAATTAGTAAGTTCTATTTTCTTTTCACTTAATTCTTCTTTTTGTTTACGTGAATCTTCTAATCTCTTAATATTTTCTGTAATTGCCTCATAAAGCATTGCCTCATCAGCGGCACCGTTATTAAGTTTTTCTCCTAGATCCTCATATGTTTTTCGTTCTTCATTACCAAGTTTACATAAATCTGCATTCTGACCTAATTTAACAAGTGTATGCACGTCTTCTGTAATTTTCTCGATTTTATCTACTTCTGGTATATCTCCTGGGAAGAACTGTCTAGCTTCGTTATAAAGACTAGTTTTTTCGTCTTCAATTTTGCTAAGCTGTCTAAAGTTATTTTGCTCTGCAATCTTTGCACCAGCTTCTGATACATATTTTTGCTCTGCTGTAAGTTTTGCTCTATTTTTTTCAAGGAAGCTACGACGCTCGCTTTCCTTTTCTATAAGAGCTGATACTTTTTTGTATCCTTCTTCAGCTGCATTTAATGATTTAAGATCCATCTGGATAGCTGTAATTGCATCTTTTCCCTTTTTGATACTTCCTGTTTTTCTTGTTGGGCTAAGTTTATTTAATGCATCTTTAATTCGACTTTGTGCAGTTTCAAAGTTATTCATATCGTTTGTATTTTCTACAAGATTTCCTAATTTTGCATTAATCTGATCTGATGTGTCAAATGCGCAATCATTCTGTGCTATAAAAATACTTCTTGCAAAAGAATTACGATCTAAATCAAAGATTTCCTCGCCTAAATGTTTTGTAAAATCTTTTGTTTCAAGATTTGTACCTAAATCAAAAAGTTGGAATGAATCATTTTTCTCAGTATTTCCAAACTTTCTTACGATTTTATACATCTTGTCGTGGTGCTCAAAAATAAGCTCTCCACCATATGTTCCACCTTGCCATGGTTTATAAATGTTTCTTTCTTTTTCAAAAGAACCTTTTTCTTTTTTTGTGTCGAAGCCATATAACATAGCTTTTATGAATGCTGCAAATGTACTTTTACCCCATCCATTTTCTTCGTTAATTACATTTAGATATTTGTTAAAATTAAAATCTTTATCATGAATTTTACCAAAATTTTCAATATGGCAACTAATTAATCTCATAGTAAGTCCTCCCCTAGTAATGCTTGAATGCCGCAACGAATTACTGCATTTTTATCTTTATCATCCATGTCTTCGGAGTTCAATACTGTTCGAATAAATTCACCTTTTAAAGACTGATCTCTTTCATAATCTTGATATCGTACAGTCTGTGTTGTTTCGTCTACTACTTTAATTGTGTAATATTCTCCATCTAATTTTTCTGCAATTAAACCTTCATTAATCTCACTTTCAACATCGATTGTACCTGTTAAAGTGATTTTTACAAGTGATGATTCTGCATAATCCTTATGACGAAGTGCGTTTTCTACCTTAACCATTGCTTCTGGTGTAGAATAGATACCTGTAATATCTACCTCTAAATTATGTACTTTTCGTTTTGCAAATGGAATAAACTCTGTGTTTAATTCATTTGTTTCTTCATTGATATCTAATAATACAAAACCTTTTTTACCACATTCATCAAATCCACGTCCTTCTAAACAACCTGGATAACAGTATATTCCTCTATTATCAAGCTCTGCTGCTTCATATGAGTGAATATGTCCTAATGCTAAGTAATCAATATTTTTGTTTCTTAATCCTTCTAAATTAATGATATAATCTCTTGCATTTCCACCATGTTCTGCTAATTGTCCATGTAATGTAACAATGTTGAACTTATCTGCATCTAATACAAGAGCATTGTATGCTGAATATTGGTTTTCATCTGAAAATTCAAGACCTGAAATCACTACGTTACCATAGCTATATGATTTCCATTCTCTGTCAGAAAATAATTTGAGATTTTCCGGAATATCTTCTAAATTTGAAAGGAAATTGTCATGATCATGGTTACCCTTTAAATATACGAATTCTATATCTTTATTTGATAAAATTGCATCTTTTACTGTATTTCTAGCTGAAGCTGAAATATTTCTTGTATCAAATAAATCACCTGCAATTAAAATAACACTTACTTCATTTTGCCTTGCATAATCTACCATCTTTGTGAAAGTAGTAAGTATTTCATTTTTGCGCTCTTTTGCCTGCTCTTTTGTAAGATTTGCAGTCATTTTAGAGTCAATATGAATGTCTGCACAATGTATAATTTTCACTTTAGTAACTCCTTTAACTTTTATCTAGCTTAATATCACAGCACAAAAAGGAGATTATTTATCCCCCTTTTGTTGCTTATAAAGTCTCTCTAATGTCACACTAATCGGCTTTTGATGTGGTAATTGCTTTTTCTCCACTTCTAATAGTAATTCTAGGACCACCTTTTTTCTCTATATAGTCTCTAGTAATTGTAACTTCACCGATTTCATCATCTTTTGGAATTTCATACATAATATCTAACATAAATTCCTCAATAATGGCTCTAAGGGCTCTTGCCCCTACTTTCTTTTCTTTAGCTCTTTCAGCGATACATCTTAGTGCATCTTCTTCAAACTCTAGCTTAACCTCATCCATTGCTAACAATTTCTTGTATTGCTTTACAATAGCATTTTTAGGCTCAACTAAAATCTTCATAAGCATCTCTTCTGTAAGAGCCTGCAATGAGAATAAAATTGGTAAACGTCCGATAAATTCTGGAATCATTCCAAAATTTCTAATATCTTCTACTGATACCTTTTGAAGTAAATTCTCATCTTTATCATATTTATCTTTTAAATCGGCTTGGAAACCGATTGATGCTTGCTTATTTAAACGCTCCTTAATAATATCCTCTAAACCTGGGAACGCACCTCCGCAGATAAATAAAATATTTCTAGTATCTATTGTAGTCATAGGTACCATTGCGTTTTTGCTAGTTGCTCCAACTGGGACTTCTACTTCTGAACCTTCTAGAAGCTTAAGCATACCTTGCTGTACTGATTCACCACTTACATCTCTTTGATTAGTATTCTTTTTCTTAGCGATTTTATCAATTTCGTCAATGAAAATAATACCATGTTCTGCTCTTTCTACATCGTTATCTGCTGCTGCAAGAAGTTTACTTACAACACTTTCGATATCATCACCAATGTAACCTGCCTCTGTAAGAGATGTAGCATCAGTAATAGCTAGTGGCACGTCTAATAACTTAGCAAGTGTCTTAACTAGATATGTTTTTCCTGAACCTGTTGGTCCAATCATAAGCATATTTGATTTTTCAATTTCTACACCATCATCAATTTCATTTCTGTCATTCATAACGCGTTTATAATGATTATAAACAGCTACTGACATAACTTTTTTTGCATAGTCTTGACCTACAACATATTCGTCAAGTTCTGCTTTAATCTTATGTGGCGCTGGAATTGATTCAATATTTAAAACTGGCTTTTCCTTTTTTGCCTTTTTACGCTTTTTAAGTTTTTGCTTTTCTGGAATTTTCTGTTGAGGAAAATCATTTAAATTTAAAAAACTAATGTTAGGCATACTGTCTAAATCAGAATTTTTCATTAACTCATCAAGACTAACTGCTTTATTTCCAAATGAGCTCATAGGCCCCATTGAATTCATAGAATCAAATGTCTTTTGCATACAATCTCTACATATACAAATATCACTTGGAATGTGGATCATTTTACCTGCCACACTCTCGGGTCTGCGGCAAACGTAGCAAACATCCTCATAATCATCTGCATTATCTTCTGAGTCGTCTTCTATGTCTTCGTCTAAATCGTCATCTAAGTCTTCATCATAATCGCTGTCATAATCCTTATTAGATTTTTTTGCAGATTGGTTATGATCATTATCTTTTTTGTCTTTGGTTATATCGACTGCAGATTTGTCTTTCTTGTCTTCTTCATCGATATCTGTTACTTCTCTATAATCTTCCGACATATTTACCACCTTTCCCTAAAATGATTGTATTTCACCTAAGATAAATCATACTATACTATTATAATTCTATATTAAAAATATCTCAACCAAAAATAGCATAAAAATAAAAAAAGAAACAGTAATCTCTTACTGTTTCTTAGAATTCGCTTTTGATTTTATAAAAGTTGTAACTTAGCAAAACGATAAGCCGGGTTATGTCGTTGAATGATCATCTATCTAGGATAGCTGTTGCCAACTACCTCAAGCAACCTACCTTAAGCTAGCGGGCCACGTCAAAGCTTATATTCGGTCTTGCTTCAAATGGGGTTTACATGTGCCCTCCTTGTTACCAACGAGGCGGTAGTCTCTTACACTGCCTTTCCACCCTTACCACAAAAGTGGCGGTTTATTTCTGTTGCACTGTCCTGAGGGTTTCCCCTACCGGCCGTTAACCGGCATCCTGCCCTATGAAGCCCGGACTTTCCTCACCTGCGGTCTTTCGACTCTTGCAGCCGCGATCATCTGTCCTGCATATTACAACTTTTTTATTATACTCTTTTTTTTTATTCATTTCAAGGGGAAACTCAATTTTGTTTTATACATTAAAGCAACTACCACCTACAAATTCTCTAAGTAATGAATTTTTATCTACATTATCTACTGGTAGTGGTATGAAATTATCTAAAACTTTTAAAAGACGTTTTGCCTCAGGATACTCTGGGCAATCCCTTGGAATTCCAAACAATAATGGTTCTGCATAAACCTTTAGCACCGCAAATTCATATACCAAGGCTGTGTTAAAAATTACATCAGCATTTTCCTGGAATGGGAAAATATATTTTTCTTCACCTCTTCTTACAGACTTCCACATTGCAATAGTCTCTCTTGCAGAAGTATTTCTAGTTCTTGCATCTCTAACTATTCTACGTATTAAACGTGCATCTGTTGTTGGAAGTGGATTATGCTCATCTATTGAAAGCTGTGTTAAAGCTGAAATATATACTTTAAATTTGCTTTCTGTTGGCAAAGTATATGATAATTTATCATTTAATCCATGAATACCTTCTATTACAAGGACGTCATCCTCTCCTAGTTTTAACATATTGCCTCTGTATTCACGTTTTCCTGTTTTAAAATTATAAACAGGAAGCTCTATCTCTTTTCCTGCTAATAAGTCACACATATCTTTATTAAATTTTTCAATATCTATTGCTTCTAAACATTCGAAATCATATTGTCCATTTTCATCTTTAGGTGTTTTATCTCTATCTAAATAGTAATTATCTAATCCAATAGGATGTGGTTCTAACCCTTTTGCTAAAAGCTGAATTGATAACCTATGAGAAAATGTTGTCTTACCTGATGATGATGGACCTGCAATCATTACAAATTTCTTTTTTCTATCACTAGCAATCTTATCAGCGAGTCTGCCTATTCTTGCTTCCATAAGTGCTTCTTGAACTAAAATAATATCTTCTCCACGCCCTTGAGAAATAGCATCATTTAAGGCTCCTACAGCGCCAAATCCTAACATTTTACTCCATTCTCGTGACTCCTTCATCACATGGAATAATTTGTCTGATGGCTCAAATTTAGCCACTTTATCTGATTGTCTGTTTGGGAAAAGTAATACGAATCCATCTTGATATTTTACAATATCAAAACATTTTAAGAGTTCTGTGTTTGGAACCATGTATCCATAATAATAATCCATAATTCCATCTAAATTATAAACATTAACCCTAGAGCTTCTTCTGTAATGTAATAAACGTTCTTTATCTTTCATTTTAAATTTCTTGAACATTTCCTCAGCTCTAGTACTTTTTACAGATGTTTTGTTAATAGGAAGTGCAGCATCTGCTAACTTTTTCATCTCTTCTCGAAGTTTATCAAGATTAGCTTGGGTTGGTTCTTCATTGGTAAATTCACAATAAAATCCTTGACCTATAGAATAATAGACATGAACTTTATTATTTTCAATTCCCCAAATGTTATCTATTGCTTTTTGCATTAAAAATGTGACGCCTCGTCTATATGTACGGCGTCCCTCTTTATCTAACATTGTAAGGAAAGATACTTGCGCGTCTTCTCTAAATTTCTTAGACAATTCGCGCAACTTTCCATTAGATACTGCTAGCATAATTGGATCATCATAGTATGCTTGCACTTCTTTTGCTAAATCATAAAATGTTTGTCCTTCCTGTACAGTCACATTTTTTGTAATGTTATTAGGAAGTGTTACAGTAACTTTAAATTCCTGCATTTTTTATCGCCCCCAATATTGTATACGCAGATTCATTATATAATAGCTCCTGTGCGACCTCCATCTTACGTTGTTTCACTGAGTCTGTTTCTTGTTGTAACGCAAGTGATTGTAAAATGAATGTCAATTTTCTGTGTTGATGTACCAAAAACTTGCGCAATACTGGATTACCATTTTTCAATAAAAGTGGTCCATATATATCGCAAGGTATAATGATATTTTCTTTTTTATTAGCCCAAAAAGCATCTTCTTCTACAGGTATTGCTTTCATCATAGGATAATATTTTCCATCCTCAAAAATCATATCCTCATCAACAATCTTGTATTTGTGTGCTCGTAAATATTCTCTAACTTTGCGAACTTCTGATTGTGGTTGCAAAATTATTTCTTTTGCACTTCTGCAAACGGATTCGCCTTCTGTCAAAATGTGGATTATTAATTCTCCACCCATTCCTGCAATTAAAATACTGTCAGCTTCGTTAGCCTCTATTGCCTTAACCCCATCAGACAATCTTGTTTCTATATAGCCTTGCATGCCATATTGAACAATATTTTCTTTTGCACGGTTTAACGGTCCTTCCTTAATATCTACTGCTACGGCTCTTGGTATTTTTTCTCTTTGTACAAGAGCAATTGGCACATAACCATGATCTGTTCCAATATCTGCTAGAACATTTCCTGGTGTAACCATTGCAGCAACTGCTCTCATACGTTTTGATAATTTTAACATTTACTCAAGGTAATCCTTTAATTTACGGCTTCTGCTAGGATGACGCAGTTTTCTAAGTGCCTTTGCTTCAATCTGTCTAATACGCTCACGAGTTACGTTGAATTCCTTACCTACTTCTTCAAGTGTACGTGCTCTTCCATCCTCTAGACCAAATCGAAGAGTTAATACTTTTTGTTCTCTCTCTGTTAAAGTGCCAAGTACTTCACCTAACTGTTCTTTAAGTAATGTAAATGCTGCAGCTTCTGCTGGAACTGGAACATTTTCATCACGAATGAAATCTCCAAGATGTGAATCTTCTTCTTCACCGATAGGAGTTTCAAGAGATACTGGTTCCTGAGAAATTTTAAGAATTTCTCTTACCCTCTCTACTGGCATATTCATTTCTTTTGCAATTTCTTCAGGTGATGGTTCTCTACCAAGTTCTTGAAGAAGTTGTCTAGAAACACGAATAAGTTTATTAATAGTCTCTACCATATGAACTGGAATACGAATTGTTCTTGCCTGATCAGCAATGGCTCTTGTAATAGCCTGACGAATCCACCATGTAGCATATGTTGAGAATTTATATCCTTTATTATAATCGAATTTTTCTACAGCCTTAATAAGACCAAGGTTACCTTCTTGGATAAGATCAAGGAATAACATTCCACGACCTACATAACGTTTTGCAATACTTACTACTAATCTAAGGTTAGCTTCTGCAAGACGTTTTTTAGCATCTGATCCTCTGTCATAATCTAACTGTAAAGGTTTAATTTTTTCTCTAATTTCGTTCTTTTCTACGTCGAGTTTAGTTTCTCTAAGCTGTTTTCTAAGTTCTGCAAGTGGCTCTTCAGCAGCTTGACCTCTTTCCATTCTCTTAGCAAGTTCAATCTCTTCATCTGCAGTTAAAAGAGGTACTTTACCAATTTCTTTTAAATACATACGAACTGGATCTTCTACACTAACGCCCTCTGGAACAGATAAGTCAATTTTATCAACATCGATTTCGTCGCCATCATCGTTTAAAATAGCATCGTCATCTACATCATCTACACCATCAGTGTTTTTCTTTAAAACGTCAATACCATTTTTTTCAAGATAGTCAAGGATACGCTCAAACTGTTCTGCATCAAGTTGCATTTCTTTGAAGAAATCGCTGATTTCGTCATATTCAAGCATATTGTTTTTCTTTTTAGCCAAACTTTTTAAGTCTTTAAGTTTTCTTTGGAATGCTTCTAAAACTGCTGCATTAACTGCCTCATTTTTTGCTACGTTCTTCTTTGCCATTATTAACTTCCTCTCAACTTTCATTGTCTATACGCCTATTAAAAAGGGGGGACCTATAGACTAAATTGCATTTTTTCTATATTTTCAAGTTCTTTTTTGTCAGATACCACTTTCATAAGTCCCTGCAAGTCTGTTGGTTCTAACACTTTAGAACGATAATTGATACTATTTTGCTTTATTCTAATAATAGTCTCTTTTAAAGCTTTTTCTTTGTCACTTTTAGATTCTACTTCATGAATATGTGCGTTAAATAAAGCTGCTACTTCTCTTTGCTCGTCCTCATTCTCAAACATACTAATTATCTTAGCGGCATTAACTGCGCCTTCCTCTTCATATTGTTTAAAAACGATTTCAGCTACTTGGTGATATAATCCTTCTGTAAAATCAACTGGACTTATATATGACGATACCACCGAAAACAATCTAGTATCTTCAATTAGCCAGGTCAGCATGAGTTTTTGAGATTGCTGCATGCCATCTTCTTTCTTTTTCTTGGAATTTCTTCCATCCTTCATCTGAACTGGTTTCTTGTAACCACCAAGCTTAATTGCTCGATTAACTACAAGTTGTTTTAAATCATCAAAGCCTATGTTGTATTTTTTGGCTACGGCCTCAATGTAATTGTTGCGCTCTAGCTCTTCTCTAAATTCAAGTAATCTAGTGGCAACTTCAGAGAAAAAATTAGTTTTTCCTTCTGGATCATCTAAATCAAAGTCACGTTCAAGAATTCTAATCTCAAACATAAAACTGTTTTCTGCATTCTTAATCCTTTCCTCATAAGCCTCTGGTCCAAGGCCTTTCATGAATTCATCAGGATCTTTGTACGGCTGCATATTTACTACCTTTGTTCTTATTCCAACTTCTTTTAAAATTGGAATTGCTCTAAGAGCTGCCTTAACTCCAGCTCCGTCACTATCATATGTCAAATATACATCTTTTGTGTATCTCTTGAGCAAATTGGCATGCCCACTTGTCAAAGATGTACCAAGAGATGCTACTGCATTATCAAACCCTGCTTGGTGTAATGAAATAACATCCATATAACCTTCACAAAGCAGTAAAAAATCTCTTTTACTAGTTCTTGCAAAATTAAGGCCATATAAATTACGACTCTTATCAAAAACCTTTGTTTCTGGGGAGTTCAAATATTTTGGTTCTCCATCACCCATTACTCGTCCACCAAAACCAATTACTTTATTGTGAACATCCATGATAGGAAACATAGCTCTGTTCCAAAATTTATCATAGGCGCCTCTAGATTCCTTTATTGTAATAAGTCCTGCACCCATTAGTATTTCGTCACTATAGCCTTTTTTTCTAAGGTAAGTATATAAGTCATTACTATACTGATCTGAGTATCCTAATCCAAATTTTCTCATGGTGTCTTGGGTTAATTGTCTTTTTGTAAAATACTCCATTGCCCTTTCTCCTCTAGGAGACCTAAGCAATGTATAAAAATATTTTGCTGCTTCTTTATTAACTTCAAGAAGCATTTCTCTTTCACTTGCTCTAGCTTTTTGCTCAGCAGTCATTTCTTGCTTAGGAAGGGTCATTCCAGACCTTTCAGCTAAAAATTCCATAGCTTCTGCAAAAGAGTAATTTTCATATTGCATAAGGAATGTAAAAACATTACCTCCTGCGCCACAACCAAAGCAGTAATACATTTGTTTATTAGGGGAAACTGAAAATGATCCCGTTTTTTCGTTGTGAAATGGGCACAATCCAAAGTATGAACTGCCTTTTCGTTTTAATTTGACATAGTTGCCAATCACATCTACGATATCATTTCTTTGTCTTACCTCTTCGATTATGTCTTCTGAATAAAACGGCATCAAATTCCTCCTTCCGTCTCATAAACAAGCCACACCGTTTTTATTTATGTTTTGTTAATTTTCAAGTATTGCCCTGCCTTTGTTTTTTAAGGCTAGGAATCTTGTCTTAGATATATTAAAATCCATCTACTTGCCATTCCTCTGGCAAAAAATGGTTTCTAAACGTGTTAATTGCAAACTGGTCTGTCATTCCTGCTATGTAGTCACAAACCACTCTGCCTTTTTTAGTCCCTTTTTCAAGCATCTTAAGATACTTCTTAGGTAACTTTTCAATATGATTATCTTCCATGTAAAAATAGTACAATTGTTCAAGAAGTGCCATTGCTTTGCCTTCTTCTTTTTTTGCTATAGGATTGGTATAAACATTATCAAACATAAAATGTCTAAGCTCATACAACGCTTCGTATGTCTCGTCAGACATAACAATATCATCTTTTCCCATGCTATTAATTATAATATCATGTATCAGATGATCCAACCTGCTTTTAGTATCAAAACCTAATGTTTTTCTGATTTCTAATGGAATATCTTCTTCACATAAAATCTTTGCTCGTATAGCATCATCAAAATCTGCATTAACGTATGCTATTTTATCCGAAATCCTAACTATTTTGCCTTCAAGTGTATGAGGCATCGTACTAGTTTGGTGATTTAAAATTCCGTCCCTAACTTCCCATGTTAGGTTTAATCCTTTTCCATCTTTTTCAAGTTTTTCAACTATTCTAAGACTTTGTACATTATGTTTAAATCCACCTTCGTACACTTTATTAAGGACATACTCACCTGCATGTCCAAATGGGGTATGGCCTAGGTCATGTCCTAAAGCTATTGCTTCTACTAAATCTTCATTCATCCTAAGAGCTTTTGCCACAGTTCTAGCATTCTGTGATACTTCTAGGGTATGGGATAATCTAGTTCTATAATGGTCTCCCTTTGGAGTTAGGAAAACCTGGGTTTTATTTTTTAATCGTCTAAACGATTTACTATGCAATATTCTATCTCTGTCTCTTTGAAAAACGGGTCTTATGTCACATTGTGGCTCATAAGAATCTCGCCCTTTTGTATTTATACTTAAAGTCGCATACGGACTTAAAATTTCTTGTTCCATCTTCTCTATTTGCTCTCGAATCATCATATCGTCTCTCCTTCTTGTAATATGAAATTCCGTCAAATATTCCTTAAGAGAACAACCTACACTTATATAATTCTATATTGGAACTAAATTTCCTTTTTTTATTTTAAAATTCTTGGATTTTCTACTTTTATTTAATTCCATCTTTTGAGTCTTTAGTGTTTTCCGTTGGATTTGCACTTCCCCCAAGGATATTTAATAATTCTTTCAACTCTAATCCTGTAATTTGATTTTTATAGCTTCCATAATAAAAATTATTATCTTTTGCTAAAATACATCCTACCCAATCTCCGCAAATTATTTCCGTTCCATTTACGCTCTTCATGTCTTTATATCCACGAATTGTAAAATATGTATCATAATCTTTGAAATCATTTGGATTATATTTTACATCACCAAATTTATTGTAAAGACTCTGTACAAAACCAGCTTCACATGTTATGTAGCCTGTTTTATCTACTCCATAGCTAGTTTCATTAACCCAGTCCTCATCCCAAAGAACATAGATTCGATCATTTCTCCATTCTCCTTCTTTTTGGACCTTTGAAACTTTTTCAAATGCATTATAATCTGCACCGCTCATTTGGAGCAAACCTTCGTTTTCTTTATCATTTGGACTGCTTTTATACAATAAATTTCCTATTGTAAGCTTATATATTTTATTATTACAATCTTGACCTTTATAGGCTATATAACCTAATGTATTTTCTTTATGTGTATCAAAACTAAGTTCCTTATCTATTGGGACATAAACTTCTTTGTTGTACACCATTGGACCAAAATTAGAATCTTTAGTAAGGCATTCTGCTACTTGCGAATAATTTAGCTCTCCCTGTCTTCTATTGTTGTCAATAACACTTAGCAATTTGTATGCTCCTGCGCCAATAATAACAACAGATAAAACTACCGCAACTGCTAGTTTAAGCTTGCCTCTTAAATTATCTCTTTTTTCCGTCAAACTTAAAGTTCTAAACTCTGCTGGATTTTTTACTATAACACCTTTTTTAGGAGAATACAAGACATAACTTAATTTATACACAAAAAAGGCTATCGCGCCTAGTACAACAAGCATACTTCCTATTATAAGGATAGCAAATAATCTTCTTGGCATATGAAAAAGTAATAAATAATCCAATAAATTTTTCAGATGCATTCTTCTCTTTTTTTGTGGCAAAATCCAATTGCATATTGCAATAATAACTTTACACAATGCTGCAAAAATTACGCTATCTACAACTATATATGCAATCCACCTTTTTTTATTTTTTTCAAAAACTAGTGGAAATAGCGAAAGGGCAAAACCTGCTATAACTATCCAAACAATAAAATAAATCCAGCGTTCAAATAAAGTGCTTCCATAAATGGAATCAATGTATTCTTTTGCCGACATTCCATTTAGGTTGCCCCAGCCTATCATTCTTGAAATCACGACTAAAATCTTCATAATTCCCCAGCCTACTAAAAAGCATAAGCTGTAGCCTTTTAAATAATACTTTATCTCTGTTTTTCTAGTAATTGCTAACTGGTGCGTAATGTCACTTTTATCCATTGCAAATTGGCGTGTTAAATAGTAAGCAAGCATCATTCCTAACCACATAGGAAGTCCACCCATTCCGCCAATTAATTCATTAGAAAAAACCATACAATATGTAGCTAATAATAATGACACTACGATATGCTCGATTGTTGCATCATCTTTTCTTTTAAGTCGAAAATATCTTATCATATTACACCTTTATTCTATATCTTATAGTATCTATCTGAATATTTTTCTAGCAACTCTTTATCACTAGATGTAAAAAGTATGGCAACATTATCTCTTGCCGCTTCTTTATTTATAAATTCAAAAATATCTTTTTGCCCATTACTGTCTAAGCCCACGCTAATATCATCTATTAAAATCAATTTAGGCTTTCGACAAAATGCTATAAACACTGTCAATTTCTTAAGATCAACCTTTGAATATTCCTTTAGTCGCGCTTTAAAATTCAAATTATATTTTTCAGCATAACCATAAAACTCTTCAATCTTAAAATCTGGCTCAAAACTTTTTATCATTTCTGCTAATGATGCTAGCTTCAAATTCAAATTAAAATTAGGTTGTTCGTAAACTACTGACACTTTTCTTTTAATTTCTAGTTGATTATCGCATATTTCTTCATCTTCAAAAAAGATTTTTCCATACTTTGCTTCAACGACCTGTGAAATAATTTCTATAATGGAAGTTTTTCCCTGGCCTGGTTTAGCATATATGCCAACTTTTTCAGCTTTGTCTACATATATATTAATATCTTTTAATGAAAACTTTCCTACTTTGTAGTATATATTTTTTAGTTCTAAAATATGCATATCAACCTGTTATGAAGTGACCTTTGTCAAGTGTAAATTGCAAAAATCACCACATTTCCTCGTATTATATAGTAGTAGTTTTTAGAGACCCTCTCCAAGGTCTTTATAACTATTAAGTCATAGTCTTTTCTTTACCTTTTCTATAGGTTCGACTATGATATTTAGGATGCTGTGGATCGGTTATTATTTCCTACCACTTGATGGTTTAAGAAAGGCTCCAACCACAGTCTCTTTGTTCATTTGTTAATCAGTTAGATACCGCATGACGGTTTATTTAGAACGAGGTTACAATCGCAAAGAGCACCC
>FOPE01000017.1 GCA_900113385.1 Lachnospiraceae bacterium C7
ATGGCAAATATATGATTATAGCATTGCTATAAACTACTCTCATGAAGGCAAATATTGCTGGTGCGCGCGTAAGAGCACCTTCCCCAGCCTTAAATAGCTACGCGCACCAAGGCTGTTTTTCGTTTCATGCGCGTAGATATTTACTAATTAAGTCAAATATATGATTATAGCATTACTATAAACTACTCTCATGGAAGTAAATATTGCTGGTGCGCGCGTAGGAACTCCTAACCCAGCTTTAAATAACTACGCGCACCAAGAATGTTTTTCACTTCATGCGCGTAATTTTGTTCAATACGCGTAGATTGTTGAATCCAAGTATAAGATATGGACAAAGTGCTGGGGAATTCTCTTTTTCACCCATCCATTGTGAACAAGTCTTGCATATTTGTCTCCACAATAGGCGATTTTATATGCTGCCCATCTTGGTACGTCCAGCTTCATCAAATTCTTAACTCTATTCTGCAGAGTTTTCCAATACTTCCAAATACACATACGAAGTCTGAATCTGTTGTTTCCATCAAGTTCTTTACAAAGTATTTTCATACTTCCTATCTTAAAATAGTTAATCCATCCTCTGATGGGCTCTTGAATCAAAGTAGAATCCGAATCCAAGGTACTTAAGTCCTTGCGGTTTGCCGACTTTACTCTTGGTTATGTTGACTAGTACACTTCTTCTACTTCTGCAACTGCAACTTTAAATGGCAATCCGTTTTTTCGTAAATGCTATTTAAGGCTTAATTATTTTCTGCATTTTCGTATGACCTCATTAGGCACTTTTCCCAAAAAATAATCTTCTATATAGTTCCATATCTCATTGCTTGTAAATCCACCTTCAAAGAGAAATGTTAACATAGCCACTGAAATACGATGTCGAGACGAAACACTATCTAAAATACGATTTCTATACTTATCTGGACTTTTAATTACATTTTCCATCGTCTGAAGTTGGTTGACATAAATATAAAGTTGACTATTAGCTCCACCAATCATTTTAAATGTTAAAATTCCAAGTGCTTCGCAAATTCCTAAAACAAGCGTTACCTTCTGAGCTTGATCTACAACATACAATTCTCCATCATCTGCATGAGTGCATATCCACTTATATCCTGTTTCCACCCACTTGAAATAAAAATTTACTGCATTTTTAAATTGATATTTTGTAAATCCTTCCTTAGTTGTTCTTTCTTTTACAATAGGTGAAGATTCTCTTGCAAAATTCTTTCGATATGAATCCATTGATGCAACTATAACTTCGCATAAAGAATTTGCCTTATATTCACTTACTCCAATACTATTTTTAACAGCAATTGCCATATTATGAACTGACACATATTCTCCTGAAACTATTTTTTCGCCTATATATCCTTTAACACTATCCCATATAGTATGGAATATACTATCAAAATCATCCTTAAAGCTTATGTTCACACATAGTGCTGGGTCTAATTTAAAATTTTTATTAAAATTCAACTCTGAACTGTGAGAATAAAGCATATATTTAAATTTTGGGAATGACATATTTTCATACTTTTTCTTCCATATGTCTTCTAATTTCACGAGACATATATCACTCTCTTTATCTATTATTTTTAGTGTTCCAGGATATATTCGTTTTAATCTTCCCCTACTAGCCCTATCAATTCTAAAATATCCCATTGCAAACATAGGAATTGGTCGAACATTAATAGGCGAGAATCCTATTCGTGCTTCAAAATCTTTTTGTATTATAAGTAATGCTGTTTTTACTTTATTCATGTTTTCAGATTCATCACTTATCGGTGAGTCAAATATATATGTAAAGTTTTCTGCATCTATCAGCATAGCATTTCGCTTACCTACGTCAGATGATTTTCTTCTGTTTTTTTCATTTTGTTTATATATTTCTATAATCTTTTTCATTATTTCTATAAGCTGATACTTATGAATTTTTGACATTCCATGCAACTTATTTATATGTTTAAAATCTAATGGATTATAATGATAATAAGCTTCACCATCTATATCATTTCGTCTTGCTGCTCTTCCTATTTCCTGAACATAATCACAAACATTACCTGTAGGTGCAAAATGTGCCACTACCTTTATATCATCTATATCTATTCCCATACCAAAGGCTTTTGTTGCAAGCATAACTTTCTTTTTTCCACTTAAAAAATCATTATAATTTTCATTTTTTTCATCTTTATCCATTGTTCCATAATAGCGTGCAACATTCCCTATCATTCGCTCGCCTTCTAAAAACTGATAGCACCTTTTTATCAAGGCAACTGTTGGAAAATATACAAGGGTTTTCTGTTCAAAAAAAATTGATCGTTTTACCAATTCTTTTATTTCTCTAAACTTATCTGGTTCATACTCACTACGTTTTGATCCATCTTTTTTTGAATTATCTATCATAATATTTATATCATTACGTTTAACATATCCCAAATATACTATAGGATCTCTCATATTAAGACTAGCCATTGTTTCATTATACATGTCTTCTTCTCCGTGATAAATAGCTGTTGCTGTAAATGTCGCTACCACAAAAGAACGATTTTTTTTATTTAATTGATTTTTGCGTAATTTATTAATATGATCTCCTAAATACCAATAATCTGGTCTAAATTGTTTTCCCCATGTTGTAACAATATGTGCCTCATCAATTACTATCATTCCTATTGTTCTATCTCCAATAAGTTGTTCCACATCACTTCTACTTAAAAGGGTTTCAGGTGATATATATAATATATGCAACTTACTATCTGCAACCTCTTCCATTATCTTCCTCTTAAAAATAGGTGAAATATCTGAATTAATAGTTTTTGCTCCATGATAATTTCGTTCTTCTAAATTTTTTACTTGATCATTCATTAAACCTATCAATGGCGAAATAACAATTGTAAGTAAATTATATTTCTCTGCAAGATAAATTGCTGGTATCTGAAACATAACAGATTTTCCTGCACCTGTAGGAGCAGTTACGAATATGTCTCTTTGATTTTTTATCTTTTCATCTTCTCTTTTTTTTTCACAATTTTCTGTCTGTTCTACTAAATCTGCAATTATATTTTCTTGTGATACTTGCAGAACTTCTTTTTTATTATCATCTAACTTAGATACATCATAAACCGACAAATTTCTAAAATCATTATATCCCCAATATTTTTTCAATATATTTGTATATTCATCTCTATGTATAAATTCATTTTTGATTTTTTCGGGTTGGACTAGTATAAATTGCGTATATTCCATACATTGTTCTAACAAAATGTCTAAATGTGCTCTTAATTTCATATTATTTCCAACGTAATTAGAAATTCTAAAGAAAAATACTTTTGGATTGTATAAAGCCATATTAACCATTTCGACATAATCTGATTCTTCTAAAATTTCCATCTCGTATATTGATTCATTGTTTGAATTGTCCTTGTATCTTTCTTCAACAATTTTGGCTATATCATCTATTTTTTCTATGTTTTCTAATAAAGTATGATCCTTAACCAATTCTGTATCAAAGAGTTTTACCCATTCAATTTTACTGTTTTCTTTTATACTTTCGTCGCAATACACACCTATGTATTGATTACTATAACTTTCTTTTACTCCTTCAAATATTTTGATATATTCTGTTATATCATCTTCCATATCTTTTTGCTTTTTATCATCATTTATCTCCTTGTCAATTTCTATATTTTGTATTGTTGAATCACTATTAACATAATGATTTTTAATCGCTACTGATGTTTTTTGACTCACATTTAAAGAAAGTGGATACTGCTCTATATATAAATTATTATCTATTATATATATTTCTTTATACATCTCTAAAAGCATATTCTGCATCAAAAGAAATTCTTCATAAGTTACCACCTGTCTAGAAACGTTTAATTTCAAAAGATATGTCATACGATTTTCTACCAATGCTTCTAGATTCACATCTTGTAAATTAGCCTCAAATATTTCTTCTATGTCTTTTCTATATTTTAATAAAGGAATTCCTTTTAAAACTACCAAACATTTTCCCTTTTCATGTCCACTAAATTGCTCTTTAATATCTTTTATTTTTTTATTTAATTGTCTCGCTATAATGTTATATCTCATTTTAACTTTCTCCTATAAATATTCTTTTAATTGTTTTGTTACTTTTGATAATTTAAGTTTTTGCAGTGCTCTTTTTTCTATTTGTCTAATTCTTTCCCTAGTCACTCCATAATAATTTCCAATTTCTTCTAATGTATGTGGATTAGTTCCAAATAGTCCAAAACGCATGATAAGGATATTTTTTGCTCTTTCATCAATTGACGTCAAACTATTAAGCGCTTTAATTATATCATTATGCATGCTATTATCTATAGCTTTATCTTCAACACTTTTTTCTTTAGTATCAGGCAAAAACTCTTCTATCTCATTTTCAAAATCATCACCTATTTTTACATTTGTTGATGTAATATTTAAGTAATTTTTTCTTAACAGTAAACATTGCTCAATCTCTTCCACCGAAACATCTAATTGATTAGCTACTTCTTGCATTAATTCACTTTCTGTGTATGAAATATGTTTATTTTCCATTTCAATAATAACATTTGACATTTTTATCTCTATCTTTATTATTTTTTCCATCATATGAACAGGAAGCCTAATGACAAACCCTGTATCATATATTTCTCTAATAACTCTTTGTCGAATCCACCAAATTGCATATGTAGAAAATTCCGTATTATAGCTAAAATCAAATCGTTCTGCTGCTTTTATTAATCCTAACATTCCAGCTTGAATAGCATCATCTAATTCTATTTGTGTTTTAAATCTTTTCCAGTCCATATATGCAAATTTTCTTACAAGTCTCTCATTTTGAATGCACAAGTCTTGTTTAGCTTGTTCATCTCCACTTTGAATTCTTGCACATAAAGCTCGATTACTATATCCGATGTTAGTTTTTTCCTTTATTTTGACTTGACTTTTATCTTCATTAATGTCATCTCTAAAAAAATCATCGTTCAAAGAAAATTCCATATTCCAATAATTGTCAGAATAGTCTAATTGGATTTCATTATTCCCTTTTTTATCACTATCTATTAAAAATTCTTCTTTGTTTATATTCCTATTAATTGAATCAACTTCTTTATTGGAATGATCTACAACTGTTATATTAACCGATTGCAAAATTTTGTTAACTTGCTGTTTTTCATTTACTCTTAAGAAAGAAAAAATACATTCAAAATCTTTCTTCTCCAATTTATTTTCCTTTAAATATGGTTTAACCATTTCCTGAATTCTACCAATTTCCATCTTATAATTTTTCCTCCTTATTTTCTCCTTATCTATTAATTACCTTTATGTCCTTCATTTTTAACTTAAACGCATTATACTATATCAACTGGTCATTTTTTGATTCTTTTAGATTTTTTCGATTTTTTAAAAAATATTTTATTTTTTATATTGTTTCAAATATTGCATACAAATAATATTATACCAAATATTAAAATACCCATTACAAAAACTTTATCAAACATATCATTTACCTTCTGCTGTACAAAATATAATCGTGCTTTCCTTTTTTAATGATTGTTTTCCTTCCTACGCGCATAGATTCACTTTTAACATGTATGAGCGTAGGGATTTACCTCGTGAATAGGCATGCCTACGCTCATACATTTGATTTTTGCTCCCATGCGCGTAGATATTCACTAATTATGGCAAATATATGATTATAGCATTGCTATAAACTACTCTCATGAAGGCAAATATTGCTGGTGCGCGCGTAAGAGCACCTGCCCAGCTTTAAATCACTACGCGCACCAAGGCTATTTCCCACTTCACGCGCGTAAGGGCACCTTCCCAGCCTTAAATCGCTACGCGCACCAAGGCTATTTTTCACTTCATGCGCGTAATTCTTGCTACATGTGCATAATTTCACTTCATGCAAATAATTTTGCTACATGCGCGTAGATTGTTGAATCCCAGTTTAAGAAATGGACAATTTACAAGGAATTCTATTTATCACCCGATCTATTTTGTTTTCAAGGATTCACATTTATCTTTTTTTTCATTTTACATGTAAAAAAGGCCATGCTACAGCACGGCCTTATAAATGTTTAATGTATGTAATTGTGTTTTAAAATTCAACAGATATACTTCTTACTATACGTTATTTTCTAATATTCATCTGATGGTCTATATATTAAGAGACGATAAGCAGTACCTTCAGAAATAGATACATCAAGTTCCATTCCTGATTCCATATGACTTTTGAGATAATCTGCAAATTCTTGCTGCGTCCAATCTGTTTTCAGGTTATTATCATCCATGATATCGTACCAAGTGTACTCATCTAGTATTATTTTATACTTTCTTTTCTTAACTATCTCATCTTCATAATTTGTTTCAAAATTACTTTCCTGCACTCCCTCTTTACGAAATGAAGCATCTAAGATTATTCTATCATCTTTCATTTCAAAATCTGTTATGCAAACAGAATATTTATTATCTGGAATGCTATCAAGTTTTGTCATATAAATACCATCTTCAAGATTTGATTTTTCTCCCTTAGGTACGTAAGTCTCTCCTTCTTTTTTCAATTTTCCATATTTACTTCCTACTTTAAAATAATCTGAAGATGATTTTGTAATCTCTATTGAATACATTCCGTTCTTCTGATCCTTATAAAGTAAAAATTCTATGGGCTTTAATCCGCAATCAACTTCTACGGAACATTTTACCCCATCTTTTTCAATGTTGCTTCTCCGTTTTCAAAACCAGTTAAACGATAAAATGATCCTTCGACTGTATACTTGTCACCTTTTTTTTCAATGGTAACCTCGTCTCCATTATTTGTATAATATCCTACGTAGTCGTCTAAAGTAGTTTTTCTTTCCTCTTTCTTACCTGTGTCCTCATTTTTTGTTTTTTCTGAATCGTTTTGTTTGACATTGGCACTGTTGTCTTGTGCTCTCTGAAAAGTTTGTTTGACATCCCCGCAGGCTGTTAAAACCAATAACATTACACATAACATAATAGCTGTCTTCTTCATAATCACTTTCCTTTCGTTAGTTGTTCTATCAGTTTTAATCGATTTATTGAACTGAAAAATTGAGACAGTTTTTGTGTTTTATAATTTTTTTGTGTTAATGGTGTTTTTGTTACATAAAACACCTCATTAACATAAAAAAGCTGAGACAGTGTCTCAGCTTGGTCCCCAACGTTATAAAACTCGGGCAACTCTGTTATTTACATTATACGCTATGATAAGATTAAATTCAATGGGGGATTCGCATTGTATGAATTTTATATTGCATTTCTTTTTTTGTATGAATCAATTAATTCATTTCTCCCGTAATCTGCATCCTCTCATTCTAAATACTATCTTCCTATATTTTCTCCTGGCACATCATCTAATCTCAGCTTCTCAAAATAAATTATAATGTTTTCTTTCTACTTCTTATTCTAAAATTGTTTGATGAGTTATAAAATAACAATCACATGTTAGATACTCCACAAAAGTCTTTAATTTTATAATCATCTCTTTTTCAGATGGCGGTATAATATCCTTTATTTATTCTATCAGACGTCCAATTTGACATTTATAAACCTAGGAATTTATCTATTTAAAATAATTTTTCTTTTTCCTACGCGCATAGATTCACTTTTAACATGTATGAGCGTAGGAATTTAACTCATGAATAAGCATGCCTACGCTCATACATTTGATTTTTGCTCCTATGCGCGTAGATATTCACCAATTATAGTAAATATATACTCGTAGCATTACCAAATACTACTCTCATGAAGGCAAATATTGCAAGCACGCGCGTAAGAACACCTTCCCCAACTTTAAATCACTACGCGTACCAAGGCTGTTTTTCGTTTCATGCGCGTAATTTCGTTCCATGCGCGCAGATTGTTGAATCCAAGTATAAGAGATGGACAAAGTGCTGGGGAATTCTCTTTATAAACGTAGTGATTTGTCTCGTTTTAATAATGATTTTTCCTTTCCTACGCGCATGGATTCACTTTTAACATGTATGAGCGTAGGAATTTAACTCATGAATAAGCATGCCTACGCTCATACATTTGATTTTTGCTTCCATGCGCGTAGCTATTCACCAATTATGGCAAATATATGCTTATCGTATTACTATAAACTACTCTCATGAAGGCAAATATTGCAAGTACGCGCGTAAAAGCACCTTCCCCAACTTTAAATCACTACGCGCGCCAAGGCTATTTTTCACTCCATGCGCGTAAATCATGAAATCCAACTATAAATATATGTAATTCAACTATGCAAGATGGAAAAATTGCAGGAATATTCTATTTGTAAGTGTAGAATTTTATCTCCTTAAAATGATTTTCCCTTTCCTACACGCATGGATTCACTTTTAACATGTATGAGCGTAGGAATTTAACTCATGAATAAGCATACCTACGCTCATTCATTTGATTTTTGCTTCCATGCGCGTAGCTATTCACCAATTATAGTAAATATATACTCGTTGCATTACCAGATACTACTCTCATGAAGACAAATATTGCAGGTACGCGCGTAAGAGCACCTGTCCCAGCCTTAAATCACTACGCGCACCAAGGCTATTTTTCACTTCATGCGCGTAAGAACATCTGCCCAGCCTTAAATCACTACGCGCACCAAGGCTATTTTTCACTTCACGCGCGTAAGAACACCTGCCCAGCTTTAAATAACTACGCGTACCAAAGCTATTTTTCACTCCATGCGCGTAAATCATGAAATCCAGCTATAAATCATATAATCCAACTATAACTCATCTAACCAAACTATAAAATATAAACTCCAAATACCACGCAAAAAAAGCGCCGACACATCTTCCTTTTTCTACACTATGAAAGATATTCGGCGCTTAAAATTGTTTAATTATTTAATTTTCTATTATTTAATTTTCTATTGTTTAATTTTCTATTATCTCAAGTCTTCTTCTGTATAATACTGACCTGTCATTGATGCATTTATCTCGGCGATTTCTCGTGTACCGTTGATATAATCTGCATAAATATCCCATAAATCCATATCTGAATCATTTAATCCGTCATCATCTGGAATCCACTTTTTGATAATTGCGATTCTTTCTTCTTTTGTTGTCTCGCTAATTAACAATTTACTCATAATATTTTTCTCCTTTCAAAACAAATCAATTTAATATTATACATCTATTTCCAGAAACAAATAATTTTAATATTATACACCTATTTCCAGAAACAAATATCTTTTTCTGATAATCCAATATTTGCTCCTTTGAATTCTGGATCTTTATTCTCTTTTAATTGTTTTTCATAGTCTTTTAATGCAGAATTTGCTACATTAAACAAGGCAACACAACATGGTAAGTTAATAAGTGTCATGCAACCCATTGTTATATCGGCTACTGCCCAAGCTACGTCCATTGACACAATTGAGCCAAGGAAAATTATAGCTACGCAGATTAATCTAAATATTTTGAAAAATAATTCGCTAGGTCTTTTTTTACCATTTAAGTAAATAACTGCGTTCTCGACATAATATAGATTTCCGAGAAGTGTTGTTATTGCAAATAAAATCATTGCTACAGTGATAAAGATCGGACCAAACTGTCCGAATACTGTTTCAATGGCTTTTTGTACATATGGCATTCCGCTTACGTCTTCTGATGCTACAACTCCTGAGCTTAAGCACATCAAACCTGTAGCTGTACAAAGTAACATTGTATCAATGTAAACTGAAACTGTTTGAACTAAACCTTGTTTTACTGGATGACTTACATTAGCTGAAGCTGAGGCATTTGGTGCTGAACCTACACCTGCTTCGTTTGAATATAATCCTCGTTTTATACCATATATTAAGCATGAACCTGAAACACCACCTAATATAGATTTAAAATCAAATGCATTTTTCATGATTGAAACAAACATTACTGGGACATTTTTAAAATTAAAAATTATGACAATTACAGATACTAGAACGTAACAAACTCCCATGATTGGAACTAGAACTTCTGTGAAATTAATAATTTTCTTTCCGCCACCCATAACACAAAATCCGACTAATAAAGTGATAATTGCACCAACTATGTATGGTGTTATTTTCGCATTGTAAAAACTATATGTCACGAATGTAGATTGTAAATTGTAAGAACATAACAAGTTAAATCCTACTGCGTATGTCATGATCAAACAGATACAAAATACAACTGATAGCCAAGGGGCTTTAAGTGCCTGCTCTATATAATAAGCTGGACCTCCATAACTGCTTCCATCTTTATCTTTTTGCTTATAAATCTGTGCCAAAGTACTTTCAATAAATGCTGATGATGCACCAATGATACACATTACCCACATCCAAAAAAGTGAGCCTGCTCCACCAAGACAAATTGCTGTTGATACTCCGACGATATTACCTGTTCCAACTCTTGAAGCTGTTGAAACCATAAGGGCCTGGAATGAGGATACCTGGGATTTATCTTTTGGCTTTTCCATAACAAGTTTAAAAGCGTCTTTCAAGTGTCTAATTTGAACAAATCTTGTCCTAATTGTAAAATATAATCCCGCTATTGCCATTACAATAATCAAAATTGGATAATACATTACATCGTCTAATTTTTTTAGTAATTCTAATATCATATACTCTCTCCGTTAAAACATTTTATTTACCCAACCCTATTAACATAACTCCTACCTTCGTCTATTTAGTTTGTTTAGTTTTTATCTCTTATGTTTTAGCGTGATTTGTATAGTTTTTGTTTTGCATCACTTTAGTGTGATTTGTATAGTTTTTGTTTCGTGTCACTTTAGTGTGATTTGTTTTAATTTTTATGTTTTAGTTTTTATTTAATTCAGATTACATACAATTATACAATATAATGCACCTATTTTACAAGTCTATCTACGATATTATTAAAATCTACCTATATTTCGCTCATTTTCCACTTATATTCTTCCATATAAAAAGACATTCGCTCCTATTAATACCATTAGAAAGATTACATTGAATATAGTAAATGTTTTGATAAATTTTCCGCCACCATTTTCATATTCTTTTACATATGCTTTATAAGATATCAAACTTGCCATAGATGCTATAAGTGTTCCAAGACCTCCGACATTTACCCCTATGAGAAGTTGTTTATAATTATTAGCAAAACCAGAAAGCATCAAAGTTGCTGGGACGTTACTTATAAACTGGCTAGTTATGACTCCTACTGCAAATTCATGTGTTTTTAATATTCCTTCTAAAAAGGAACGTATCATTGTAATTTTTCCCATATTTCCTGTAAAGACAAAAAAACCTACGAATGTAAAAATAAGAATATAATCTGCCTTTAATAAAATTTTTCTTTCAAAAATTCCTACTACTGCCAAAACGGTTATAGCAAAAACATACCATGGTACTACTCGTAAAACAGCTAAAATTGCTACAAGAAACAATGTAATATACATTATGATTTTTACCTTTTGCACTATATTATTTTGCCCCTCTGATTCTGCTGCAAATTCTGCACTTGATGTATCTAATTCTTCTTTATCATAGGCAAAGATAAATATCGCAACAATAATCATAATTGCAGATATAATTGTATATGGAAACAGTATTCCCACAAAACCTAGAAAATTCATTTTTGTAATTCCATACATATAAAGATTTTGCGGATTTCCTATAGGTGTTAGCATACTTCCTAAATTTGCTGCTATTGTTTGCATAACGATAACAGGAGCCATGATTTTTTCTTTATTACAACTTTTTAAAATCATTATTGTAAATGGCACAAATGTTATAAGTGCCACATCATTTGTAATTACCATGCTTCCTAGAAAACACATAAACACCAAAACCATCACTAATTGCCACTGTTTAGAGACTTTTTCTAAAAGGACTTTTGCTATTGCTTCAAAAATATGATGGTAACGAAGGCCCTGAATTATAACCATAAGCCCCCACAAAATTCCTAGGGAACGGAAATCTATATAGTCTATATATTCAATGCTTGGATGGACAAAAAAAGCTGAAATTATAGCAAGACTCCATGCCACCGATAAAACGATATCTATTTTTGGTAATTTGGATAATTTAGTTTTTGATGTACTAAACTTACTTTTTGATGTACTAAACTTACTTGTTTGTGGAATTATATTTGTTTTTGTCATTGATTTCATTTACCTCTACCTCTTATTTTTCTTAAATACTACAAAATTATATAGGATAATTCACTGAAAATCTAGGTATATTATGCTATATTTTTTGTCTACAATGGCTCTATTTCTTATCATTTTATCTACAAAAAAATAGATGCTACCACCATTAACTGCGGTGATTGCATCTATTTTAGTTTATTACTTAGCTATATTACTTAATTATATGATTTAATTTATTTTTAGGTTTTCGTTATTTCTAACTAATTTAGTTATGTTAATCATTTATACGTTAAATTAAAACTCCCCTTAATAAACCTAAGCTATATATTCTCCTATCTTACAGGTTCGAAGATAAATTGTTGATTTACATTGCCAGATGTGCTCCACTGACATACGTTTGTTCCATCGTTTTTGCCGAAATTGTACACGTCAACACTCTTTGAACCGTTACTTACTTTTGTTGCTATAGTAACTGTGTTTTTTCCATTTGCTCTTTGTAAATAAAATTTCTGAGCATCATGTGAAAATGCATTATAAATTTGAAGATTTGCACCATTTTCATTTTTACCATATGCAAGATCTAACATAAAGTTACCTAAACCACTTTTTAAAGTAATGTAACCATCTGATGTGTTCTGCAAATACCATTTCTGTCCCTGCACACCTGTTCCACGACCGATTTCTACATTTGAACCTGCTGAACCTTTATTACCAGCTACCTGTAAATACTTCTGCGCATTTACATTTTTGATATAATACCAGCCATCTTTAAGTCTGACATTTCCATTGGCCTTACTGGGTTGTGGATTTGATGGTTGTGGGTTTGATGGTTGTGGGTTTGATGGTTGTGGGCTTGATGGTTGTGGGTTTACAGGTCGATTATTGTTTCCACCCATTTTATATCCTGAGTCAAAATATGCTTGTAATACTGCATTATAAGCTGGTTTTTTAACACCGTCTCGTGAATATAGTAAAGGTCTTTCATCTTTTCTCCAAGATGTGTCATCTGCAAGTCCCCACCATACAACAGCTGAAATATTACCACCAGCTTTTTTACAGTCAAGGATTGCCTTCATAATTCCATAGTAATAATTTGCCTGATCTGTATCATTTTTACCTGCTGCATCAAGTTCTGTAATTTGGACCTCATAGCCTTTATTACAAAAAGCTTTTAATGCTTGTTTGTAGTAATCTACAGATGGGAAATTGGAACTAAGATGTGACTGCATTCCAACACCTGCACAAATCTTTTTACCACTATTTACATAGTCAACTAAAGAAATAACATCGTTAACTTCCATATATGTGTTGAAGTCATTGTAAAATAGGTGTACCTTATCTGTTAATTTAAAATACTCCAAACACTGGTAAGCATATTCAAAAGCTCTTTTTACAAATGGAGCCTTTGATCCAAGGTTTCCACCATAAATTTTTTGCCAACCTGATGGTTTCTGATTTGCATGCAAATATTCATTAACTACATCCCATGCATAAATAACACTGCCATATTTACTTTGGCAAACATGATTCATGTATGTTTTGATATAAAATTCCATTCTAGCATCCATTTCAGCCTGGCTAACATAACTACCATATTTTGTAAATCCTCTTCTAAAGAACCAATCTGGAGTCTGGCTATGCCATACAAAAGTGTGGCCTCTCATTTTCAACCCTTTGTCATAGCATGCTTTTAGCATTTTATCAACTGTTGAAAAATCGAGTTTTGGAACTGTCTGCTCCTTATAATTGTTTGGAACATAGTAACCCATTTTTTTTGCTTGTTGAACTGAAATAGTATTTGATTGCCATCCTAAAATGTAATCAGGTTTCATTTCGTTTCCAACTGTAATGCTGTTGTATTCTTTTGAAGCATAATTTAATTTATTTGGATTTAAAATTTCGTGAGCCTCAATTGCAGTACCCACATGTTCAAATAATGATCCATATGTGTTAAGCAAATTGGCGTTGTTAGAAATTGTAGCTGCTTCAACAGTGTTTGCATTGACAAAACCAGCTGCAACAATCATGCAAAGACATAATAACAAACTTACTATTCTTTTCATAAACTTTCCTCCAAGTACATTTTACAAACGTTTGAATTATTTTTGTTTTTCGATTAATCGCTTGATTAGTCTAGCACTTTTCTTTTATTGTTGCAATACTCTGTTTTTCATGTTTATTTTTATATTTTTTAAAATAATTTAATTTACATTTAATTTTTATAACGCTATGGTTGAATTTAATTTTATTTAGGATGCTTTTTCACCTTTTTGTACAGGTCTTTAGCTAAATGTATATTACTTTATGTATAATTTTTTCATCTCCTTATCCTTTAATTGCACCTTCTGATATACCTTCCACCATATTTTTGACTAAACAAAAATACAGAATTACTATTGGTAAAGCAATGAACACACTTCCTGCTGCAAATCTAGCAAATTGTGTTTCATCTAAGCTCATAAGACCTACTGCAACTGTGTATAAGTTTTTTTCTTTTAACAAAAGCTTTGGAAGAATAAAATCACTCCATGGCCATGTAAAAGATGTCAACGCAGTGTAAACTATAATGGGCTTTGATAATGGTAAATTTATTCTTGTAAAAATCTGAAAATTTGTTGCACCATCTATTTTTGCTGCTTCATCAATCGATTTTGGAATAGTATCAAAAAATCCCTTTTGTGTAAGATATCCCATAGGAGCTCCTGCTGCATAAATAAAAATCAAGCCCCAAAGTTGATTAATTAATCCAAATTGTGTCATTAATAAGTAAACAGCTATCATTCCCATAAATGATGGAAACATTCCTAATACCATAGTTGATTTCATAATGGTTTTTCTGCCTTTAAAATCAAATCTAGACATTGTATACGCAGTTAAAATAGTTAAAAATGTTCCCAATAAACAACTACCTGTTGCTACAAACAGCGTATTTAAGAACCATCTTGGATAGTTATACATCCTTGTATCTGTAAATAAGTTAATGAATGTCTGCAAACTATATGACTTAGGAAAAAATCCTTTAAAAGAATATATACTACCTGACTTTGAAAATGATGCTAGTATTAACCACAAACATGGGAAGAAAAAAATAAATGCCACAATGATTAATAATGTATATGTAACAGCTACATCAAGTTTATTTCTTTTACTCATTATTGAAATGTATCCTCCTCTCTATATGATGGCGATTTAACATAGATAAACAACGAAATTGCGGATGTTATCAAGAATATAATCAAGCTAATGGCTGCTCCAATGCAATAATAATTGTTATCTATTGACAGATTATATAACCAATTTATTAATAAATCAGTGTCACTTGCCAAAAAATATCCTTTCTTGTATAAACCTCCTCGCAAGAAATAGAAAATACCAAAATTATTAAAATTTCCAACAAACTGAGACAATAAAACTGGCATTGTAACAAATAACATATATGGCATTGTTATTTTTCTGAAACAAGCAAATTTTCCAGCCCCATCTATTTTAGCTGCTTCATAAAAAGTTTTATCTATATTAGATAAGTGTCCAGTTGCCAAAAGCATAATAGATGGCACACTAATCCAGCAGTTTACGCATAAGCCAATTAGTCTTGAACTTGTTCTTGCATCTAAATCTAAAAATCCAATTGCTTTACCACCATGCGCTATTATGATTTGATTAATAGGACCACCATAAGAAAACATAAATTTAAAAGCAAGCAATGTAATAAAACCTGGTATTGCATACGCTAGTACAGGGAAAGCCCTCCAAAATGCCTTACCTTTTACGCATTTTTTATTCAAAAGCATTGCTAATCCTATTCCAACGAAATAATTAAGTGCTGTCGAAAGTATTGCCCATAAAAGATTCCATCTTAAAATTTTTATAAATGTTGGTCCAAATTTAGATAGAACTAAAAGTTTCTGGAAGTTTTTTAGTCCTACCCAATCTACTAACTCAGGCGGAACTATTGTTCCACCATAGTTAGTAAATGCAATTAAAATCATGAAAATAATAGGTAATACATTAAATATGCATACTCCAACAATTGGAAGGGATAATGCTGATTTATAAAATTTTTTATCCAAATATTCCATTAAATCTTCTTTAAATGTTTTACTTTTTATTCCCTTTTCTACATTTAATTGTAACTTATATGAACTTTTTATACATTGAACATAAAAATAAGCAAACAACGCTACTACGATGAAAGAGAAAATTCCCATAAGCAACATAATGATTGAATCGTCTCCTTCAACCCTTGTCCATGCATCCGCTTTAACTGTTCCTAGTGTAAAAAAACCAATCACGTCATCGATACCTCTATTTGCCATATATGCTATCATTGCAACTTCAATAGCGAAATAACAAATTGCTTTATAAAAGCATTTATATTTCAAATGAGCTATTCCCATTAATAGAAATGACAATTTTACATAAATTGATGATTTTTTCCAAAAGCCTTTTAATCCTTTTGCATTTTCCTGCGGATTTAATTTATCTATTTTTTTTGTTTTATTATCAGGATTTAAAAAATGTCCTTTTTTTCTGACAATATTATCCATTTTATCCCCCTATTATTTAAGTGTCTTAATAGCCTCACTTATTTGTTTACACATCTCATCTAAACCAGACGAATAATCATCTAAATTCTTATATTTTTTATCCGCGTCTGTTCTAAATGCATCTTTTGCTATATCTGTAAAAAATGTCTGACCAGGTGTCCAAATTTGTGAAACAGCTGTTACTGATGGCATCAATACAATATTGTTTTTATCAAGGTTAGTATAAATTTGTTGTGATGTTCCACCAACATCACTTGCAACATCCTTTCTTGCAGGTGCTATTCCCAACATTTCAGCTCGTTTTTTTATCATTTTATATTTTGTAGCAAATTCAACAAATAATAAACTAGCATTAGGTGCTTTTGAATACGAACTAATTGCATATCCATTTACTCCACCCATTGATTTTGTAGGTATTTCTTTTTTACTATCAGCCGTCAAATCGCCTGATTCAGGTAATGTTGGTAATGTTGTCATAACTAAATTCTCTTTAGCTTTTTCCTCTGCTTCTTTTTTATCTAATCCTGTATAATTTTTTTCAATTTCGGATAAAAATGTTGAATACATGTCAGGTGTAGACATAGTAGCAAAATATGTTCCATCACCTAGTTTGCTATATGCATTTGTTGTTATAGTGTCATCAATACAATCTTCATTCATAACAGATGCTAATTGATTTAATACTTTTGCTCCTTTTACTGATTCTTTAGCATTAAGTCCAACTTTTGTAGGATCTGTATTATTTTTTCCAAAGATATAGCCACCATATGAAAATAAAAAACCACTTGAAAAATACATATCATTTATTGATTTCATATATCCATATTTAGAAGCATCTTCAGCATGACGTTGTATAGAAAAATCATACATACCTTTCCACGTTTCAACCATATCTGGTATATTATCTTTATTTTTGTCCCATTTTTCTTTCCAATCTTCTGGTAACAAATCTTTTCGATAATATAGCACTGGTGCTTGTACATTTACTGGTACCCCACATGTATATGTTTTTCCATCTACCTTCGTTTCATAGGCTTTCCATGCACAATTTGGAATTTTATCATGTCCTTCTATTTTATCTATAGGCAACGGTAAAACATGTTTTCCTTGTGCATATTTCATAATAACATCATTAGCTTGATAAATTACATCTGGGCCATATCCATAAGGGCCATCTTTAGCCAAATCAGAATACTGATCCATGTTTGCATCTACTGCTTTAATTCCTTTAGATTTGTATTTTTTATTAAACGCATCTATTAAATCCTTGAAATATCCTTTTTCAATTGCTGTATCATTTTCTAAAACGTGAATCGTCACATTCTTTTCTAGTTTTCCATCAAATGCTGCTGATTCATTCTTTTTTACCTCATCTGCATTAGCCCCATTTTTAGCACAACCTGCCATTGAAAGCATCATTGAACTAACAAGCATAATTGCAACTAACCTTTTTTTCATTATTATCACCCTTTCTTAAAACCCTATAATTAAATGGTTCTACACCATTTATTACCTGTTCATTCATATTTATTTCCAAACTCATTGTTTGATTTTTGTATGCTCTTTCTACAATAAGTAGACTATTTTTTTCATAAATTTTAACAGTACCCAATCTTATTATCTCATTTTTCTTAAGTTGCATAATTTTTTTAAACTCTTTTAGGAATTTTTTATCCCAATTTTTGTCATTCCAATCAAAACATCTTCTTGAATCTGGATCATATCCTCCTTCCATGCATATTTCAGTACCGTAATATACACAAACCGCACCTGGGAAGAACGCTTCTAATGCCAATGCGCATAGTTGTTTTTTCTTATTGCATTTCACCTCTGTAAAAAAACGTAATGTATCATGAGAATCAATTAAATTTAACATCATTGAATTTATTATACTATTGTTTCTCGTTAATATTTCATTCAATTTATTTGCTACTCCCTTTGCGTCTAACTTATCCTTTGCGAAATAATCTAAACATGCTTTTGTAAATGCATAATTCATAATGCTATCATATTGGTCTCCTTTTAAATACGCATATGCGTCATGCCAATTTTCTCCAATTATTACGCATTCTGATTTTTCAGCTTTTACCTTTTTTCTGAATTGTCTCCAAAAATCATGTGATACTTCATCTGAAACATCCAATCTCCAGCCATCTATATCACACTCTCTAATCCAGTAAACTGCAATATCAAGTAAAAAATCCTGAACTTGCAAATTCGATGTATTAAATTTTGGCATATACGTGCAAGATGCAAAGCATTCATAATTTCCCTTTTTAGGATCTGGATAATCTCCATCTATTAGAAACCAATCATAATATTTTGACTTCTTACCATTTTCCATTACATCTTGAAACTGTGAAATATTCATACTACAGTGATTAAACACCGCATCTAACACTATTCTAATCTTTTTTTCATGGGCCTTTTTAACAAGTTCTTTTAAATCATTGATATTTCCAAACATGGGATCAATTTTTTTATAATCCACTATATCATACTTATGATTCGAACTTGAAAGAAATATTGGGGTTAAATAAATTGCTGTAATGCCTAAATTTTCTAAATAATCCAACTTATCAATTATTCCTCTCAAATCTCCTCCCGCGAAATTTTTAGGAGTTGGCTTATCGCCCCATTTCATATCTATATATGATTTATCTTTTTTTTCATTTCCCATGTTAAACCTATCTATAAATATTTGATAAAATACCGCTCCTTGCATCCAATCAACAGACTTAACTCTATCTGCTTCATTTATGTATGGCATTTGGTAAAAATTATAAAAGGCATTTTCAAAATCATAATCTAATACAACTCCATCTTCGCAAAAATAATATTTTTTATTATTTTCATAGATTTCAAAAATATAAGCCAACCTCAAATCTGATAGTTTTAATTTTTTTTCATAATATCTATATAATTTATCCTCATATTTTATTTCCATGCTAGTTTCATATCTTTTATTTTGGAATTCATATTTGGGTCCATAAATTAAAACAACCTTTAAATCATCTTCCTTTGAGGTTCGCAACCTAATAACAATTTCATCTTTTGTCATTGCATAGCAATACTTTGAATCTGCTATATGTAATAATGCAAATTGATTCATTCTTATTTTCCTTTCTGTATTGACATTTTATTTATATTTTTTGATAATAGTAATTGAAACGATTAAATTACTTATAGGAGGCACTTATGTCAAAAAACAAAATCACAATTAAAGACGTTGCTCGTGAAGCGGGTGTATCAACTGCTACCGTTTCATATATTGTCAACAATCGCAAAGATGTAAAAATAAAACCAGAGACTAGGCAAAAAGTTTTACAAATTATTAATCTTCTTGACTATACTCCAAATCAAGCAGCTCAAGCCCTTGCTTCAAAACGTAATAATACACTGGCTATATATATTCCTCCAACAGATTCTATCCTTTTAAATTCTGAAAATATGTTTGTATTGAAAAAATTGACCAGGTATTTTAATTCTTTAAAATATGATGTTATAACATTAAATGACTCTTCCTTTGAAAAATGTGATAAAGCTGATGCTATAATTTGTTATAACACTTGTAAAGAAGACTTTTACGCTTTAGGTAACAAAAATTTTATTCCTTTACTTGCTTTAGATTGCATTATCGATGATCCTTTATTTTTTCAAATAAATTTAGACCTTGCGAAACTAAAAGAAGAAGCCACCAAAAAATTTGGTAAAGATAACTACATTTTTGTTACACTTGATTCATTAAATCATGATAATATACTTTCCTACCAACAATATTTTTCTTCAACAAAAATAGTAAAATCTATTTATGATTTAGGAAAAATCACAGATGAATCTCTTTTAGTATCCGATTACGTTTTATATAAATTACTTAAAGAGAATAATAATGTTTTATACATTCCAAAGCTATCATCAAAAAAATTGAATGTTTTAAATGAGTGTTTAACATCTGCTATAACTCGTAAACCACTAGATCAGCACAATGTACTAATCTAGTGATATTTTATTAACTTTTACTATTTTCCAAGATAGTCAAATGTAATAGTGTCATATGGATTTAGATTAAAGTTTTCTTTACTCTCTTCCTTATAATGTTCATCTTCCTTATCATAGTAATCAGCACTTGGATATGTAGTTAACGTAAAGGTATATTTTCCATCCACTTTTACCTCTGTATTAGATTTTTTTAAGGATGCATTGCCTAAAGAACCGGAATTTTTAAAATATTCTTTTCCATCTTTTTTATTTGTTTCAAAATATCCATAACCTCTTTGGTTTGCCCAACTACCATCAATTGCAAATTGGAATTGATCACCTTCTTTTAGATCCATTGTAATTGTGTAAACGTTTTTTCCATCAACTGTTTTCTTTTCAAGTTTTTGTGCATCACCTGTAACTTTTCCCCAATTAGATTCTTTTAAAACATCACTTGTACCACTTCCGACAACGTAAAATGTTCTAGTATCCTCTTGTTTTTTTGCAAGTCCAGCATATAACCTCATATTTTCCGTAATAGGTTTTGATAAATCTGCTCGTCTTTCGTGATTTGGAGTAAGGTACCAAGCCACAAAATCATAGCCATCTTTTTGAGGCTCTTTGGGATTAATCTTTTCGCCTGATTTTACCTTTATTGACTCTATTTTTGTCTTACCATCAACGCCATACAAATCCACTTTTAAGGTATCTTTTTTTGTCTCTACTTCATTTGCCTTACTTGTGTCAGTACCACATCCTGTTAAAGCTATTGTTCCTACTCCGATTGCAGTTGCTAGCATAAACATTGATAATTTTTTTCTTAACATATTCTCATTCCCTTTCTATTAATTTTTGTTTTTAATTTTTTTACTTTTGCTTTTATTAATTTTTTGTCTTTTAACTTCTATTAATTTTTGTTTTTCATTTAAACGTTTAAATTAATTTTCAAAATTTTAAGTAGCCAATCACTTAATTACTAGCTACTTAAACGTTTAACTTAATATTATATTAATACTAAACCATATTATCTACAACATATAAATTCACTAAATTTTTTTTGAGTTTTTTGTAAAGTTTGCACAATTAATAAAAGCGACTGCAAAAATTCTTATAATTTTTGCAGTCGCTTCTTCTTTATTTTCCTTCTTCTTTATTTTCCTTCTTCTTTATTTCCTTATTTTCTTTATCTCTTTATTTTTTATTTTCTCACCCTACTGCTCTACTTCTTCATCCCAAGCTTCTTTTGTAACAACAGTTTCATTATGTCCCTCTGCTGGATGGTGAACAGTTTTAGTACCTGTTTTTACTTTTTCTGTTGTAGTTGTTGTTTCGCCTGTTTCTGGATTAGTTACTTCAACTTCTTTATCTTCATATTGGTCTACTTCTTCATCCCATGCTGGTTTATCCACTACCCAAACTTCACCTTTTTCTGCTGGATGATGAATTACAATTTTCTTTTTCTGAGTTGATTTCTCTGTAGATGGCTTTTGTGTGTTTTTCTCTGTTGAAGGTTTTGGTTGGTTGGCATTGTCGTTAGTTGATGTTTTATTATTAGCAACATCTGTAACTTTTTTATTTTTATCTTTATTCTTGTCTTTATTCTTTTCTTTATTTTTCTCTCTATTCTTCTCTTCTGCCTTTGCTAACTGCTGTGCATCAAGGTTTACTTTAGATTTTGCAACTTTATCAATACTCTTTGTTACCTTATTTTGAGCTTCAGTAGACTGCTGATCAACTGTATTTTGAGCCACTTCAACAGGTTTATCACCAGGACGCCAACCACCAAATTCGATTCCCTCTGGATGCTCAGATGTATAGTCATTTTTATAACTTTCATCAACATTTAACTCTTTGCCATTTTTATAAAAATTATCATTATATTCATGATGCGTGGACATAGTTGAATAAACTGGAACTGCTACCGCTACTACAAGAGCTACTGTTAAAATTCTAGCGAAAATTATACCGTTATCCTCAAAAAATTCTTTAATCTTTTTTAGTTTCATAAAATCTCTCCCTCATTTTTCTATTTATTTTTTATATACTTTTATTTGCCTTTTTATTTCTAGTACATTTCTGATTTATTTTTTATTTAACTTTAATCTATTGCGGGTTTGTTTCTTAGCTGAATTTACTTTTGAAATATCTTTTTACTGCCCTAACTAGTTGAATTTTCAAGTGATTTTCAAGTCTTTTTTGGTAATTATCTAATAATTTTTTTAGTAATTACTTAATAATTTTCTAGTCATTTTTCTAGTAATCCTTGATGTGCTTTAGAATTGTCTTACTATTCATATAATAACACATTTTGTTGATTATTAATATATAAAATAACGTTTTTCTTTTATTTTTTCTTATAGTTTTCACTAATCATTTTATAATATTTTTATGCAAAGAAAAAGAGCCCACTTTATTCTAGCAGATTCCCTTTTGATTAATTCATGATTTTAACCCACATAAATCCCTCACCAATTCAAAAATCCATCTACCTTTATAAAATAGGCACGTTTTCTCTAATACGTTTGCTTTATGTTGTTTTCAAATTCAATTTCTAAACTATACACTTACCTGCATAGTTTTCTGTATCTTATCATATAACTTGTTATATCTATTGACGTGACACATAATATAACTTGTTATGTAGTCTACTGCCATAGCATAAATATAAGTTGTTATACCTATTGACGTAGCATTGATAAAACATCATAGATTCCACCTGCTGTAGATTCTTCTCCTAAGGATTGGAATCGCACTGTTACCTTTTCTTTTCCTTCTACCATTTCTTTTGAAAGTGGATAGTGTACGTAGAAAAAGCCTTTACGTAGTGGTTCGCCATATGCATCATCAATTGTCAACTTAACATGGCTTAATACTTTACCATCTATTAAAATGTCGAAGCGACGATTTGTATCAACCACGTTGTATTTTACCTCTAGCACATTTGTTTTATCTGGTTCTACTTTAAGATCATACTCAAAGAACCCACCATTTATGGCATCTCTACACTTCAGACCTCTAAAGACATGGGGAGAGGCTTTATCGGCTTGCATGTTATGAGATGCTTCGTACTGATCATTTGTCATTGGCAAACTATCAATGGTTATCTCACGTTTTCTCTGTTCTTCTTTCTGCTGTTTAACTTTTTTCTCCACTAATGCTTTGTTGCTTCCGAATGCATCTGTGTAATTTAAGTAAACACCATATCTAACATTATATGCTAAATAGAATGGAATAAATCTGTAATTACAATCTGTACCTTGCAAAGTAAATGTGATAACGTTTTCTTTTGCATTTTCTATGAATTCATCCATAGGTACAAAGTTTTTAATAACTTTTCTGTCTACTTTATCTAGCCAATCGTCAACTCTTTCCGCCAAAATCGTCACTACGTCGTTGTACATCTTATCCCTTTTTGGAATAGTAACGTCCACACCAGTAGTATCCGTTTCCATATTAGAATTGCCTAAATCGGCGCACATCACAAGTGGTCCATATGTCAATGCTATGCTATATTCATTATCTGGCAACGCATGATACTGAACCTTTGGATTAAATACAATCGAAATTGTATCCTCTTCACTCCAAGTATTAGTAATATATATGTAATCTTTATCAACCTTAACACTATATATATTACTTGCTTTGATGTTAAGTATCATTCCATCTTTTTCCTTAAAATTCTTAGGTTCAATCCAACTTGGACGTCTGAAAGCAATTGTAAAGTCTTGTTTCTTCAATGAATTAATTTTTTCAAAACTAAATTCTGATTTAAAATTGCCTCTAAGTACATCTGATTTTTGTCTAATAACAGTGTCTTTATATGAAACAATTGAGGAGATGTATTGATTTACAACAAGCAAATTTTTGCTATCGTTTCTAAAATACAAGCTGTCATTTAATTTAGTGAAGTTTTCCATTCCTGTTCCTGTACAACACCAAAAATGATTAAATGGTGATGAAAATACTCTGAAAAATCCACTAGCCATTGGCTGAAAATATGTCGTCATTCCAGTCTTAGGATTCTGAGATGCAAGAATCTGATTAAAAAATGCTCTCTCATAAAATTCTAAATATTTTTTTTCACCTGTAATCATAAACAATTTGCGTGAAAGTTTAAGCATATTGTAGACATTACATGTCTCATTATTGCACTCTGTTCTGTCCTCATCTAACACTTCACTTTCACCAAAATGTTCCCATTCGCTGTTGCCACCAGTAGCATAAGAGTGATGTTTTACGACAATGTTCCAGAAGTTTTCCGCAACTTCTAAATAGAACTTGTCTACTTTACCTTCAACTTGTTCCATTACATCATACTTATTAAGTGCTCCAAGAATCTTAGGGATTGTAGTATTCGCATGTAGTCCGTCTAAATTGTCTTTTTTATTATATAAAGGTTCGAAGAGACTCATCTCATCGAAACGTTCTGCAGCGTGATAAAATCTTTCATCTTCTGTAATCTTATACAATTCATATAGGCAATCATTCATTCCACCGTACTCAACAGCCAAAACATTTTCTCTCATTTCTTTTGTCCAATGACTTGATCTGTTGTATACCCAAAGTCCTAGATTTGTAACAACTTCACGAGCCACTTCGTATCCGCACAACTGGTAAATATTAATAAGTCCAGCCATAATCTTGTGCATAGTATACCAAGGAACCCATGTACCTGCAGGATTTCCTGCTTCAATTTTGTCATAAGATTTTTCGCTTATGGCACCAACATAACCATTTCCATAGCTTATCTGGCATTTTCTAAGACAATCAATGATATTTTCTATCTTGACTGCTATTTCTCCATCTTTGGTGTTTGCATATGCATACGCTAATGCTGTCATGTAATGACCTAACGTATGTCCTTTTATTTCGCTATCTTCCCAACCGGAGTACAATTTTTTGCTAGATAAACCAAGTCGGCTGGTAAAACCTGCCAATAATCTGTACTCATCAAGCGATTTTAAATACTTTAATTCAAGAGTAAATGCATTCTTTAAGTATTTATCTTGAATTATTACGTCCTCTAATTTAAAATCAGAGAACTCATACTTGTCTACTTTACTACCTTCCTTGTCTAAAACGTTGTTCATTTCCTTTTTCCTTTTTTTTATTAATATAATTTTTCCATCCAAAATAATTGTAATAAAAATTACCATTTTAGTAAATGTAAGAAAGTTTTATGATATAATAAATAGGTGTAAAAAAGTTAGAATGTTAATTAAGGGAGCAAAAAATGAATAAATATATTGCAAAAACTGCTGATAAGCAGCAAAATATCAAGGACTACGACAAATATAGAAAGAACTACAAAAAAGAAAAAGCCGCCATGTTAGTATCATCAGCAAAACCTAGAGAATTTCACTCAAATATAAAGCCAAATAGTTATAAACGTTTCGAAATGTCACTCGATTCAAAAAAACTTATTGACTCATACTGGAATTTTGACACATTTTATTTTGATAAAGATAACGAAATTTCTTTCACTTCTTGTGGATTTTTCAAATCTCCTTCGGAGGATTGGATGCATCTTACAAGAAACCTTGAAGGCTATGAATTAATGATTGTAACCGCTGGAACCTTGTATATAGCAGATGATAAAAAAGAATATGTGGTTCACCCTGGAGAATATCTTTTAATGCCCCCCACGCCTTATCAACACGGATATAAAACATCTAAGTGTGATTTTTATTGGCTTCATTTCAACGCAGTGAATTATAAAAATGTAATAAAGTTAGTTGACTGTGTAGACAATTCTAAATTAGTTGACAGTATTTGTATCCCTTTTTGGGGTATACTTGTAGATTTAAACATTGTTGCGCAACTTGTACAAATGCTTATTAATATTAACCTAATGTATAATGATCCAATCTACAATAGCTGTACAACCAAAGCAATATTATGTGAAATTTCAAATGAATACAAAAAATATTACAGAGATACCTCAACTACAAGCAGTGATAGACTATATAAAAGCATTTGTCACTATGTTGATTTGCATATAATGGAGGATTTGCGCATTTCAGATATTGCAGATCATCTTGGATATAACACTAAATACTTGTCTCATTTTTTCAAAAATTATACAAGTATAAGTTTAAAACAAATGATTTTGCAAAAAAAAATGAACATTGCAGCCTTAGAATTACAGCATACTGATCTTCCAATTTCCATTATTGCTTACAATCTTGGATATAAAGACACCCACAACTTTTCTAAGGTTTTTAAAAAAGTTATGGGTGTATCGCCATTAAAATATAGAAATGAATTATCTATACATTAGTAAATCGTTTTGTTGACTCTACCAAGCGAGTGGTTACTTTGGAATTTTTATCCATTGCATTATTAACGTCATCAATATTTTCAACGATATCTTGTGAACTGTCTGCTGTGCGATTTATTACTTCTGTACTCTCTGAAACAGCTGATGTTATACTACTAACATCTGTGGCCATGTCTTCCATAAGACTATTAAGCTTATTGGCTTTTTCTTCAAATGTTTCCATAAGTTCTGTCATAGCATTAGCTGTTTCTTCATATTTAACTCCTGATTCAACATATGAATCATAATCTCTTACTACGCTATTTTTGAAAAAATCAAGAACTTCATTTGCGCTGTTAACAAGAGATTCAACTGTCATGGTTACATCGTTACTTATATCTTGAATATTTGCTGCAGTTTCTCTACTATTTGTTGCTAATGAACCAATTTCCTCTGCAACAACTGCAAATCCTTTTCCAGCTTCACCTGCTCTAGCTGCTTCAATAGATGCATTAAGGGCTAACAAATTTGTCTGAGAGGCAATATCTAAAATTACATTTGTAAGCTCGTTTATCTGTTCTACTTTCTTACAATCTTCTACTGACTGTTCTAGTACTTTACCAAGGGCTTCCATTTTTTGACCTGTACTATTTTTTCTTCCAACAGCTTTTTCCTTAATCTCGTCAGCTTCCTTTTTAATTTTTTCGGCATCTGAAATACCTATTTCTACTGCTTCTTCAATACTATCTGATGCTTCACGAACTCCATCTACTTTTACATCAATCTGGTTTGCAGTGTCTGACATCTTTTGCATACTTGTAGAAAGTTGCTCTAGTGAGATAGATGTTCTAGTAATATTTTCGCTAGTTACTGACATTTTATCTGTTACTTCATTTGATGATTCGTAAAGGATACCAGCTCCTTCTTTCAATTCTCTCATTACACTTTGTAGGGTGTTTAAAAAATGGTTAATTCCATATTTAATATTACTTAACTCGGAATTGGTCTTTGTATTTACACGTAGGGTTAAATCGCCATTTCCTTCTTCAATTTTTCCAATAATTGTATTTACTTCTTTTGTAATGCCAGTTATTCTTCTTACTATAGTGTTAAAGGAAGTAATAAAGCTAAATGCAAGTCCTAACATAAAAATCACTAAACTAAAGAGAGATATTTTTATTGCTTTTGCCTGCATCTTATCCATTCTAGTTGTTGATTCTTTTACCAAATTATCTGTAATATCCAAAAACTTACCAATTTCTTTTGCCAAACTAAGCATTTCTTCATCTACTTCTTTTGCTTTTTGCATTCCTGTTTCTTCATCACCAGAATCAAAAGCTGTTATTGTTTCTTGAACTAGGTTTGCATAATCACCAAATTGTGTTTGAATTTTCAAAGCATGCTCGTAGCCATCATTCATTGATTTAATAAGCTCTTTATTTTTTCTAGACTTTTTACTAAGCTAGCTATATTTGAATTCGTTTCCTCAATATTGCGATTAATCTCTGCTTTTAAATCTTCTTTATCTTCTTCACTTCTAAATGGATAAACAGCAATAAGGCCATTAATATAATAAACATCTACTTCTACAGAATTCTCTTCTTCCTGCACATCTGTCAGCAATTTTGTCATGTTTTTTGACTCAGATATACTTCCATCTAATGTCTGCATCATCATAAACATAACCACATTAAATACAACAAGAAGCACGAGATTTACCGCAATTACCTTAACTGAGATTCTATTATAAAATTTAATTTTCGGATTTTCACTTGTCTGATTAATGTTTTCCATATAGCACTGTCCTTTCCATGTTATTTCTACACTTTTTTTATCGACTCATTTTTTCATATCCTTGTATGTTTTATGCTATTTTATTATTTTTTTAGATTTATGATACTTTATTATTTTTATACTACCTTATTATTTTTATATTTTATTATTTTTGAAATTTTATATTTATGCCACTTTATTATTTTTGAAATTTTATTTTTTTATATTTACTCTTACTATGTTAAACAAAAAAGACCTAACTATTCTATCTGATATAAATCACTAGAATTGTTAGGCCTTTAAGATTGCTTTATTTTGGATATTTTATTTTTTTATTTTATTTTTTTATTTTAATATCATTAAGTCTATTTCGTTAATTTAACTTCATTAAGTCTGTTTTATTAAGTCTATTTCATTACGATATTTACGATTCTACCTGGTACGTAGATTTCTTTAATGATGTTACCTGTAAGCTTAGAAGCGATTTCTTCTTTTGCTTTTGCAAGTACTTCATCCTTAGGATCATCTTTACCAATTGAAATAGTTCCTTTTGTTTTACCATTAATCTGAACTGCGATTTCTACTGTAGACTCAACTGTCTTAGCCTCATCGAATTTTGGCCATTCCTGTTGATATAATCTTCCACCGTTACCGATTACTGACCACATTTCCTCTGTAAGGTGAGGAGCTACTGGATTAAGTAATGTAATAAATGTACGAAGTTCAGCTTTTGTAACTGCTTTTTTCTTAGTAAAGTCATTAAGTAAAGTCATAAGAGCTGCGATACCTGTGTTAAATTTGAGGTTTTCAAAGTCTGATGAAACTTTCTTAATTGTCTGGTGCATTTTAACTTCTAAGTCTTTTGAGTATGTTTCTTCCTCTGTCATGATATCTTGAAGTTTCCAAACTCTCTCTAAGAATCTTCTACATCCTTTAACACCGTCATCTGACCATGATGCTGATAAATCGAAAGCACCAATAAACATTTCGTATGTACGAAGTGTATCTGCGCCGTACTCATTTACGATATCATCTGGATTAATAACGTTTCCTCTAGATTTTGACATCTTCTCGCCATTATCACCAAGGATCATACCGTGTGATGTACGTTTCTGATATGGTTCTTTTGTAGGTACTACCTTTTGATCATATAAGAATCTGTGCCAGAATCTTGAGTATAATAAGTGAAGTGTTGTATGCTCCATTCCACCATTATACCAATCTACTGGAAGCCAATATTTAAGAGCTTCTGGATCAGCTAAGCACTCTTCGTTCTTAGGATCTGTGTAACGTAAGAAATACCATGATGAACCTGCCCACTGTGGCATAGTATCTGTTTCTCTCTTAGCTGGGCCACCACAACATGGACATGTAGTATTAACCCAATCAGTCATAGCTGCAAGTGGTGATTCTCCGTTATCTGTTGGCATATAGCTTTCTACTTCTGGAAGTAAAAGTGGAAGTTCTTTCTCGTCGATTGGAACGCATCCACATTTTTCACAGTGTACGATTGGAATAGGCTCTCCCCAATAACGCTGACGTGAGAATACCCAGTCTCTTAATTTGTAGTTGACTTTTGCTTCACCGATTTTGTGCTCATTTAAGAAATCAATCATTTTTTCTTTTGCTTCTTTTACAGATAATCCGTTTAAGAAATCAGAGTTGATCATTGTTCCTGTAGCTACATCTGTGAATGCTTCTTTTGTAATATCAACTTCTTCGCCGTTTTTAGATACAACCTGAACGATTGGTAAACCAAATTTGTTAGCGAAATCCCAGTCTCTTTGATCGTGAGCTGGAACGGCCATAATAGCACCTGTACCATAACTCATAAGAACGTAATCAGATACCCAAATTGGGATTTCTTTTCCACTAACTGGGTTAATAGCCATAAGTCCGTCTACAGCTACACCTGTCTTATCTTTTGCAAGTTCTGCTCTTTCAAAATCAGATTTTCTAGAAGCTTGCTCTCTATATTCTACGATAGCATCCCAGTTTTTAATCTGATCTTGGTATTTATCTAGGTATGGATGTTCTGGTGAAACTACCATATATGTTGCACCAAATAATGTATCGCAACGTGTTGTATAAATACGTAATTTATCTTCTGTTCCTTTAATTGTAAAATCTACTTCTGCACCTTTTGAACGTCCAATCCAGTTTTTCTGTGATGTTTTTACTCTTTCGATATAATCTACATCTTTTAAACCTTCAAGAAGTTTGTCAGCGTAGTCTGTGATTTTAAGCATCCACTCACTTTTTACTTTACGTACAACTGGTGAACCACAACGCTCACATACACCGTTTACTACTTCTTCGTTTGCAAGTCCTACTTTACAAGATGTACACCAGTTAATTGGCATCTCTTTTTTGTAAGCTAATCCTGCTTTGAATAATTTTAAGAAAATCCATTGTGTCCATTTATAGTAGTTTGGATCTGTTGTATTGATTTCTCTATCCCAATCAAATGAATATCCTAATGAATGTAACTGATTTTTGAAATGAGCGATGTTTTTCTCTGTTACAATCTTTGGATGAATTTTATTTTTAATAGCATAGTTCTCTGTTGGAAGACCAAAAGCATCCCAACCCATTGGATATAATACGTTATATCCTTGCATTCTTCTCTTTCTTGCTACGATATCAAGAGCTGTGTATGGTCTTGGATGTCCTACATGAAGTCCCTGTCCTGATGGATATGGGAATTCTACTAATGCATAATATTTTGGCTTTGTGTAATCATTTGTTGCTGCGAAAGCTTTCTCGTTATCCCAAATGTCTTGCCATTTTTTCTCTACCACTTTGTGGTTATATACGTTTGACATATGTTCCTCCTATATTTATCTATTTTTTAATGCAATACATGCAGTTAACCTATTTAGGGCTATATAGAGTTTTACCCATAAAAAAAATCCCTTACGAATCCTATCTATACTAATAGGCTTTCATAAGAGACGAAGTATACTCCGTGGTACCACTCTAATTCATAACCTTTTGACAACTTATAAAACTGCTATAATGCTGTCAAAAAATCATGCACTTAAATCCATTAACGCTGGCTAACGCTTCCTTCTACTTAATTCAAAGAAAGAGCTCAAAGGCGAGTTCAAAGTTAACACCTATCGCCTTACACCAACCGACGACTCTCTTAGAAAAATGCGCTCTTCTACTACTCCTTATCATTGCTTTTGCTTATAAAAATCTTTTGTGCCATATATTACGCTTACTTTATTATGCGCTTTATTTTACACTTTTTTGTGCTTTCATGCATCTCACTTAATGCCTTATATAACACTTCATTTCACACTTATATTAGTTTATATATTTATGACAAATTTGTCAATAGAATTTTATATTTTTTACATAGATGCGCCAGCATATCACTGGCGCACCAAATATATTCACATAAAGCAAACTCTCGCTTGACTGCTAACCCATACAGTCTCGCTTTTTGTAATTATTAACGGCTTTCTAAAAAGCATTCCTAATATAACTTCCTTTACTCACCTAATAGTTACCCTTTTTCAAAATATAATCCTATTCAGCCTTGGGCTATAAAAAATCATTAAATTAGTTATTTAATAATTTTGAATTATCATCATTCCAGCTATAAAGTTTACGGATTTCTTCACCAATCTTCTCTGATGGATGTTCTGCTGCAAGTTTTCTCATTGCTTTGAAGTGTACCTGGCGACCTGCTGGTGACATATCAAGTAAGAATTCTTTAGCAAATGAACCATCTTGAATGTCCTGTAATACTTTTTTCATAGCTTCTTTTGTATCATCTGTTACAATCTTAGGTCCTGTGATGTAATCACCGTATTCAGCTGTATTAGAGATTGAATATCTCATTCCTGCAAAACCTGATTGATAAATTAAATCAACGATAAGTTTCATTTCATGTACGCACTCGAAATATGCGTTTCTTGGATCATATCCAGCTTCACATAATACTTCAAAGCCTGTCTGCATAAGTTTACAAACGCCACCACAAAGTACTGCTTGTTCACCAAATAAATCTGTTTCTGTTTCTGTTCTAAATGTTGTTTCAAGTAATCCTGCACGAGCTCCACCGATTCCTGCACCATATGCTAATGCTAAATCAAGAGCTTTTCCTGTTGCATCCTGCTCTACTGCTACAAGGCATGGTGTTCCTTTTCCTTCTAAGTACTCAGAACGTACTGTATGTCCTGGAGCTTTTGGTGCAATCATAGTTACATCAACGTCTTTTGGTGGTTCAATACAACCAAAGTGAATGTTGAAACCATGCGCAAACATTAACATGTTACCTGGCTCAAGGTTTGGCTCAATGTCTTTTTTATACATATCTGCTTGTTTTTCATCGTTGATAAGGATCATGATGATATCTGCTAATTTTGCTGCTTCTGCTGTATTGTAAACTTTAAGTCCTTGTGCTTCAGCTTTAGCTTTTGATTTTGATCCTTCATAAAGACCGACAATAACGTCGCATCCTGATTCTTTAAGATTAAGGGCATGTGCATGTCCCTGACTACCATATCCGATAATGGCGATTTTCTTTCCCTCTAAAAGTGATAAATTACAATCTTCTTGATAATACATTCTTGCTTCTGACATTTTCATATTCCTCCTAATAAATAAATTCCTAATCCAAAAATACAACGTCTCCAGATCCCCTAGTTAAACCAGTTATTCCTGTTCTAGCAAGTTCTAATATCTCGTATCCCTCTAATAAATCTAAAAAAGCTGATAGCTTTTCCTGACGACCTGTAAGCTCTATTACAATAGAATCTACAGTTACATCTACTATTTTACCATGGAAAACATTTGTGATACTAATAAGATTCTGACGCTGATTCGCTTCAACACGAACTTTTATCAAAACTAACTCCCTTGTCACTGACATACCTGGCTCTAAAATTTTAATATCTAGAACATCTTCAAGCTTAGATAACTGCTTCTCGATTTGCTCTAATATTGCTTCTTCACCACTTGTAACAATTGTGATTCTAGTATATCTAGGATCTGCCGTTACTCCTGATGAAAAACTATCGATATTATAACCTCTTCTACTAAATAAACCTGAAATTCTACTTGTTACTCCTGGATTATTTTCAACTAAAAGTGATAATACTTCTTTCCTCATTTTAGAAACCTTCCATTTTTATTATTATTCACTCACACAATCACATCATATCCCTATAACTTTACTTTGTCAATAGATTAAAGTTTTATAATTTAAAGTAATAGAAAGATTTGTGACTTTTGCTGACTTTGGCGTATATTTTCACCCTATTATTCGTCTTTCTAATTAATTATATTACTTTTCTGAAAATTTTGCCAATAGAAAATAAAATAAAAAACAGCACATATTACTTATATCGTAATTCGTGCTGCTTTTATTTAATACTTTTTAATAGCTTAGCATACTATTTAGTTGCATATGTGTTATAAAGAGCTACCTGATCATAGATACATCTCCATGAGCTTGTTGAACCTGCAGTTACACATACATAGTGGTGTTTTTTGTCTTTTGAAACAAAATAACTTGCCGCACAACTACCTGATTCGTTTACAAAACCTGTTTTTGCGCATTGTACTGTTCCTGGCATTTCTTTATCCTCGATACGTCTTAAGAACCAATTTGAAATGGTGATTCCATCTGGATGTTGTGGTGTCTTTGACACAGTGTATGTATGAGTTGACATGATTTTTTTGCATTTTGTATTCTGCATGGCTGCTCTAATAATTACAGACATGTCGTACATGCTACATTTATGATTGTCATCATAAAGGCCTATACAGTTTGTAAAATGAGCTGTCTTTGATAGGCCTAATTCCTTTAACTTATCATTCATCATATCTACAAATTTGTCAGGAGAACCTCCAACATAAGTTGCAAGAGCTAATGCAGCGTCAGCGCCTGATGGCAAAATAGTTCCATACATGGCGTCTTTTACAGTAACTTCTTCGCCTTCTTGAAAACCTACTGCGCTACATCCTTTAGCATACACTAAATCTAACATATCTTTTGTAATTGTAATCTTTTTGTTCATATCAGATTGACTTGTATTTTCGCAAGCTACAAGAAGTGTTAAAATCTTTGTCATAGATGCTGGGCATATTACGTCCTTTTCATTTCTCTTTGCAATAATTTTATTGCTATCTACGTCAATGAATATTCCATGAGAGCTTACAACTTCAGGATTATCAATATCTACTGTCTTAGATGTAGCTTTAGCCTTAATACTACTGTATGATTTTGCGCTATTCAAACCGCCTTTTGAATCCTTTTTGGAATTCTTCGAATTTTTTGAATCCGATAATTTACCATTATTTGAATTGGACGACTTGCCATTTTTAGAATCTAAAGATTGTCCTGCAATTTGACTTTTTTCCTGTCCAAAGAATGGTAAATTATTTCTGTTAACTACTAAACAAACTACTAATAATGTAGCTAATGAAATGCCTAAGATTGTTAATATTTTTTTCAATTATTTTTCTCCCTAAAACTATTAGATTTGAGCTAAAAGCTCAATAATTATCTTATAAACAAGACACTTAGTTGTCAAGTCATTTTTGCCGATATAAGGGTAAAGTATTATGAAGTTTTTGTGAAGAATTAAGAGAGGATTTTATGATGTTTCAAAATGACAACTACAATATCTCAGCAAAAGATGTATTAACTAAATTATTTGAAGCGTTTTCTTACACTTCTAAGGATAGTTACGTTTTTTTGTGCTATCTCGATGAGGACTTATCTAGGTGGTCAAAAAGCGCCATTGAATTCTTCGATTTACCTGGAGAATATATGTATAAAGCTGGGGAAATATGGGCCAAACACATTCATCCCGATGATTTAGAAGCTTATCAGCAATCCATCTATAACATCATGCATGGCATTTCAAAATATCACAGCATTTCTTATCGCGCAAGAGCTAAAGATGGCAATTACGTACTTTGTACATGTCGTGGCACAATTATTACAGGCTACGATAATACGCCTAAGTACTTTGCTGGTACAATAAAAAATCATGGAATTCAAAGTGAAATTGACAGCATAACTAACATTAAAAATCTGTATTCTTTTTTCAATGAAACTAGCAATCTATCTTTAAAAAACTATACTTTTGGCTTAATTGGCGTAAATAATTTTTCGGATTTAAATGATATATATGGATACACTTTTGGCAACAAAATTCTCAAAGAGTTTGCCCAAATCCTTATTAAAAACACTAGTAATTATGGTACATTGTATAGAATGGAAGGCACTAAATTTGCCCTTTGTTCTAAGAATTTAAGTATTAAAGATTTTGAACAGAAATTCAAGGAATTAAAAGAATTTTGCCGAAAAGGTTTTATCGTTGAAAACATGAAAATCAATTTATATATAGGTGGCAGTGGCTTAAATGTAACTACTAACGACATTAATCCTCATACTTTATATTCTTGCTTAAAAACATCATATTACAACTCTTTACACTTTAAACAAGGGGAGTTTGTAATATTTAATGATACACTTGGAGACGAAATGTATAAATCCCTTGAGAGACTCAACACCATCCGGGATTGTGTTGCAAATGATTTTGAAGGTTTTTTCCTTTGTTACCAACCTGTAATTGACGCTAAAAATGGACAATTAAAAGGCGTAGAAGCTCTAGTCCGTTGGAAATCAGATGAATACGGCCTTGTTCCACCTAATTCCTTTATTCCTGTCCTAGAAAAAGATTCTACTTTTTCAGAACTTGGAAATTGGATATTAAAAACTGCTATGAACGAGATAAAGCCTCTACTTGTTAGGCATCCAGATTTACTAGTAAATATAAATTTATCTTATACACAACTTGAAAAAAGTGATTTTCTTGAAAATGTATATAAAATAATTAAAGAAACTGGTTTTCCAGCAAAGAATCTTTGCTTAGAAATCACAGAAAGATGCCGACTTTTAGATATGGATCTTTTGATTAGCTCAACTGAAGTTCTAAAAAGTTATGGTATCAAATTTGCTTTAGATGATTTTGGAACAGGATTTTCTTCTCTAAATGTTTTAAAGAAGGTACCTGTAGATATTATAAAAATAGATAGGGAATTTGTTAAAGATATTGAAAATTCTTGTCCCGATCAGCTTATTATTGATACTGTTTCTCATATGTGTGAATCATTGCATTTAGATTTGTGCGTTGAAGGTGTAGAAAATGATCACATTGCTGATTATTTACGCCGATATCCAATAAGCAGTTTGCAGGGATATCTTTATTCAAGACCTATACCTATAGATGAATTTATAAAGAAATTTAATTAAGAATTTTATTAAAACACAAAAACCATCTAGTCTGTTAATTTATACATTTTTTGCATGGATTTGCAATTTAGTAGTATAAATATCGATTAGATGGTTTTTATTATTTTAGCATTATAAGACGTTATAATATTAATATAATACGTTATGTTATCTGCTACAATATCATTATAAGACAACTACAATATCGTTATAAGACGGCTATAGTTATATTATTTATTCAATTTATCTAAGTTATTTTTCTGAGTAATAATCAACAACTGGCTATCTGCCTCAATTGGGTCTTCAGGATTAATATCTGCATTTGCACTTTTATTTTTCTTAACTGCCACAACATTAATCTTGTATTTATTTCTAAGGCGAAGTTCTGAAAGTGTTTTTCCTACCCATCTACTTAATGGTCTCATACTTACTACGCACAAGTCATCACCTAAATCGAAAAATTCTAAGAAGTTAGATGACATGATTTTTCTCGCATTACTTCTTGCGCTTTCTTTTTCAGCATAAATAACTTCATCGGCACCTACTTTTTTAAGAATTTCTCCCATTCTCTCTGATGAGGCTTTTGCGATTACGTATGGAACGCCTTCTTCTTTTGCAACCATTACGCACATAATACTTGATTCTAGGCTATCACCCATTGCAACTACTACCACATCCATATTTGATAATCCAATGGCTTCTATGGCTTTTGGATCTGAAAGCTCGGCTGTCATGGCGTAACTTACTTTGTCTGCGTATTGATTAATTATCTCTTCGTTTTTATCTGCAATGAGAACATCTGCACCATTATCACTTAATTCTTCTGCTATATATGATCCAAATTGTCCCATTCCTAAAATTGCTATTGATTTATTCATATCCGATCTCCTTTTTATCCAACCAAAAATCTTCCATTTGCATGCTTAATTTCGTTTTCTTTATAATTTGTAGCTGAAAGAAGCACACCTATAGATATTGGTCCAATTCGTCCTAAATACATTGAAATTATTACAATAATTCTGCCTACACCATTTAACTTTGATGTAAGTCCTCTTGATACACCTACTGTACCTGTTGCACTAAATATCTCATACATTGCATCAATCATACTTACATTATTAGTTACTGCTAGCAAAATAGTTAAGATTAGTGTAACTACCAAACTTACTGTAAAAATGGACATAGCTTTTCTAACTAATTCGTTTGAAAAAGTGCGTCCATATACTGTAACTTCACGTCTATTTCTTACGAAAGAAGTTGTAGTTAAAAAGATTACAAAAATTGTAACTGTCTTAATACCACCGGCTGTACCCATTGGAGAACCACCGATAAACATAAAGATACATCCTATAAATGCTGTAACCTCTTTCAAACCTTCTTGCGGAATTGACGCAAATCCAGCTGTTCTTAAAGTAACAGACTGAAATAAGCTATTAAGGATTTTGTCCCCTAACTGCATTTTTCCTAATGTATCTGGATTATTGAATTCTAAAATAAAAACTAAAACTGCTCCACTTAAAATAAAACCTATTGTCAATTTTATTACTAGTTTAGAGTGCTCTGCTAGATGATTAAACGTCTGAGACAACCTTCTTCTTTTTTTGATGGTCAAAACAAAATTGTCTAAAATGTCAAACCATACTATATATCCTAATCCACCTAAAATAATGAGCATCATTGTAGTATTAAGTAAGAGAGGTGATTTATTAAAATCCATCATACTATTTGGTCCAATTACATCCATTCCGGCATTACAAAATGCTGAAATCGAATTAAATATGGAATACCACAATCCTCTTAATATTCCGTATCTAGGAATAAAATCTATTGCATAACAAATTGTTCCTATAGCTTCTACTATAAAAACTCCTTTAAAAACCTTAAACAAAAACTTAATTAGTCCTTGTATTGTATCAAGGTTAAAGGAATCTCGTATTAAAACTCTATCACGTATTGAAACTTTTTTGTGAAGCACTACCATCATTATTGTGGAAATAGATACAATTCCCATACCTCCGATTTGTATTAAAGCTAAAATTACTACTTGACCAAAAAAAGACCAATTAGCATAAGTGTCTACTACTACTAATCCAGTCACACAAGTTGAGGTAGTAGCCGTAAAAAGAGCTGTTAACAACGAGGTATGAACCCCATCTGCTGATGAAATTGGCAACCAAAGCAACACTGTTCCTATTATTATAATAGCTAAAAAACCTAGTGGGATAATCTGCGAACTTGTTAGTTGTCGCTTTTTCTTTCCTTTTTCTTCTTTAATCAATGTTTTATTTATATAGCTTGAATTATTTTTCATATTAATTATTTTGCCTCCATTGATCAATTATTGAGCATAATACTCATAATATGCGCTATATACGTCACTTGATTTTCCGTTACTTGGATCTATACAAATGACACTAAGTACATGGTTACCTTCTGGAATCAAAACTGGTTCTGCATATGGTTCTGATTCTTTAGTAGGCGTCTCTCCGTCCCATGTGTAATATGCCTGACAGCCTGCCGGAACTGAAATTGTAACGTACGTTGGTTCACTATAACTTCCAGAACCTGGAGACACCACTGGCACATCAGGTGTAGACACGATTATTCTACATCTTTTTTCTATAACATCTGAATATACACCTTTTGCATTTTTTACTACTGCTTTTATAAGGTATTCTCCTGGATGATTAATACATATCTCATCATCCTTATCAAAACGAGTACCAAATTCTATAGGATCTTTTCCATTAAGTGTATAATACATTGTATTCTCAGGATCATCTGTTATGATTTTTAACTTAATTTCACCTTCAAATGTGGTCCTATCTGTGCTAAAACTTGGCACATTTGGTATAAATTTTGTAAAAAGTTTTTTAATTTTTTCGTCAGTAACTCCCTTTGATAAAGTTGATATTTTTTCTGTTGCACCAGTTTTTTCAAATAATTTTATAAGCTTACTATATACTTTATAATTATTTTTATCTAAACTTAAGGCAGTATACAACATATCTTCTGCGGTAACATAATCCTGCTTTTTTTCATATATGTCTGCCAAATTTATATATGGTTCTATTTTTTTGCCATCTAATGATATAGCACGTTCAAAATAATCTATTGCATCATTATAATTAGATTCTTTTGCAGAGATTTCACCCATTTCCATTTGATATGAAAATGAATTCATATGTTTACTCGTAATAGAAGTATAGATTGCCGCTGCTATGGCAAGAGCCATAGCAACAAGCAATCCAATAATAATCATCATTTTTTTGCGATTATTTCTAGGATAAATAGATGTAGTCTCACTACTCTGTGCAGAATCTGCTTTCTCCTGATGATTCAATATATTCTGTTGTCCATTTATAATTAATCCATTTAAATATTCGTCATCAAATTCATTGTAGTCCGGCACTAAATTCACTGCCTTGCCACAGACCGAACAATATAAACGACCTTCTTCTATAGTCGCACCGCAATGTGCACATTTCATAAGTCAATCCATCTCCTAAAACATTTTTGTCGCTTCAACACAATTATGCATAAGCATTGCAATTGTCATTGGTCCTACACCACCTGGAACTGGTGTAATCGCACTTACTTTATCAACTACTTTATCATAATCTACGTCGCCACACAACTTTTTATTTTCCATTCGATGAATTCCTACGTCGATTACTACAGCTCCATCTTTTACAAAATCTTCTGTAACAAACTTAGGTTTTCCAATAGCAACGATTAAAATATCTGCTTGTTTTGTGATTTCTTTTAAATTTTTTGTATGAGAATGACATACTGTAACTGTAGCATTTTCACGAAGCATAAGAAGTGACATTGGCTTTCCAACAATATTGCTTCTACCAATTACAACGCAGTTTTTTCCATCGATTTCGATATTACTTCTCTTAAGAAGCTGAATAATTCCTGCTGGTGTACATGATACAAAACCTTTTTCACCGATTACTAATGCTCCCACGTTCTGAGGATGGAATCCATCTACATCTTTTTTAGGTGAAATGCCTTTAATCACCTTATCCTCGTCAATATGTTTTGGTAAAGGAAGCTGACATAAAATTCCGTTTACAGAGTCATCATTATTAAGATCATCTATTAATTTTAACAATTCTTCTTCTGTTGTTGTCTCTGGCAATTCAAAAGATTTTGACTCGATTCCAATGTATTCACATGCTCTTTTTTTGTTGCGCACATAAACTGAAGACGCTGGATCATCTCCTACTTGAATTACTGCAAGACAACAATTAGTACCTTGCTCTTTTAATCTAGCTACCTCTTCTTTTAATTCATCTTTAATGTTCTGTGATATTTTCTTTCCGTCTATTATTAAAGCCACTATATCTCTCTCCTTTATAAATTTCTAGGAAAATACTCTGACTAGATTAATCCTAAAATAATTCTAGAATAATCATAAACTAATCCTAGAACAATCTTGAAATAATTCTAGAATAATCGTGAAATATTTCTAAAATAATCTTAGAACAATCCTGAAATAGTTCCGTTGTCATCAACATCAATTCCATAAGCTGCTGGTTTCTTTGGTAAACCTGGCATTGTCATAACAGCTCCATTTAATACTACCACAAATCCTGCACCTGCTGAAACATAAACTTCTCTTACATTCATAGTAAAGCCGTCAGGACGTCCTAGTTTCTTAGGATCATCTGATAAAGAGTACTGGGTTTTGGCCATACATACTGGGAATTTACCAAATCCAAGCTCTGTTATCTTTTTAAGTTCTCTTTCTGCTGCTGCAGAATATGTTACATCTTTTGCTCCGTATATTTTCTTTGAAATAGTTTCTATTTTTTCTTTTAATGATAAATCATCATCATATAAAACTTCAAATTTACTTTCTTTATTTTCTAAAGTAGAAAGTACTTTGTTGGCAAGCTCAATTCCGCCTTCGCCACCTTTTTCCCATACTTCAGATAAAGCAAATTCGCAATCACGCTCTTCGCAGAATTGTTTTACAAAATCTGTTTCTGCCTTAGTATCTGTAACAAATGAATTAAGTGTTACAACTACTGGAACGCCATATTGCTGTAAATTTTCAATATGTTTTTCTAAGTTTACGATACCTTTTTTGAGAGCTTCTAAGTTCTCTGTAGATAATTCATCTTTTGGTACTCCACCATTATATTTTAAAGCTCTTACAGTTGCAACAAGTACAACTGCATCTGGTTTCAATCCTGTCATGCGACATTTAATATCAAAGAATTTCTCTGCGCCAAGATCAGCACCAAAACCTGCTTCAGTTACAACATAATCTGCTAATTTAAGAGCTGTCTGAGTCGCTCTAACTGAGTTACATCCGTGAGCAATATTTGCAAAAGGTCCACCATGAACAATAGCTGGTGTATGCTCTAATGTCTGAATTAAGTTTGGTTTGATTGCGTCTTTAAGAAGAGCTGCCATAGCACCAGTTGCTTTAATATCATCAGCTGTTACTGGTTTCCCATCGAATGTATAGGCAACGATGATTCTACCTAATCTCTTCTTTAAATCATTCATATCTGTTGCAAGACAGAAAATTGCCATAATTTCAGAAGCGACACTGATTACAAAGTGGTCTTCTCTTACCATACCATCTGCTTTTCTACCTAAACCAACAACTACATTTCTTAGGACTCTATCGTTCATGTCGATACAACGTTTCCAAACGATTTGTCTAGGATCTATTCCAAGTTCATTTCCTTGCTGAATGTGGTTGTCTAAAAGTGCTGCAAGCAAATTATTTGCTGATGTTATAGCATGAAAATCACCTGTGAAATGAAGATTTAAATCTTCCATTGGAACAACCTGAGCATATCCTCCTCCTGCTGCTCCACCTTTAATACCAAAACATGGTCCAAGGGATGGCTCTCTAAGAGCAATTACTGCTTTTTTTCCCAATTTTCCAAAAGCTTCTCCAAGGCCTACGCTTGTGGTAGTTTTTCCTTCACCAGCTGGTGTTGGATTAATTGCTGTTACAAGGATCAACTTTCCATCTGGATTATTTTTTACTCTATCCATTAATTCGTCAGAAAGTTTTGCTTTATACTTGCCGTATAATTCAAGATCATCCTCTTGGATATCAAGTTTTTTTGCTACCTCCTTGATATGTAACATTTTTGTCTGCTGTGCAATTTCAATGTCGCTTTTCATTCGCCAATTCCTCCGTGTATAAACTAAAAATTTTCCATAACTATTGTAAATCGTCAAATAGTTATCATCCTAGTTCTATTAAAATTATTCATTTTCAGCAATAAACTGCTGAAACTCTTCTTTTGATAATAGAATTTTTCTAGGCTTCGTTCCCTCTTCAGGTCCAACAATACCTGCTTCCTCTAGCTGATCCATAATACGTGCAGCTCTATTAAAGCCAATTTTTAGGTATCTTTGGAGCATACCGATAGAAGCTTTCTCTTTTTCCATAAGAAGTTTGGCTGCATCCATAAAATATGCATCCTTTCCATCGTCTCCTCCATCTCTGCCAGGAATAGGAACAGTTGTATTGCCCGATTCCATTGAGCTGACTTTATTTTGGATTTCTTCACTATATTCTGCAATACCGTTTTCACCGGTAAGGAACTCAACAACTTTTTGAACGTCTTCGTCTGAAATAAACGCTCCCTGTACTCGAACTGGCTTTGGAATCCCCTGTGGGTAAAAGAGCATATCTCCTTTACCTAATAGTTTTTCTGCACCATTCATATCTAAAATAGTTCGAGAATCAACTCCCGAAGTAACTGAAAAGGCTATTCTACTAGGCATATTTGCCTTAATCAAGCCTGTAATTACATTAACAGATGGTCTTTGTGTGGCAATTACAAGGTGAATTCCTGCTGCCCTTGCAAGTTGTGCCAAACGACAAATAGCTTCTTCTACTTCATTAGAAGCAACCATCATTAAATCTGCCAACTCATCTACTATAATAACAATTTGTGGCATTTTCTGAAGAGGTGTATCTTCTCCAGATTTTTTAAGCTTTTCAACCATACGGTTGTATCCCTTTATCTCTCTTACTCCAGTTTCTGCGAACTTTTTGTATCTATCTGTCATCTCTGCAACTGCCCAGTTAAGCGCTCCTGCTGCTTTTTTAGGGTCAGTTACAACTGGAATCATAAGATGTGGAATTCCATTGTAAACACTAAGTTCTACAACTTTTGGATCAATCATTATAAGTTTAACCTCGTCTGGACGAGCCTTATATAAAATACTCATAATTATTGTATTAATACAAACTGATTTACCTGAACCTGTAGCACCTGCAATAAGTAGGTGAGGCATTTTGGCAATGTCTGTAACTTTCGTTTTACCTGCAATATCTTTTCCTACTGCAAAAGCAATTTTAGATTTTGCATTTTTAAATTCATTAGCCTCAATAAGCTCTCTAAATGAAACCATTACGTTTTCTTTATTAGGGACCTCAATGCCTACCGCCGCTTTACCTGGAATAGGGGCTTCTATACGAATATCTGCTGCTGCTAAATTAAGCTTAATATCATCTGCTAAATTAACAATTTTACTAACTTTTACACCCATTTCTGGCTGAATCTCATATCGTGTAACAGCTGGACCGCAACTTATGTTTGTCACTGTTACATTAACACCGAAGTTCTTAAGTGTAAGTTGTAGTAATGCTGCTGTTTCTCTAAGTGTTTTTTCTGTATTGCCACTTTTTTTCTTCTCAACAGCTGTAAGAAGTTTCGGTGAAGGAAATTTGTACTCTTTTATAGGTTGTGAAACCGCTGGTTTTACTATTTCCCCTTGAGTTGCGCTAGCCTGCTGAGATGCATCAGGTTGCTGGGATACACCAGATTGCTGGGTTGCACCAGGTTGCTGGGTTGCACCAGGTTGCGCTTTTGCATTTGGTGATATAACGTTTTGTTGTGCTGATGTAGACTTAGCTTTTGGTCTAGGCCCATCCATAATCACTGGTCCCCCTGGCATAGTAACTTCAGGCATGTCTGCCTTCTGAGGATCCGGTGGAAATGTAGGTGCAATTCTAGTATTTTTCTTTTCAGAAATATCTGGAATCGCCTCATCTGATGAAAGTTCACCCATCTCATCTGTAACACCATTGATAACAATGTCCGCAACACTAACTGCTGCATCTTTTGCTAACTCTTCTGCTACACCTTTTGCTGCTCCTTTTACTGCACCATCAGCCATATTAATAGCTGCTGCCGTAGTATCTGTGGCTGTTGCTACTGCACCTGCAAGGTTTGATGCTGAATTAATCACACCTGCTGTAGCACTAACTACTCCTGTTGCTGCATCTACCATTTCTCCTGCTGTTGCTTTTGCAGGGTTAAGTAAAGTATTAGCTAAGCTAACTCCAGACACTTTATTATCCATACGCATTTTAGAATTTTCTCTTCTAATTTCTTGATATCTTTCTGTCGTATTTTTAGCTGATTGATAGACTTTATGACCACCTTGTTTTACTTTTCTAATAACTGATTTACCTGTTACAAAAACAAATGAAATTATAATAAGTATAATATCTATAATATATGCACCAATTATACCAAAAAGTGGGCACAAAATATATGCTAACGTTCCACCAACAAAACCGCCTCCCATTCGATGGGAAACGCCAAAATTAAATGCCTCTGATGGAGTCTTTAATTCATTTTCTCCTGTAACAACCAAAGACATAAACATTGAAATCATTAAAAGGAAAATCACTGAACCTACTATTTTAACTTTTGCAGTTGTGTTTCCTTGATTAGATATAACAAAAAAACTCCCAACTAATAATACAATTGGAAAAATATATGCAATAAGGCCGAATAACCCAAAGAAAAAGTCGCTTACAAACTCTCCTACGACTCCGCCTATATGAAAATTACTGATAAATAGTAAAGCTGAAATTGCTATTATACCCCAAAGATAGAGTTCTTTATAGAAAAGCTCTTCTCTTTCTTTTTTGACTCTTCGCTTTTCTAACTCTGCCTTTGAAGGTCGACCACGTTTGGCTCTTTTTTTAGTAGAAGATGTTGTCTTCCTTGTTGCCATGACTTAACCTCCTAGCCAGGAATCCCAAGCATTCCCGTTATTTATAATACATACTAATTAAATATACCACATTTATTTTGTTTTGTCATTATACATTATTGACACTAGCTTTATAAGCCATACTTCTTCCTTACTGGTGAAGGTACTTGTCTCACGTTTTTTACTTTGTGTATTTAATCTATTGCTCAGAAAGCACAATTTTGCTGTACATGTTCCAGTTCTAATCTTTTTTCTACGCGTATGGATTCACTTTCGGCATGTATGAGCGTAGAAGGTGACCTTGTGGCTAAGCATGCCTACGCTCATGTATTTGTTTTATGTTCCTGTGCGCGTAGCTATTCACCAATTATGTCGAATATAGACTTATAGCATTACCATATACTACTCTCATGAAAGCAAATATCTCAGCTACGCGCGTAAGAACACCTTCCCCACCTTCAAATGACTACGCGTACCAAGGCTATTTTTCATCACGTGCGCGTATATTATGAAATCCTACTATAAAATAGGTAATTATACCCTAAACTTATCTTTTTCAAAATATCAGCCCTACTTTTGATTTTGACAGACAAAATGTATATATAAAAAAGGGAGTCCTTTATTTTCAAGGGCTCCCGTAATTTTTATGTTATTTCATTTCTATCCCAGCCAATCTTTCAATTCTAGATTTTGGCTGATACTTTCAGTTCTTGCTTGATAATTTTAGTTCTTGGCTAATCTAATGACATTCCAACTCTTGTTTGGAAGGATTGTAGTAAGTGTTCCATTTTCAAATTTTGTATTTGTTCCCTGAACTGGTGCTACATTATCTGGGTTGGCCTCTGTATTAACAGCTTTTACGTCATCGTGATGTAAAATGCTATGTTCTACGACTTTATATCCTTCAAACTGTCTTAAATCTGTTGTTAATTCAAAATCATTTTCTAGGTCTTTATTTACTGCGAAAATAGTAAGTTCTTCTTTTTCTTCATTTTTTATAACTACTGCATCAATATATGGTGCATCGCCATGTTTGCTTTCGTACACTGGAGTGTCAACTACTGTATTTAAAACAGTTCCATTTCCATATTTACTTGCCTGCATATATGGATAGAAAATAGTCTGTTTCCATGCTCCTGTATCAGATGTCATAATTGGTGCAATTACATTGACAAGTTGTGCTAAGCATGCAATTTTAACTCTATCAGCATGACGAAGTAATGTAATCATCATACTTCCTACTAGCAATGCATCCTCAAAATTATATACATCTTCAAGCTGGTGTGGTGCAGTAACCCATTTCTCTAACTTCTTATCTTGTTCATTTGAATGATACCAAACATTCCATTCATCAAATGAAAGATTAATTTTCTTATTGCTACGTTTTACAGCTTTAACATAGTCGCATATTGAAACAACTGATTTAATGAAGTTATCCATATCAACACTATTTGCTAAGAAATCTTTTGTATTATTATCTCTATTTCCATAATACATATGAAGTGAAAGATAATCTGTAACATCATAACTTTCGTTTAAAACTGTTGCTTCCCATGTACCAAATGTAGGCATATTACTTGTTGCTGAACCACAAGCTACACACTCGATATCTTTGTCTACAAATTTCATTATACGACCTGCCTCTGCTGCAAGACGGCCATACTCTTCTGCTGTTTTATGTCCCATTTGCCATGGACCATCCATTTCATTACCTAAGCACCATAACTTAATATTAAATGGATCTTTTGCTCCATTTTTAATACGCATATCACTGTAATATGATCCACCTGGAACATTACAATATTCAATTAAGTTCTTCGCATCTTCAATTCCACGAGTTCCTAGATTTACAGCCATCATAGGAGTGGTATTTACTTTTTTAGTCCAATTCATAAACTCATGTAAACCAAACTCATTAGTTTCAATTGTCTGCCAAGCTGGATCTATACGATGTGGTCTTTTTTCAACTGGTCCCACACTGTCTTCCCAGTGAAAACCAGACACAAAATTTCCACCTGGATATCTTACAACTGGAACATCTATTTCATTAATTAATTTGATTACATCTTTTCTTAAACCATTTTCATCTGCAAATTTGCTACCTGGCTGATAAATTCCTTCGTAAACAGCTCTACCAAGGTGCTCTATAAATGAGCCGTAGATTCTTCTATCTACATCACTTATAGTAATATTTTTGTCCACAAAAATCTGTGCTTTCTTAACTGTTTTTCCCATTAGAAAATCCTCCTTAATATCCTTTATCTATGTTTATAGTACTCTTTATTTATAGATGACGCAATATAGTTTTCTCCGAATATATTGACTTTTTGTCCGATGGTTGTGTAAAATTAATTTATCCAAAATTGTTTTATCCAAATAGAATTTATCTATAAGTATTTTGCAATAAATTGTTTTGTCTAAATAGAATTTATCTATAAGTATTTTGCAATAAAATAAAAGGAGGTTCTGATGTTTAGAGTAAATTATTGCGGTTACAATGTTCACAATCCTGATGGAGACATTATATACCGCCCTAACGGCACAGGAGATTATCTTTTTGTGGTTATTTCTAGTCCTATGTATTTTTATATAAAAAACGAGACTATTGACGCTTTGCCTGGTTCTTGCATCTTATATACTCCCGGGGAAAAACAGCACTACGCCGCAAATCAGGAATTTTTCAATTCATTTGTACATTTTTCTTGCGATAAAGAAGATATTTTGCCTTATAAAATACCTACGAACACCCTATTTTTTCCTAAAAGCACTGACAATATCCTTCACCTTATAAAAAATATCAGAAATGAACAATTAAACCAGTTTACTTATAAAGAAAAAATGCAAAACAATTTGCTAGAAATTTTATTAATGGAAACAAGTAGAAATATTATAGATTCATCTAATGAATATTTGGCATCTGAAATGTATGACAATTTCAACAGTGCTCGCATGCAAATGCTTTTTCATCCTGGAGAAGATTGGGATATTTCAAAGCTTTGTGCTTTAACACATATTGGGAAAAGTCAATTTCACGTCTATTATAAGAAGTTTTTTCATACTACTCCTAAGGAGGATTTGATTCTAGCAAGAATTGATCAGGCAAAATACCTTTTGTCTAACCAAAACTTGCAAATAAGTGATGTTGCTGAGCAAAGTGGCTTTAAAAATATCAACCATTTTAACAGGTACTTTAAGAAAATATGTGGCTGTACTCCTAGCGAGTACAAAATCAAGCACACGTAAACTGCGCGAAATATTTGAATTGTACTAAAATTCAACTTAAATTATACTGGAATTTAGTTTAAATCATCTTGGATTTTATTTTCTGTTATGTTTGGCTTCAAGAATTTATTGGATGCGTATTCCCATATTTCTTTGGAGCCTTCCATAGTTTTTTTGTTTCGTTCCATAATTTGACTCAATTTTGGTTTCTTTTCAATCCAGCCTTTTCCACCTGTTGCTGCATTTAAAAACATTGGTTGAATATTATCCATAGTATGAGCAAATTTGGCCTCTGCTGTCTCATATTCCTCGAATTCGTCCCATAGACTTCTGATAAATTCACCCTGGTTTTCAGGTAACATTCCAAATAATTTGTCGGCACTTTTTAATTCTCTTTCTCTTTGAGTCTTTTTGCCTTCCTCGTCATATGCATAAGTATCCCCTGCATACACCTCGACTAAATCATGAACTAACAACATTTCTATTGTGTGCAAAACATCAATTGGTTCGTTAGAATATTCACTTAACAAAATAGTCATTACTGCCATGTGCCACGCATGTTCTGCATCGTTTTCTTTTCTTGAGCCATCTGCAAGATAAGTTTGACGGATAATCTCTTTTTCTTTATCTATGATTTTAAAAAAATCGAATAACTGATCTAATTTTGTTTCTGTTTCTTTATTCATTTTTAATTCCTCCACGTAATATTCTGTATTTATATATATCACACAATTTAATAGCATTCAAGAAATTTTGAATTAATTACTTATAGTGGTTATCTACAGTGATTACTTATAATGGTTTCTCAATTATTTATGGTATTATCTGATATTTTATTTTATAATATTAATAAGAAATTTTTAACTATATTCTAGGAGGTATAGATATGAATTACCAAGATAATTTTAATGATTGGATGTCTCATCTAAAAGATGGTGATCCTTTAAAATCTGAATTAATTAATATAGAAAATGATGAAAAAGAAAAAGAAGACCGTTTCTTTGCTCATCTTTCTTTTGGAACTGCTGGTCTTCGCGGTAAAGTTGGTGCTGGCACAAATCGCATGAATATTTATACAGTTGGCAAAGCTACTCAAGGAATTGCTGATTTTATCGTTTCTAAAGGTCAAGATGCCATGAAAAAAGGCGTAGTTATAGCACATGATCCACGTCATTTTTCTAAAGAGTTTTCTCAGCTTGCAGCTTCAATTTTCGTAGCAAACGGTATAAAGGTATATGTATTTGATGATTTAAGACCTACTCCTGAACTAGCATTTATGATACGAGAACTTCACACAGTTTCTGGAATAAACATTACAGCTTCTCATAACCCAAAAGAGTACAACGGATATAAGGCTTACTGGGATGATGGCTGTCAAGTTTCTTCTGAAATAGCAGATGGAATGACTGAAAAAATCAATGCTGTTGACATGTGGTCAGGTGTCAAAACTTCTGACTTTAACGAAGGTGTCAAAACCGGTATGATAACTATTTTAGATGAATCTTACGACAGAAAATATCTAGACAACATTGAAAAACTTGCTATTCATTCAGGTGACGAATTAGATCTCGATATACCTTTTGTATATACACCTTTAAATGGATGTGGATCTATTCCTTTCCGCCAAATGTTAAAAGATAGAGGCTTTACAAATTGGAAAATTGTTCCTGAACAGGAAAACCCTGATCCCGATTTTACTACTGTCGGATATCCTAATCCCGAAGATCCAAAAGCATTTAAATTAAGTGAAAAATATGGTCGTGAATTTGGTGCTGAACTTTTAATGGCTACTGATCCTGATGCTGATAGATTTGCTATCAAAATTAAAGATGACAATGGCAACTACATTCCTCTAAACGGTAACCAAACTGGCTATATCCTTGTCAACTATATTTTAGAAGGACATAAAACAGCTGGAACTTTACCTAAAAAAGGTGCTATGGTAAAATCTATCGTTACATCTACTCTTTCAACAATTATTGCTAAAGCTTATGGAGTTGAAATGTTTGAAACTCTTACAGGTTTTAAAAATATTTGTGGTAAAATTCCATATCTTCACGAAAATGGTTACACCTATCTATTTGGATATGAAGAATCTGTTGGATATGCTGCATCTGAAGATATTCGTGATAAAGACGGAATATCTGCAGGTATGCTAGTTGTTGAAGCTGCTGCCTACTACAAAAAACAAGGTAAAACTTTATGGGATGTACTTCAAGAAATTTATGCAAAATACGGTTTCTTTGCTGAAGATGAACCTAATATTATCCTCGAAGGCATTCCTGGATCACAGCGTATACAACGTATGATGAAGTGGATTCGTAACAATCTTCCTTCTTCTGTAGCTAATTACAACGTTGATAAAGTGATTGATTATATCAATGGCTACGAAGATATTCCTGCTCAGAATGCTTTAAGATTTTTCCTTGATAATGATTCGTGGTTTGCTATTAGACCTAGCGGAACAGAGCCAAAAATCAAATTCTATTTTTATTCAAAAGGTTCATCATACGATGATGCCTTAAAAACAAATAAACTTATAAAAGATGAAATCCTAGAAATGCTAAATAAGGTAGAATAATTTGCGAATAATAATTTATTAATAATAATTTACGAATAATAATTTGCGAATAATAATTTGCGAATAATAGATAGTGTAAAATATCTTGTGTAAATAAAATTAATCATAGAAAAAGGAACGAACTTCGTTTAAGATTTTAAGTGACCAAACAAAAAAACTTAAAGGAGTGAAATTCGTCCCTATGACTAATATTAGCACAAATTTAATGTCTGCTCTACTTAATAATGAATCTATTGATGAAGTTTTTCGTTCTGAACTTGAAAACGCTGTAAACGAAGTGCTATCAACGGAGCTTACAGCTTTCCTCAATTACGAAAAATATGATTATTCCGGCAGGAATTCCGGAGACTCTCGCAATGGTTTCT
>FOPE01000062.1 GCA_900113385.1 Lachnospiraceae bacterium C7
AGGTAAGACAGCAATTAAGTAAACAAGTAACTCAAGCAAAAGTTAGTAACATGTCACAAGTTGATGTTGCTAAAAATCTTGCAGCAGGCTTAGATCCAATGCAACAACTTAATACAAAAACACAGATTACAAATCCTATGTCAAGGATTGATTATGTAATAGATTTAACAAAAGAATATAGAAACATGCTAAGTAGCACAAGCTATGAGTATGATACAAATATACACATAAACAATAATTCATCCATAAATGATGATACAAATGTAACATATGAAACAACACAATATCAGCAAAATATGCACCAAGTATATTCATCAACTCAAACATTCACTTGGGCAGATGAAGAATTAGTAGAGTCTAGCACAGATATAGCCATGAACATGAGTGAAAGATCTGGTGCAGATATAGCTGTATTTAGTGATAGTGGATATAACTTCCAACCTCAAAATAGATATACATTCCTAAACGATGATTTAGGAAGTACAATGCGTATGTCAAATGGTGCTGGAGTCGTACAAGCAACATATGGATATGATGAATTTGGACAAGAGATTCTAGACGGAATAAATACGTTAAAGAATGCACTTGGAAAAGTAGCCGATTTAGTCAATCCATTTGGCTTCGTAGGATATCAGTTAGATAACGTAGCAGATGACTATTTTGCAGAAGCCAGAGAATATCGTCCAGAAGAAGGAAGATTTTCTGGAACAGATGTAATTCAAGGTACAATAGAAATGCCATTTACCCTAAATAGATACGGCTATTGTTACAACAATGGAATGCTGATGAATGACTTGAATGGTATGTGGCCAAATCCAATTAAGTGGGTTAAGGATAAGACCAAAAAGGCTGCTAAGGCAGTTAAATCAGCAGTTGAGTATACGATTAAGCATCCAAAACAAATTTTATGTGCGGCGTCAATTACAGTAGCAGTTGTTGGCGTTTCAACACTTCTTCCAGCTCCCGCAGCAGGAGCATTGCTTGGTGGAGGTTTGGATGTGGCTTGGCAGCTAGCAAATGGAGCAAAGTTTAGTGAAATAGATTGGAAAGAAGTTGGAATTCAAACCGTTTCAGGGGTATGTTTTTCGGGCGTAGGAAATGTTTCAGCACACCTAGCTACAAAAGTGACAAGCAAGATAGGTGCATCTGTTGTTGAGTATGGAAGTAGTGCTGTTATGAGTGGAACAATAGGAGGAGCGTCCACCTTTGTAACAGATGCTACGGATAGTAGGAAAAGTTGGAAGGAGACATGGCAAGATACAAAAAATTCTTTTGTTTCAAATGCAGCAATGGGAGCATTATTTCAGAAATTTGATAATAATTATGCAATGAAACATCCTAATAGTGTCGCGGTAGAAGCTGGATTAAGTAAGAACAAAATGAAAACTTTGGAAAGTATCATTAATAATGCAGGAGCAAAAAAGAATGCTCTTCAACGTGAATTGAAAAAAGCAATGGCACTTATAGGAAAATTAAAGCCAGGCACAAAGTGGGTAGATTTACAGATTAATGAATATTGTAGAATTTTACAACATAATCCAGAAAAGATTGAGGAGATATCTGGCAAGTTATTAGAATTGAGTGAAAGATATTCTAAAGAAATTAAAGATTATGAAAAATATAAATTCATGTCAAGAAATAAGTGGACAACAAGATTTTTTGATAATTTACCCAATAGATCATTTACAGCAGGTTCTACATATTCCTCAAATCTTTTATCAGTATTTGAGGGCTATATTGAGGGTTGTACAGACTAAAAAACTATAAAGGATAGGGAGGCACAAATTATGAGACATAAGGAAAAAATTATAGAAACAGAATTTGAAATTTGGAATGTACAGGTAGAAAGCGGAGGAGTATGTAATGCATTTATAATGGTAGGAATGAGTATACTATCTAGCTTATTTCTTGTAGCATTGAAATCTGATATATTAACAATAATTTTTTTCTTTTTATTATGGATTTCGATGGGAGTATTCTTTTGGACACTAGGGTTTATTGGTAGGTATTATTTTTTGATTAAAGTGGATAAAAAATTTATATATGTTAAATGGAAAAAATATCCTATAAAAGAAATGCGTTTTGAATTTTTTAATAAACTTTGTTCGAATGGAAGATTTAGAGCACCAGTTGTACATAGAGTGGCACGAGGGTACTATAAAGGTAAAAGAGTATTTCGGGTAATTGATGAGAGATATTGTAATATAAATTTACTAGAAAGACGAATGACAAAAATGCGTTTGCTTTCAAGTAGAGTGCCAAGTGGCTTTAGTAAAATGTATTAAGAAGGAAAAGAAGAAGATGGCATTAGATGATAGATTTTTGATAGGATTTATGGCTTTGATATCACACATATTGTGGTTAGAACGTGGAAAATTTTTTGATAAATATCTTAAGAAATTAAAAAAAGTTTATATTTTCATTGCTATATTGTTTGCCATGATGAGTATAATTATGTGGATGCTTACAATTGCGTGTGCGTTTGGTTTAAAGCATTCAAACACATAAAGTTGGAAAGCTAAACTAATAAATGCAATGAAAATTAAAAAGTAGAAGAAAGTCTACAGTATTTAAATGCATTAAATCGCAATATTAAGAAGAAAGGAAATTAGATGTTTTTACTTCTAAAAACATCATACAAGGATAATAATGATTAGACTGATTGAAAAACTACTGGATAAAGTTGGAAGTGATTATGGATGTGGTATATTGGCAATTATATTATTCATGGCTTCAGGACTGCTGATTTTGCTACCTGGAAAAATTTTAATAAAAAAGAATGAAAATTTAGGATTAAAGTATACATGGATAGTTACTCCAATATATACGTTATTATTTATAGTGGTAGTAATTTGTTTCTTTATAGCTGTTTATTCTTGAGCTGGAGTCGTACAAGCAACATATGGATATGATGAATTTGGACAAGAGATTCTAGACGGAATCAATACATTAATACTTTAGGAAAAGTAGCAGATTTAGTCAATCCATTTGGCTTCGTAGGATATCAGCGAGATAACATAGCAGATGATTATTTTGCAGAGGCCAGGGAATATCGTCCAGAAGAAGGAAGATTCTCTGGAACAGATGTAATTCAAGGTACAATAGAAATGCCATTTACATTGAATAGGTACGGCTATTGTTACAACAACGGAATGCTGATGAATGACTTGAATGGTATGTGGCCAAATCCAATTAAGTGGGTTAAGGATAAGACAAAAAAGGCTGCTAAAGCGGTTGGAAAGTTTTATGAGAAACATAGAGATGCTGTAAATATAGTTGGTGGAGTAGCTATTATAGCTGCAGGAGCAGCGCTTGCACCAGCATTTGGAGCTACAGCAGCTGCAGTAGCAATAAGTGGAACAACAGCCGCAGTAATAGGAGGACTTTCGAATATGACGACTGGAGGAAGATTTTCGGATGGATTCCTTGGCGGAGCAGTAAATGGAACGATGTGCGCGTTATCAGGTGGAACAAAGGTGTGCAGTCTTGTTCAAAAATTAGGTCAAGGTTTGGGAGGTGCAATAGGTGCAGGAATAACTGATTATGCCGGAGGAGAAAGAAATCTAGGAAAAATTGGAAAAGATATGATTTTTGCAGGTATAACTCAAGGAGTTTATAGTCTTACAATGGGAAATGCATTTGAATTTGGAAGAAGTGAAGTAGATGTAGTAGGAAAAAGATGTATCGATTTCTTTGATTATCCTTCTCAGTATGCAACGGGAACAATTGCAACATGTCTTTCCAAAATAGGTGATAAAAAAGATCCTAAAGAGGAGGAAAATGTATGCAATACGAATGTAGAAAAAAAATAGTAGATTATACACAGATAATGTTTAGCGAGATTACATGCATAATGACAGTGTTTATGATTTATATGGCATATTTTTCGTTCGGTTGCTTTTTTTATGCCATTTGTTTTTTGTTTGCTTGTATACCGGAATTATTAAAAATGAGAAAAAAAATAGGCAAGTCAGTTGCTTTTATAAAAATAAAACCGGATAATAAGATGATTTATTATTGGCCACCTAGTGCATCTGAAAAAGAAGAGCATATAGAAGTAGATTTAAATAATGCTGTAGATTATTGCACATATGTTAAGGTTAAAAAAAATATAATCATTGCAGACTATATGGATGAGATAACAGGCTTTAAAATGGAAAATGGAGAGTTTATACAAATTAATAAGTCACATTTTAAAAAAATATTAGGTAAAGAAACTAAAAATTTCAATAAACAAGTACTGCAAATTATTGTTTCTAATACAGGTAAGAATATTGAAGACTTAGGTAAGGAGGAAAAAGAACCTATTGCAAGAAGAAGTGCTCGTGTTGTTCTATTAATATTATTATGTATTTTTGGATTGATATGGTTTGTAGGAGGTTTTTATATGTTCTTTACAGATTATAGCAGATTTTAAATTGGTTAAATAACGATTTTATCTATATTGTTTTAGAGTTTAATATAAAATTACAAGCTAGAAATATTAGAGAGGATTAGAAGATATGGAAAGCTCACAAAAAATGCAAGTTAAATTAGGCGAAAGTATAAAAGAACAATATAAAAATGGTGGCTTGTTATGTGCTCCAATATTTGTATTTATTGTATTTTTTATAGCAACGTACATTATTGTTGAGAGACGTTCAGAAGTTATAATTTTACTGGCGGGAGGAATATTTATACAACTTTTTTTAACAATAAAACCATTTATAAAAGCTATAAAAATAAAAAAAATAAAAAAAAGAATTGAAAATGGTGAGACATCAGTTGAAGTCGAACAAAGAAAAATTAAAGAGTTTAATTTAGTTAAAGATACTATAGAAGATGAAGATGGAAATATTATCAAAGTTGTGTATACAACAAATGATGAATATTATTATCTCGCAGGAGAAGAGGATGTAACATTAGTGAAAGTAGAAGGCAAAGTATATGCCTTTGCTATAAATAGATTTTAGGAGGAAGAAAGTATGTCAAATTTACCATTAGAAATAAAAGGATTAATAGCGTTTGCACTTTTTTTAGTGCCAGCAGGAATAGCAGCGTTTAGTTTTATTTATTTACCAAAATGCAAATGGTATACAAAGAAATTTGGATATATCTATTTTGGAGTATTATGGATAATCTTTATGGCTGGCTTAGCTACAGACTTTTTGTATTTATTACCATCAATGTATAAATCAGTATAAAAATTTAAATACAATATGTAACAGATACATAAAAGTTAATATCCAATTATTTAATAGAATCACAAGTTGAGCAATTTATAAAATCAGCTTGTGGTTCTTTTCCTGCTTTGTAGAAAGCTCTAGAATTAGAGATAAAAAGCGGATGTATTTGTAGAAACGGATATAAATGGTGTTGGAACTATATTATCAAATATTGTAGCAGCATACATAGAAAATTCTATAGAGGTATGTGAAAATAATGCATAATTATATATTTTTTTGTACTGATAAAAGGAGAGATTATAAATGAAAAAATTAGGAAGCAAAGATAGAAGGCGGTTAAAAAAGGAAAGACTAGCTAGTAAAAATTATGTCAGGATTCCTAAAAAAGATAAGCCTAAAAAATCACATTATTCAGGAAAAATCTATGATGAATATATGTATCCACCTGATGGTCCTAAGGAGTGTGGAAAATTTGGATTACGTATTGTTGGAATATATATTGGAATACTTTTAGGCTTAGGTGAAATAGATTTAGATAAATCATTTTTGGAAATAGTTGAATCATTTATTAAGGGGTGGTTCCCATGGGGAATGAGTGGCATTTTGTGTTATGTGTTAGGCAATTATGTATCTCCTACTTTTGGATGCAAAAGAGTATATCTAGATTTTGATCATAGAGAAGAATCTTACGTGCGTATTTTTGGACGAAATCATAAATTTGACAATTTAAAAGGTGTCATTATTGATAAGAAAAAAGGAATTGGTGCAAAATTGGGTGCAAAGCATTTAGTGAAATTTTACAGAAAAGAAGATAATAAATATATTGGATGTTTATTTTCACAATGTTTTGATACTCAAATAAATGATGTAATTAGCGCGTTAATTCAGTATGGAGGAGTTCTTGAAAATGAAGAAATATATACTGGAGAGATTAGAACTAATCATAATTATACAGAACCGACGGAGGATTGGATATAATGTTATTACGTATTGTAAAAAATATAATAGTTAAGGTTATTGGAATAGGGTTATTTTATAGCGCATTTCTAATAGCAATGTTTTATATTAAAAATATAAATCAAAAAGGTTTCAAAGTATTATTAAAAAGATTTATTGCTGCAATTGGGTTTATTATTGTAGCGATATTTGCTATTGAATGTTTAAGAGGAAATGGAGACATATTGTAAATATTGATATAGAAGAAGTAAATGCTCCATAAAGAACACATATCTTTATGGAGCATTAAATAGATTAGAGCAGGCAACAGATGCAAAAGGTCTAATTGCAAGATATTCTTATGATGGACTAGGACATAGAGTATCAAGACAGGTAGGTACTATAAATCATAAGCTTGGACAACAGAGTAAAGTTCAACCGAGTCAACTAGGTGATATCGATTCAATTACAAGAGCAAAAGTTAGTAATATGTCACAAGTTGATGTTGCTAAAAATCTTGTAGCTGGTTTAGATCCAATGCAACAACTTAATACAAAAGCGCAGATTACAAATCCAATGTCAAGGATTGATTATGTAATAGATTTAACAAAAGAATATAGAAACATGCTAAGTAGCACAAGCTATGAGTATGACCTAAACGCAAGTGAAAATATAGCGGCAAATACAATTGGAAGCGTGCCAGAAAATACACCAGCAGACATAACAGCAAGTGTGCCAGCAAATACACCAGCAGACATAACAGTAAGTGTACCAATAAATGCATCAACTCAAACATTTACATGGGCAGATGAAGAACTTGTAGAGTCTAGCACAGATGTAGCCATGAACATGAGTGAAAAATCTGGTGCAGATATAGCTGCATTTAGTGATAGTGGATATAACTTCCAACCTCAAAATAGATATACATTC
>FOPE01000002.1 GCA_900113385.1 Lachnospiraceae bacterium C7
AAAGCAATCATGCTTATCCTTAGCAACATCAATTCCTACGTAAATCATAAAAATAAATCTCCTTTGAAATGTATTAATGCTGTTTTAGAACCACAGGGTGCTCTTTGCGATTGTAACCTCGTTCTAAATAAACCGTCATGCGGTATCTAACTGATTAACAAATGAACAAAGAGACTGTGGTTGGAGCCTTTCTTAAACCATCAAGTGGTAGGAAATAATAACCGATCCACAGCATCCTAAATATCATAGTCGAACCTATAGAAAAGGTAAAGAAAAGACTATGACTTAATAGTTATAAAGACCTTGGAGAGGGTCTCTAAAAACTACTACTATATAATACGAGGAAATGTGGTGATTTTTGCAATTTACACTTGACAAAGGTCACTTCATAACAGGTTTTTATGCAATTATATATTAAAGGAATTACAGACATATTAATGGCTTGTGCAATTGTCATTATGTCTATTAATGTATATAAATTTTCCAGATTTATGTTTAAATCTGTTGATGTATTAGCAATTAACCAATTTAAGGATTTTATTCTAGAACATGTGGCAGTTTTTTTGCTGATAGCATTTGACTTAGCATATATTAGTGTGTTTTTGAGTCATAAAGCAAATCTTGTAATAGCTTTAGTCTTTTTGGGTGGTGCAATTTTTGTTACAGTTGTACTGTTATTACTATTAGGTTATGTAGAAAAAGTAAAAGAAAGTAGTCTAGCAATTTCTGAAGCTCTAATCGGTGTAATAGAAGCAAGAGATCCTAATTTAAACGGACACAGTGTGTCTGTTCGAAATATAACTATGCTTTTTTATCAGTATTTGCCTTTACATATCAAGGCAAAAATTAATCCAGTAAGTCTTGAATATGCGGCACTTTTACATGATGTAGGAAAACTAGGAATCCCAGAATTTATTCTCAATAAACCAGGAAAATTAACAGAAGAAGAATATGAAATCATGAAGTTGCATCCTAGAATTGGAGTGCAGATTTTAGCCCCTTTGAAGAATTTTGACATTGTAAAAGAGTGGATAGAGTACCATCACGAAAGAATTGATGGTAGAGGATATTATAATTTAAAAGGGGAAGATATACCTTTACCAGCAAAAATAATAGCTATTGCAGATACCTATTCAGCTATAACTATGAGAAGATCCTATAAAGAGCCAAGAACTCATGATGATGCTATAAAAATAATAAGTGAAGTTGCAGGAACGCAGTTAGATAAAGAATTAGTAGAAATTTTTGTTACTATTCCTCGTCAGCAGTTGATAGATTGCACTCCAGAAAATGTATCAAAGTAGATAATAGGAAACGTACAAATAAATTGAAGTAAATGATATTGAATACTAAAATAATAAATTTAGCACAATTACATAAAGAAATTGAAGCATAAGTGTGTTACAATGTTATAGGTCGTTTTTAGGTGGAATAAAGAACGAACAACAAAGTTATAGCGGAGGAATACACGATGCAGAATGTATTAATAACGAGTGGACTTACTAAAATATATAGAGGAGTTCCAGTTGTAAATGGCGTAAATATGACCATTAAGCAGGGGGATATTTATGGCTTTATTGGAAAAAACGGTTCAGGTAAGACTACTTTTATGAGAACGATTTTGGGGATGACAGTTCAAGAAAGAGGTAGTTATCAGTTCTTTGATGGAGTGCCAGTAGAAGAAGCAAGAAAAATGGTGGGTTCTTTAATTGAATACCCAGCATTATATAAAAATGAGACAGTTTATGAAAATATGAAAAGATTTTCAATCCTTTTTGGAAGCAACTCAGAACAAGAGATTTTTGAACTTTTAGGTTTTGTGGGATTATTAGAAGCAAAGAAAATGAAAGCCAAAAATTTATCCTTGGGCATGAAGCAAAGGTTAGGAATAGCAATTGCACTTATTGGTAATCCAAGTTTTTTGGTTTTAGATGAGCCAATAAATGGTTTAGATCCTGCAGGAATAAAAGAAATTCGAGATGTTATTTTAAGATTAAATAAAGAATTAAACATAACATTTTTGATTTCAAGTCATTTACTTGATGAGCTTTCTAAAATAGCCACAAGATTTGGTTTAATAGATAGAGGTGTTTTAGTAGAAGAGTTTACTGCAGAAGAGTTAAATAGAATTAATAATACAAGATTAGAGTTAGTAGTTAGTGATATAGATAGAGCACTTAAATTGCTTAATGAAAGAATACCTGCAAATGAAATCTATGTTAATGAAGGAAAAATTATATTACCTAATTTTTCTAGTCAAAGTGGTGCCATTAACAGATATCTTGTAGAAAATGGTGTAGATATTTTTGAAATGGCAAGACCAAGAGAAAGTTTAGAGCAACATTTCATAGAAAGAGTAGGTAGATAAAATGGGAAATTTAATAAAGTTTGAATTAAGAAAATTATATAAAAGCAAAGCAATGTACATTATAATGTTGATTCAGTTCTTACTTACAATAGTAGAAGCATTTGCAGTTTCAACAGCAGATTATCTTGTTGGAGTAGCAGTGGTAGATGCAACATCATTTATAATTTTTGCTCCATCACTTCTTTTTTTACAATTGATTTTATCGATTTTTATACCAATATTTACTTGTATTGATTATGAAAATGGAGTATCTAGAATAATTGTAGGACATGGCTATAATAGATTAAATTGTATCATAGCAAAGTATATTGCAGCAGCTATTGCAACAGTTAATTTGATAGTGTTTGATTTCGTTATAGCAGGAGTAAGTATTTGGGTTGCTCAGGATAAAAATCCTATGAAATATACTGCTATGGAAGTTATAGCATACATCCTTGGTGAAATTATAATTGTCATAGCAGAAATGACATTGTATTACGCTATTTCTATGTTAATTAGAAAAAAAGGATTAGCAATTGCAACATGTATAGTTGGTGTAAAAATTTTTAGTTTTGCATTAATGATAATTGAAAGTTTAATGAAATATTATCATACATTTGGAAGTTTAAATATAGATTTTTCTAAATACTGGGTAACAGGTCTTTTGACATTATGGACAGGAAGTAAAATGATTGCGGGAGATGGAATGATTATAATTTTATTATTATCTGTAATTTATACAATAATCTTTTTAAGCGGAGCCATAGGATTTAGTCTTAAACGAGATGAATAAAAATAATATGAATTTAAGAAAAAATCTCAAGCGGTACAATAAAACAATCATTAACAATTTTTTTTGTGAATTGCAACAAAATTGATGCATAAATGTTACAATTATGTTACAATATCACAAGTGGTAATGGTTTTTTAGAGCGAGGGTAATAATGACTATAGATAGACAGATAATAGACAGAATTATAAAAATTGGGATTTTTGATGTACTTTATTTTTCCAATATGTTTTTATTTATAAGGTTTACTACTTATAGACCTATAGTAATACTTCTTTTAATAGGACTATTTTGGGGGCTTCCAGTATTAGATTTTCTACTAATTAGATACGAAGAATTCCTTGAAAAAGTATCAATAGCAGATATGTTTTTGGTAGTACTTTTGATAGCACAAGTAGTTTTTATAATGTTATCTATTGATGGAAAGGTAAATACTGTCGGAAATAATTATAATTATTCAACATATAAGAGTTTAAGCAACTTGAAAGCTTACAGTTCTGAGGATGAGGCAATTAAAAGTTGTACAGATTCAGATGAATTGCATCGAGTTGCTGTTACAAGAAGCAATCACTTAAGAATTTATTTTTATAGAAAGTATGATACCGTATATGGTTATGAAATATTAGAGCAAGGCGGTAAATACTACAATATCGGAACAAGAAGATGTAAATTTGGTAGAAATTTTGATTATACTTGTGAAGAAACAATAGGAGCAGATACAGCTCAAATTACGCAACGTAATCGCATTTACCCAGATGTAAGTGGAAATATAGCCTGGGGAGTTATAATGACAGATAGGATGAAAGATATTTATGTAGATTCCCATAAGGCAAGAGTTACACTAGTGGCCAATTTTAATGGCAAAAATTATTATTTATGGACTATTCTAGATGAAAAAAACTATACATTATTCTATGATACAAAAGTAGAGATAAAGGCCAAAAAGCCAATAGAGGCTAAGGATAGTTTAGGAAATAAAATAGAAAAAGAGAAGTATTAAAATATTTAAAATAAAATATTAAAGATATCAAAGATAAATGCTGTTTAAAAAAACGGCATTTATTTTTTTGGAAAAATAAAGAAAAGTTTGGATACTAGAAAAAATCAATTAATTCTATACAATTATTATTTTAATGTTACAATAAAGGAGTAATTATGGTAGAGCCAACAAAACTCAGGAGAATAATATGAAAAAAATAATTATTGTAGAAGATGATATAAATTTAAGAAAAGAATTAAAACAATTGTTAGAGACATCAGGATATGAAGTGTTTCTAATAGAAAATTTTAAAAATATACAGGAAAAAATTGTACAGGAAAATGCGGATTTAGTACTTCTAGATATAAATTTGCCAAATGTTAATGGAGAAATAGTTTTAAAAGAATTACGTAAACAATCTGCAATTCCTGTAATAATGGTGACAAGTCGTACATCAGAAGTAGATGAAGTTCTTTCTTTAAGCTATGGTGCAGATGATTATGTAACAAAGCCATATAATCCAACTCTTCTGTTGCTTAGAATAGGGGCAGTTTTAAAGAGATATGACTCAACTGCTGTTGCAGATGAACTTTACTACAAGGATGTAAAAGTTAACGTTGCTAAGGGAACTTTACAAAGAAAAGAACAAGAAGTATCCTTAACAAAAAATGAAATGTTAATTTTTTTACTGCTTTTAGAAAATCAAAATAAAATAGTATCAAGAAATGTGATAATGACAAATCTTTGGGATAATGATGAATTTTTAAATGACAATGCATTAACAGTAAATATTAGCAGACTTCGAGGAAAGTTAAAGGAATTAGGTTATGAAGATGTGATTGAAACAAAAAAGAAACAGGGATATATTTTGATTTAAAATATCATTGTTAAGGAGATAAACTATATGGACGAGAAAAAAATGAATTTTGGTAGATACACATTAGATAAAAGCGTAGAAATATTTCAGGCAATAGTAATTACAGGTTGTATCTATATTTTTTTAAAAGCTTATGATAGTGATGTGAAATTAATTCTTACAGTTCTTTTGTTAAAAAGTCTAGGAGATTGCTTTTTGATTTTTTCTAGATATTTTAAGGAAAAAGTTTTTTTTGAAGAATTGCTAAATAATTTATCAGCACTAGATAAAAAATATTTGGTTTTAGAAACAATCAGAAATCCGCAATCTTATGAGGAACAATTAGTATATGATGCCATGTATGAAATAAATAAATCAATGTGTGAAGAAGTAAAAACATATGACATGAAGCTAAAAGAGTTTAAAGAATTTGTAGAAATGTGGGTTCATGAAGTGAAAATTCCAGTGGCTAGTATGACTTTGATGGGGGAAAATCTAACTAGTGACGATTTAGAATTTAGCCAAAAAATCAATAAGCAGTTAAGAAAAATAGATCATTATTTAGAGCAAATATTGTATTATACTCGTTCAGAGTACAAAGAAAAAGATTATCTTATTAAAGAATTCAATCTCCAAAAAATAATTAAAAATGTAGTTATAAACAATAAAGATGATTTACTAGAAAATAAGGTAGATATAGAAGTGTATCCAATGGTTGAGGAGGTATTTACTGATAGTAAGTGGATGGAATTTATAGTAAATCAAATAATTAATAATGCAATTAAATATAAGGACGAAAATAAAAAACAACAAAAAATCAAAATAAGTTCGCTAGACACCCCAGACAGCGTAAAACTTTTGATAGAAGACAATGGAATTGGAATTTCTAAAAATGATTTGCCAAGAGTGTTTGAAAAAACTTTTACAGGAGCAAATGGCAGAGAAAAGGCAAAATCTACAGGAATCGGATTGTATATAGTAAAAGAATTATGCCAATCCCTAGGTCATAAAATAGAAATAGAATCAGAATTATTGAAATACACAAGGGTCACTATTACCTTTGGAAAAAGCATATATTCTAATATTACAAAATCGTAATGTTAGGTAATGATAAAATTGCGACAGGTAATATTGTTTTTTGTAAGATATCATTGTAAGAACGAAAACAATTGAAAGTGAAGAAAGGAATAAAGATATGAATCCTATTTTAAAAGTTGACAAGATTGAAAAATATTATGGTAGCAAATCAAATCTTACAAAGGCAATAGATAATATTTCTTTTCAAGTTGAAAAGGAAGAATTTGTTGCAATTATGGGAGCTTCAGGAAGTGGTAAAACTACATTACTTAATGTGATTTCCACTATTGATAAAGTTACATCAGGTAACATTTACCTAAATGGAGAAGATATAACTAAATTTAAAGGGAAAAAATTAGATGAAATAAGAAGAAAAGAGCTTGGCTTTATTTTCCAGGATTTTAATTTATTAGATACATTAACAGCATATGAAAATATTGCAGTTGCATGCTCAATTAACAAAATTCCAGCAAGACAAATCCAAACAATGATAGAAGAAATTGCTCAAAAGCTTGGAATTAAAGAGATTTTGCAGAAATTTCCTTATCAATTATCCGGTGGACAAAAGCAAAGAGTAGCAGCAGCTAGAGCAATTATTACAAAGCCATTGCTTATTTTAGCTGATGAGCCAACAGGAGCATTAGATTCAAAAGCAGCAACAATGTTGCTTCGTCAAATGAAATATCTTAATGAGGAAGAAAAGGCAACTATAATGATGGTTACACACGACGCATTTTCAGCAAGTTACGCATCACGAGTTATTTTCATCAAAGATGGAAAAATTTTCCATGAGATTTTACGTGGAGATGATAAAAGAAAAGTGTTCTTTGATAAAATCATTAACGTTATTTCATTATTAGGAGGAGATGTAAGCGATGCTCTTTAAACTTTCGTATAAAAATATAAAAAGAAGTATAAAAGATTATGAAATATATTTTTTAACATTGCTTTTTGGTGTATCTATTTTTTATATATTTAATTCGATAGAAACACAAGCAGTTACCCTTGACATTTCAAATAATATGATGCAAATCATAAAGATTATGTCGCAAGTTTTAAGTGGAATTAGTGTATTTGTATCTATTATATTAGGTTGTTTAATAGTCTATGCAAGTCGATTTTTAATGAAAAGGCGAAAAAGAGAATTTGGTATTTACATGACATTAGGAATGAGCAAAAAACAGATTTCATCGTTACTTTTTGTGGAAACTGTAATTATAGGATTAGTGTCATTAGGTATAGGACTTTTAGTAGGAATTTTTGGATCCTATTTAGTAAGTGGTATAGTAGCAAATTTATTTAAAGCTGATATGACAAGATTTACGTTTGTTTTTTCTGAAAAAGCATGTGCAAAAACTTGCCTATATTTTGGAATTATTTATATTGTAGTGGCAATGTTTCAAATGTTTATTATTAGAAAATCCAAACTTATTGATTTAATTTCAGCTAATAAAAAAGGTGAAAGTAAAAAAAATAAAAATATGCTATGTTGTGTTATTGTGTTTATTCTTGCAGTAGTTACACTAGGAATAGCATACTATTTAGCAATAGAAAAGACTTTTGGAAATGTTAACGGAGATAAAATGTTATTACTAGCAATTTTTCTAGGATGTCTCGGAACATTTTTGCTATTTTGGTCTATTTCAGGAATGGTACTTAAAATCCTTATAAATCATAAAGAACTTTATTATAGAAAGTTAAATAGTTTTACATTTAGGCAGGTTAGTAGCCAAATTAATACAAATGTTGTTTCAATGTCAGTAATTTGTATTTTACTTTTTATAACTATATGTCTTCTTGCAACAGGTTTTTCTATTAAGAGAAATTTAGATGAAAGTCTTGAAAAGCAAACACCTGTAGACTATCAAATGATAATTTCAAATGATAAGTCAGACTATGACTTAGAGGACGTGCAAAAAAAATTAGATAGTTATTTAAGTGGAAACGAAATGGATAAATATAAAGTTAAGTCCCACAATTTTCTAAGAGGATTAAAAGGAAAAAGTGCAGGTGACTTAAAATGGTTAGAAGGGGATAATCAATCAATAACAACTTTGATTTATGAATATATTTTTCCAGTATCTGAATACAATGAATATTTAAGATATTCAAAGAAAAAAACGTGTGAGTTAAAAGACAATGAATTTATGATTTATTCAACTTATGTTCAAAAAGATATTAACAATCAAATTTTAGAACATAATAGACACTTGAGATTTCAGGGAAACAATTTTGATTATGATCTAGTTTGCAATAGCAAAACAGTTAATGAAGATCAAGATTTCCTTGGACCAGATGCAATGAAAAACGGATATATTGTAGTTCCAGATAATGTATATAAAACTCTAGAAAAAAATGCAAAAAATACTGGAAACTTAACAATGTATGGAAACAAGGAAATTTCTATTCAACAAATATTTGATAATGAGGAATTCAAAAAAAATGAGGCATCAGATTTTTATAAAGTTAATGTAACCAATATTTTATCAAATAGCGAGAGTACATTGGATTCAAGCAAAGTAGAACAAGGGTTGGTGCATGATTTTCAAGAAGAAATAATAGGAAAAGATAAACTAGAAGCCATAAAAAATGAAAATAAAAATACAAAAGCAGAAAACGATATAGCCCTAGTTCAAGAAGCGACAGGATTAAATATATACTATATAAATAAAAAAGAAGTAGTAGATAATTCAGTGGGAATTGGAGCAATGTCTGTATTTATAGCCCTTTATTTAGGCATAATTTTTATGTTATCTAGTGCAGTACTTTTATCATTAAAGAATCTATCAGAAAGTGTTGATAATACAGAAAGATATCGTATGCTTAAAAAAATAGGTGCAGAAAATAAATTGATAAATGCATCACTGGCAAAACAAATTGGTATATTTTTCTTTGCACCATTTGCAGTAGCTGTAATTCACACAATTTTTGGCATGAAATTTGCTATGTATATTTTAAAAAGTATGGATCAGAAAATAAATTTACCATCTGTAATAGTAGCAATTATAGTAATAATAGTATTTTATAGCGCTTATTATTTAATAACATATCTTCAAAGCTTAAATATTATAAAAACAGATGAAAATAAGCGATAATTAAAGTTACCGACTGAAAATGCACTTTTTTTGTATGTTAACGTATGCATAAAGTCTGACATTACTGTTAGAATAACCATAAAGGAAAGAAAAATGTGTTTAATATTCGTTATTATAACTAAAAATGACGAAATTCTTTATGGGGAAAACGGAGGAGACAAATATGATGAAGAAAAAAGTAGTGTCAGTATTACTTGCAAGTGCAATGGTAGCATCACTTGCTGCCTGCGGAACAGGAGAAGGAAGTGCTAGCAAAGGTTCTTCAGAAAAAAAGGCTAAAAAGGTTGACGTAACAAAAGAAGATAAAAATACACTTTCAGTTTATGCATGGGACAAAAACTTTAATATTCCAGCTCTTAAAGCAGCAGAGAAAGCTTATCAAAAGAAAAATCCAAAATTCAAATTAAATATTATTGAGCAGTCTCAATCATCTGATGTTGAGACTGCCATTACAACAGCTGGTTCGGCTGGAGATTTCAGCACTTTACCAGATATCGTATTATTCCAAGACCATTATATTCAAAAATATGTAACAGATTATCCAAAAGCATGGATTAATGTAGATGATGCAGACATTGATTGGAAAGACTTTGGAGAAGAGAAAGTTTCATATTCAACAATTAAAGGAAAACACTATGGAGTACCTGTTGATAACGGAACTGTAGTATTTGCCTATAGAGTAGATTTACTAGAAAAATGCGGATACACTCTTGACGATGTTACAGGTATTACATGGGACAAATTCATTGAAATAGGTGAAAAAGTTCATAAAGAGACAGGAAAATATTTACTTTCTATGGATGGAGATGGTAATGATTTACCATATATGATGCTTCAAGCAGAAGGTGCATCCCAGTTCAAAGATGGCAAAGCATATATTACAGATAACAAAAAATTAGTAGAAGTAATTAATAAAATTGTAGAAATGAAGAAAAAAGATGTTTTATATCTTGCAAATGACTGGTCAGATTATACAGATCAGACAATCATTGGAGATAAAGTTGCAGGTGTTATGAATGGTAACTGGATTATTCCAACAATTGAGCAAGTTAAAGAAAATGAAGGAAAATGGGAAATTACATCAATGCCTACATTAAGTGGTGAAGAAGGATATGCATCAAATGGTGGATCATCTTTATATATCACAAGCAACTGTCGTAAAGCTGATTTAGCAAAGGACTTCTTAGCTTATACATTTGGTGGTGGAGAAGGCTCTCAGGATACATATGATAACGCACTTAAAGATGGTGGCGTAATTACAACATGTATTTCAGCTGGTAAATCAGAGGTATATAATGAAGGCGTAAAATATTTTAAGGACCAGGCAATTTATTCAAAAATCGTAGAAATGGGATCACATGTAAAAGTTGTAGAACAAAGCGATTTCCACTATACATGTCGTGAACAGATTGCAGCAGCAATTCAAAATATTTTAAATGGAACAGACACAAAGACAGCATTAAAAGACGCAGAAAAACAGTTGAAGTTCTCTATGGAAAAATAGTTATGATATCTTTTCTGATTAAGAAAGATTAAAGTATTTTAGATAAAGGGGAATCGTAACTATCGGTTCCCCTTTAAAATCAAGGGGGTCAAGAAATTGGGCGAGAGTAGTACAAAGAGAGGTTTAAGTGTAGGACAAAAGCAACATGTAGCAGGTTGGTTTTTCTTAACACCTGCAACGATTCTTATAACAATTATGAGCTTCTATCCAATGATACAAGCTTTTATCACATCTTTAAAAACAGGTTCAAGTGCTAATTTAGTATGGACAAAACCAATTTTTCATAATTACACAAGAATGTTTTCAGATGGTTTATTTATTAGATCAATAGGAAATACATTTTTATATTTAATCGTAGAAGTTCCAATTATGTTAGTTTTAGCAATTTTGCTAGCACAGATTTTAAATAACAAAGATTTGAAATTTAGAGGATTTTTCCGTACATGCGTATTTTTACCATGTGCGACATCGTTAGTTTCATATTCATTGATTTTTAAATCACTTTTTGCAACAGATGGATTAATCAATCATATTTTAGTTAAAATAGGAATTTTAGAATCAAATTACAATTTTCTTGGAACATCATCTAGCGCAAAAGTAGTCATTATACTTGCTCTTATCTGGAGATGGACAGGATATAACATGGTATTTTACTTGGCAGGTCTTCAAAACATTGAATACTCAGTGTATGAGGCTGCAAAAATAGATGGAGCAAATGGTTGGAAAACATTTTGGCATATTACAGTGCCTCTTTTAAAACCAACAATTATTATGACTTTTATCATGTCAATTAATGGTACATTGCAATTATTTGATGAGTCAGTAAACTTAACAAAAGGTGGACCAGCAAATACAACAATTACAATGTCACATTATATATATAACAATTCATTTGGTCAGGGTGTAGCAAACTTCGGTTATGCTTCAGCAATGTCATTCTTTGTATTTGTTTTAGTAGCAGTCTTAGCAGCTATTAACTTGAAAGTAGGTGATTCTCGTGATTAAGGCAAGCGTACATACAATGGCAATGCCTACAACAAACAAAGAGCAGGAAACGAGCACAATGAAAAAAACAAAAACTAGAACAATATCTTCAATACAAAGAAGATTGATTCCAAGTTATATTTTCCTAATTATTGTGTCATTTATTTCAGTGTTCCCACTATATTGGATGATTACAGCAGCAACTAATGATACAGTTGATGTAGCAAGAGGAAAAATAGTTTTTGGAACAAAAGCAATGGAAAATCTGACAAAACTCCTAGAAGGACAAGACCTATGGGGAGCAATGGGAAATTCATTTTTATATGCAATAGTTCAAACAATAGTATGTTTATTAATTTGTTCTTTAGCAGGATATGGTTTTGAATTGTATCATGATAAGGCTAAAGATAAACTATTTGGAATACTATTGCTAGCAATGATGGTTCCACAGGTTGCCACAATGATTCCACTTTTTAAAATGATGTCAAAACTTGGTTTCTTAAATACAGTATGGGCATTTATTCTACCAAGTATATCTACACCATTTATGATTATGATGTTTAGACAAAATTCTAGAAACTTCCCAGTAGAAATAATGGAAGCATCTAGAATAGATGGTCTTAGCGAAATAAAAATTTTTTACAAAATGTATATGCCAATAATGAAGTCAACATATGCAGCAGCTGCCGTAATTACATTTATGAATGCTTGGAATGCATATATGTGGCCAAAGGTAGTAATGTCAGATAACAGAGCACAAACAATGCCAATGCTTATAGCAAACTTAGCAGCAGGCTATACAATTGATTATGGTGTACTTATGATGGGTGTACTATTCTGCTCAATACCAACAATGGTTGTATTCTTTGTATTGCAAAAACAATTTGCAGAAGGAATTACAGGAGCAGTTAAATAATACAAATCCTAGTAATAGGAGTATATACCTACACACTAACCCTTAAGATCCAGTGGTGCAAATAGACGCCACTGGATTTTTTTCGTGATTTTAACACTGAAAAAGTATTTTATATTGAAGGAAAATGAAATAATGATTAAAATTATAGATGTGAAAAAACAAATGAAAACCAATATATAAAACAAATTCATGTAAAATTAATACATAAAAACCAAATATGAAAAAAAATATATAAATTAATATATAAAAAATGCGAGAGGATTTAGGTAACTAAAATGGTAAAAATACTATTAGTTGAAGATGAAAAGGCTGTAAGAACCCTTACAAAGGTAAAACTAAGAAATAAATACGAAATTATTGAGGCAACAGATGGAATAGATGCTTTGTCTAAGTTAGAGCAGACCCAGGTAGATATTATGATTGTAGATGTTATGATGCCAAGAATGGATGGTTATGAATTTATAAAAGAAGCTAGAGAAGCAGGAGATAATACACCAATTATTATGTTAACAGCAATGGATAGTTTTGCTCATAAGAAAAAAGGATATAATTTAGGAATAGATGAATATCTAACAAAGCCCATTGATTATGAAGAACTTACATGGCATATAGAAGCAATTCTTAGAAGAGCCAAGATAAATTCAGAAAGTCAGATTCAGGTTGGAGATTTTAAGATTTCAGAAAAAGAAATGAAAGCTACATGGAAAGATAAGGATATAATTCTCACAGAAAAAGAATTTAAATTGATATATAAATTGTTATCGTATCCAGGAGTGCTATTTACAAAACAGCAAATAATGGACGATATTTGGGGTTATGATACAGAAGCAGATTATAATTCCATAAAAACATATATTAATAGAATCAGGAAAAAATTAGATGGTTGTGATGAGTTCCAAATTGTATCAATTCGAGGTATAGGTTATAAAGCGGTAGTTAATTAAAAGGGAGATTTAAATGAAAAAAAACAATAAAAAAAACAATAAAAAAAATACCAATAAAATTAAAGATAAAGAATTGGAAATAAAAGGTTTTTTCTGGGTTCACGTTGCGGGAATTGTAGTTGTAGTAGCAGGAGTAATGGGATATGGATTAATAGGAGAATTTATATTTGGTTACGACAATAGTAGTGCATTGTCAATGCTTGCAATGATTCCTATAATGTCTATTGCGTATTTATTAATAATGAGACCAATAATTAGGTCAATAAGGCAAAGAATGTATGTTTTGGCAAAAGCAATGGAAGATGTGGCAGAAGGAGATTTATCTTGCCAAATAGATTTAGAGGGGACACGGGAGTATAGAGAGTTATATAAACATTTCAATATAATGGCAAGTGAATTAAAAAAAAGCAGAGAAGAAATGGAGAATTTTACAAATGAATTTGCTCATGAATTTAAGACTCCAATAACGGCTATAAGCGGTTTCGCAGATGTGCTTTTAGAATCTGAAAATGAAATTTCAAGGGAGGAAAGAAGAGAATATTTAGAATTAATTTCTGATGAATCTAAAAGATTATTAAGGTTATCCCAAAATACTTTATTATTGTCAAAAGTTGAAGCTATGCAAATTGTAATTGAAAAAGTGGATTATGATTTGGCGGAGCAGATAAGAAAATGCTTGATTTTACTAAGTAAAAGCATAGAAAATAAAAATATAGAAATAGAAATGGATGAAGATTTGAAACTTCCATACTATGGTAATCAGGAAATTATGCAGCATGTTTGGATTAATCTTTTAAATAATGCAATTAAGTTTACCCCAGAAAATGGAAAGATAACAATTAATGGCAGTGAAAAAAACACTATAACAGTCAGTATAGCTGACACAGGAATAGGAATGGATGAAGCCACAATTGAAAAAATATTTGATAAGTTTTACCAAAATGATCCAGTAAGTCTTACAAAGGGAAGTGGAATAGGATTGTCTATTGTAAAAAGAATAGTAACTTTGTGCGATGGAAATATAACTGTAATAAGTCATCCAGGAAAAGGTAGTGAATTTATAGTTGATTTACCAATTACAAAAAGAAAATAAATTTTACCTAATTTTTACTTTGAATTTACCAAAGCTTAGTATCCTTAATATTGTTAAATGAAACAGTCTAGAAATTAAAGAAAGAACTACAAAACTGTTTCAAATAAATAAGAAAAGGAATGATATTATGGATGTAAAAATGATTTTAGATGTATTAATTGGTTTTTTATATTTACAATTGCATTTCGCAGTATTAGCAGGTACTACAGTATTTTTAAGTAAAAAGGTAAAACTTCCAGGAGAATTATATAGGAAAATGCTTCATATGGTTTCAGTATTCTCTATAATGCCTATAGTAATTCCAACAAAACATTGGATATCAGCAGTCTTAATTTGCGCATTATTTATTACAGAAGCCTATTTAGGAACAAAGTTAACTAATATAGAAAAAGGCGTAGGAATGAAACAAAGATCAGCCGGTGAACAGCAAAGAAGTATGATGCTTTTGTACGGGACCTACATGCTATTAATACTAATTGGTTGGGGATTATTTAATCAAAAATGGATCGTTGTATTATCAGTTTTAGCATGGGGCGTAGGAGATGCAGCAGCAGCCTTAGTAGGGAAAAAATTTGGAAAACACAAATTATCAGGAAAATATATAGAAGGAACAAAAAGTGTAGAAGGCACAGTAGCAATGTTTGCAGTAAGTTTTGTATCAGTGTTTGCCTTATACCTTAGACATAGCTCAATGTCCACATCTTGGTTCGTAGTATTAGTATGTTTTTGGATAGCAGTATTGTCCGCTCTTGTAGAACTATTTTCAAAACATGGTTTAGATACAATAGCTTGTCCAACGATTGCTTTGTTTGGTTTTTCAATTGTAACAATGGTTGCAGGTAAAATATAATTTAGAAATAGAAAAGGAGATTTTGATATGAATAAACAGAGCAAACTTGAAGAAGGGAAGGTATGGTCAGTTATTGCATCCCTTGCTATCCCAACAGTAATAATTACAATGGTTATGGTTGTGTACAACATGGCAGATGTATTTTTTATTGGAAAAACAGGTGATGTAAATATGATAAATGCAATTTCAGTTTGTATGCCTATTTTTCCTATAATACAAGCCTTTGGTACATTAATTGGTGCAGGCGGATGTACTGCAATTTCAGTTGCCCTAGGTGAAAAAAATTTAGAAAAAAGTAAAAAAATATCTAGTTTTTGTTTTTATTTTTGTGTAGTAGCAGGACTAGCAATGACTATAGTATTAAGCGTTTTTACAGAACCAATAATGTCTTTGTTAGGAGCATCAGAAAGTTACAAAGAATATGGCATGTTATATTTGAGATTTTTAGCACTTGGATGTCCTGTTATGATGTTCTCTAATGGATTTGTAAACATAATGAGAGCAGATGGTTCAATGAAAGAGCCAATGATAGCAAATTTATCAGGTACAATTGTAAATATTATTTTAGATCCAATTTTCATTTTAGGATTTGATATGGGAGTTGCAGGTGCTGCCATTGCAACGGTTTTAGGAAATGTATTAGCAACTGTAATTCTTTTGAAACTTTTAAGAGGAAAAAAATATTTTTTGTCATTATCTCCTAAAAAATTGGAACTATCCTATGACACAGCACTCCATCCAATGGCTCTTGGATTCCCAATAGCATCAGGAACAATTTTAATGAGTTTTTCATACATGGTTTTAAATAATTTGTTATTAACAATAGATGCAAATGCTCAAGGAGCTTTTGGAATAGGCCGTTCTATAATGCTTCTTTCAACTATGACACAATTAGGAATCTGTATGGGAGTTCAGCCAGCTGTTTCTTATAACTATGGTCGAGGCGACGGAAAAAGAGTTAGAGAATTTGTATTAAAAGCAACTATGGCATGCGTGATTTTTGGACTTGCAATTGCATTCATATGTATAGTAGGACGTGATGCAATATTACGAGCATTTATAGATGACATAGCTATTATGGGATACGGAAGAAAAATTATTTTTGGTTGTTTTATAACTGCTCCAATTTATGCTATATATCAGTCTGCAGTAACATTTTTGCAAGCAACAGATTCAGCAAAATGGAGTGCGATTATAACAGTACTTCGCCAAGGAATTATTTTGATTCCAGCAATGATAATTTTAAATATGTACTGGGGATTTGATGGAATAGTATATTGTTTTGCAGTAGTAGATGTTATAGGCGCTTTTATAGGTGTAATAGTATTGTGGAAACGTTTAAAGAAAATCTGACCAATAAGTTTGAAAATTTTCGTAATTTCCAACAAAAAAATGATAAAACTTCGTTTACATATACAAATTAAAAAAACTCCATCTGTGATATAATAATGTTGGAAAATATTATTTTTAAGGATTTAAGGAGAAACTAGAAAATGACAAGTTATATGGACAAAATTTTAGCTCACTACGAGTTCAAAAATGGGGAAAACGATTTTAGCGATTCCTCATGCAATCACTTTGATGGAGTTATAGGGGGAACAAACCCACCAACAATACAAGAAATAGAAGGCAGAAAATGTGCTGTTTTTGAAGGTGGGGATCATGGTACTAATTTTATTAAGTTACCAGAAAATTTATTATCAGACGTATCAGATAACACAGGATTCACAGTCTCTACATGGGTTTACTACAAAAAAGGTGGAAATACATGGGAGAGAATCTTTGATTTCGGTAAATCACAAAACGGCCCATACTCATTTATGACACGAGGCTTTAGAAGCGTATGTTTTAAAGATGCAGAACTTGCAGCTGATCCAGGAAAATCAGTACCTTTAGGTGAATGGGTTCATGTGGCAATTTCAGTTTCAGGAACAAAACAAGGAACAATGAGTAGTGCAGGACCTGTAGTTTACGTAAATGGCGAACTTGCTTCAGATGGAAGAATTAGCCAAACTACAAGTGGAAGCTACAAACAGTTAAGAGAATTTTTCGCATGCTTTGACGATAAAGAAGTATTTGTAGAAAATATGATAGGATCTTCTAAATTTGCAGTTGATCCAGATTTTAGTGGAGCAATCTCTGATTTTAGAGTATTTAAAACAGCTCTTTCTCAGGATGAAATCATTGACATGATGTGTGAAACATTATCAGATGAAAACATTATTGCTCTTGCAAGGGATAAATATTTAAATCCTACACCAAAGATTATTCAATCAGACATTTCACTTTGCACAAGCTTAGTAAGTGACAAAGTAAAAGTAGATTGGGTATCATCAAAGGAAGATGTTATTTCTAGCGATGGAAAAGTTAAAGATGTAAAAGAAGCGGATTCAGTAACATTTACAGCAAAACTTTCTATTGGTGATAAGGTAATGGAAAAATCCTTTGAGTCTACAGTAGTTCCAGCAGATATTGCACCTTATGAAATTACTATTTCTAATGAAAAAGTAGTTGATGTAAGCGAAACACTATTTGGTCTTTTTTATGAAGATATCAATAATGCAGCAGATGGCGGAATTTACGCAGAACTTATTAAAAATAGATCGTTTGAAGATTTTACATTTAATACATATGATCCTTCTTCAGGAGAAAACGGAAAATCAACAGGAAGAAATCATACACCTCTTAATGGATGGTATGGCGATTTAAATAAAGCAACTCCACAAAACACAGAGGGACTTAATGCTTTCTTTGAATTAGAAGATCCAGATGCAAGCGCATATTATGTAACAGTAGATAATGGAACTCTTTATAATAGAGGATTTAATGATACTAATAACGGATGTGAATTGTATCAAAAAGCAGGAGTAACTTATGATTTTACTATTTGGGCAAAATCTAAAAATGGAGGTAAAATTTCAGTTACTTTATTAGATGAAAATAAAAAAGCAAACAGTGATACAGTAGTTATTGAAGTCCCAGCAAATAGCAACTGGAATAAATACGGTAAAAATGGCGAATATAAATTTGTAGCTAAAGATACATTAAAAGGTCAGATTGAAGTTAAAATCCAAGGCGAAGTATCTATAGATATGGTATCACTTATGCCAGGTGATGTTTGGGGAGCTAAAGAAGAAAAAACTTCAAAAACAGCTCACAAAAACTTCTTAGGCAACCCTAACTACAGATTAAGAAGAGATTTAGTAGTAGCATTAAAAGAGGTTGGAGCATCATTTTTACGTTTCCCAGGTGGATGTATTTCAGAAGGTTCTTACATTTGGGACAATGTATACGACTGGAAAGATTCAGTTGATATTGTTGAAAAACGTAAAGAAAACTACAATGTTTGGGGTTACAACATGACAATGGGCTTAGGTTACATGGAGTATTTCCAATTAGCAGAAGACTTAGGATGTACACCACTTCCAGTAATGGCCTGTGGAGTTTTATGCCAGGCAAGAAGTGACTATGCTAATCCAGCAGGTGGCGCTTTACAAGAAAAATACATCAACAACTTTATAGATTTAGTAGACTTTGCAATTTCTACTGATTTTGCAAACAATAAATGGGCAAAACTCAGAAAAGATATGGGACACGAAGCACCATTTGACTTACATTTACTAGGTGTAGGTAATGAAAACTGGGGACCAGAATTTATGGCAAGTTTCGAAGTGTTCTACGATAGAATTATGGAACATGTACACAAAACATACCCAGGCTATGATTTTACAATTGTATCAACAGTTGGAGCTCAGGCAGATGACGATGCATATCAGACAGGCTGGAAATTCTTAGCAGGTAGAAATACAGGAAAAGAAGTAGTTGCCTTTACTGATGGCGAAAAGAGTGTAGAAAAAGAAGTTACATGGTACAACAAGAAAAAAGACTATATGGACACAATTGCCGATGAACATTACTATAGACCAAATAACTATCTTTTAAATAACTGCGATAGATATAATTATTATTTAAGAGCATATAATGCCGATGGAACTTTAAATGAAGACAAAACATCTAAAGTATTTATTGGTGAATATGCATCAACAGACAAAAATACATTAATGGGAGCTATTTGCGAAGGAGCAATTATGACAAGCTATGAAAATAACTCAGATGTTGTAAGACTTGCATCAACAGCACCATTATTTAATAAAGTACTTACAGATGGACAATATAGATGGACACCAGATTGTATTTGGTTTGATAACGAAAAAGTATGGAGAACACCAACATATTATGTACAGCAATTATTTGCAACATATCTTGGAAAAGAAACACTTCGTACAAGCTATGAATCATATGTAAAAGGTAAAAAACAGCAATTAATGGCTAAAGGTGGAATCGAGATTGCAGCAGGAAAAGCTGATATTTTAGTTAAGAGCGTTACAGTAACATCTAACGTAGACGGCAAAGTTTTATATGAAGAAGACTTTACAAATGAAGATAAAATATCAGAAGAATTTTCAGTAATTGAAGGTTCACATGTAGAACTTAAAGCTGGACAAGGCCTTGTAATTAAAGGCAGTAGCACAACAAGTGGTATTTATATGTATAAACCACAGTGGAGCAATTACACAGTAAAAGTAAAAGAAGCTAGATTATCAGGTGAGGACGGATTGTATGTAGGTGTTGGACTTACAGAGATTGCACCAGAAAAGAAAAACGTAATTGAATATGCTATTGATATGGACAAAGAAATTACAGGACCAAAAGTATTTAAAAATGGTGTAGAAGCATATAAGCTTGGTGATTTTGCTTCAAGTAAAGTTGCAGGCAATATGCGTTATGCCAACAATAAACCATTAACTGACAATGAAGTTTACGAAGTAACAGTTAACTACGGTGGAGAAGATGCAAAACACTTGATTATGAGCTACGAAGGTGGAGCCAATGATGGTTACACATTAGAGTTTAACCTAGAGCCATACAACTTTGATCTATACACATCAGTAACAAGAGATGAAAAACATGTATATGTAAAAGTTGTAAACCCAGATTTATTTAGTAAAAAAACAAAAATAAATGTAGAGGACCTTAAAGTAGCTAAAAAAGCTAAAATGATTACATTAGCTTCAGAGGCACCAGAATTAATTTCAGCAAATAACGTAAACGAGAAGGAAGTAGAAAGAGTAGTTCCAACAGAAAAAGTTGTTGAATTTAGTGAGAAAACAGCTACATTTGATTTAAATGCCTGTTCACTTACTGTATTAATTTTTGATAGACAATAAAATATTGTATATATTGTTCAAGGACATATAAAAGGATTTATGATATAATAGGGATTGTGTTAAAAAAGTTTAACACAATCTCTATTGTTGAATTGTGACAAAATCCCCGCAAGGGTAGACAACATAATTGTAGAATTTGCTAGAATAACAAACCTTAAGAATTCTTAAGGTTATCTTAAGGGAAAATTTAGCAAAAATATGTTATTCTAGAGAAAAGATTTAACACAGTTTTGTTACAATTAAGCAATATTAGTTAAGATAGGAGTTATGATGACGAAAAAGACATGTTTTGGAAGATGGTATCATAAGTGCATTGGTCAATTGATACCAGATTATGCCTTAGTGCCATTGGTACTGTGTTGGATGTTTAATAGCTTGGTTTACACAGGTACTCAAATATTGTGTGCAGGTGCGAAGCATTACGATTTTACAAGTAAATTTGACAGACAAGTTCCATTTGTAAAAGAATGGATATGGATTTATGTAATTTGTTTTGGATTTTGGGGAATCAATTATATATTGATTTCACGAGAAGGTAAAGACCATTTTTATCGTTTTGTATCAGCGGATATGTTGAGCAGATTTATTTGCGGCATATTTTTTGTTTTAGTGCCAACAACCAATGAACGTCCAGAAGTACTAGGAACAGATATTAGTAGTCATCTAGTGAGATTCATTTATTCAATGGATAGGCCAACTAACTTATTTCCATCAATTCATTGTTTAGTAAGTTGGTTTTGTTTTATTGGATTAGCAAGAAGCCAAAAGATTCCTAAATGGTATAAAGCGTTTTCTTTTGTGTTTGCTATTTTAGTTTGCTGTTCAACACAGTTTACAAAGCAACACTACATGATAGATGTATTTGCTGGAATTGCAATTGCTCAAATGTGTTATATGTTTTCTAAAAAAACTGATTTTTATAAAAAATTAGTAGAGGCATTTGAAAAAATTAGTAGTATTGTTTTGGGAGAAGTATAAGATATGTCAAGCAAAAAGAAAAATATTTTAAATGTTATTTTTTTAATGCTAGTATTTGGCCTAACTATATATGGCATTTTTCATGGACAGGATTTAGGACAAGTTTTAAGTTACATAAAAAAATGTGACGTTAGATATTGGCTAGTTGCTATTGTTTTTGTTATATTTTTTGTTGAAAGTGAATCGGTGATTATATACTATATGATGAGGAATGTAGGACAGAAGGTGAATTTTCTTCATTGTATATTATACTCATTTGTAGGCTTCTTTTTTAGTTGTATAACACCTTCAGCTACAGGCGGACAGCCGGCACAGATTTATTATATGAAGAAGGATAAGATATCCATTCCAATGGCTACAGTTATTCTTATGATTGTAACTATTACATATAAGTTAGTGTTGGTGTTTTTAGGTGTTGGAGTTATGTTATTTCAACCTAGAGAAATAATGCAATATCTTAGACCAGTTATAGGCTGGTGCTATCTTGGAACATTTTTGAACGTTGTTTGTGTGGGCTTTATGTTATTATTAGTTTTTCATCCTACACTTGCAAAAAGAATTCTTTTTTGGGGATTAGATATTTTAGGTAAACTAAAATTCGTAAAGAGAAAAGAATATTATTCAGAAAAATTAAAACGTTCAATGGAACAATATCAAGAGGTTGCAGGATTTTTTCAAACTCACAAACGTGTAGTTTTTAATGTTGTTGTAATAACTATATTGCAAAGAGTATTCCTTTTCTTTGTAACATGGCTTGTTTATCGATCATTTGGACTTAATTCAGTTGGTCCAGGAACGATTGTAATTTTACAGGGGATGATTTCAGTGGCAGTAGATATGTTGCCATTACCAGGAGGAATGGGAATCAGCGAGACGCTTTTTTTGAAGATGTTTGCACCAATATTTGGCACAATATGTTTGCCAGGAATGGTTGTAAGCAGAGGATTAAGCTATTACACGGAATTGATTTTAAGCGCTATATTAACGGTTGTTGCTCAACTCACAATTGGGCGTAGAAAGGATTGCGAAAAATGATAGGTTTTTATGATTACACTGTAATACTAACGTACGTAAGTTTAATATGTACTTCGTTTGGTATTGTCCAAGCTGTTGAGGGCAATTTTACAATAGCTGTATATTGCTTGGCGGCATCAGGATTATGTGATATGTTTGATGGTAAAGTTGCTAGAAGTAAAAAAGATAGAACTTCAGATGAAAAATTATTTGGAGTGCAAATTGATTCATTATGCGATGTTATTTGTTTTGGAGTATTTCCATCTGTATTATGCTACAGAATGGGTATGAATGGTTTGTTAGGGTCAATAGCTATTGCATATTATTTAGTATGTTCAGTTATTAGACTTGCTTATTTCAATGTACTTGAAACAAATAGACAGCAGGTAGAAGAAGGGGTAAACAAGTATTACCACGGTTTACCAATTACAAGTATTTCAATCTTTTTACCAATTGTATATTTATTTAGTTTACACTTTGTTCCATTTGGAGCATGGGGATATGTACTATTTGCATTATTATTTATTGTAGGAAGTTTATTTGTTATTGATTTTAGACTTAAAAAGCCAACAAATAGACAACTTGCTTCATTTGTTGCTTTAGTGGCTGTAGCCCTTGTAATTACAGTAGTTGTTCCACATAAAGGTAACTCAAAGAAACAATATGCTAATGGAAAAGTATTTTCAACAATATTTAAACTAGACAACAATACTACAAGTAAGTAGTTTAACTGCCCTAAAAAGGCAATAAAAGCCTGCATTTTATATGTGGGCTTCTTTTTTTGAGTAAATAAAGAAAAGATAAAAGTAGAGATAAAAATAAGAGGCAAAAAAGAGATAGAAAAAAAGATAAAAAAGAAAAACAAAAATAAAAGATAGAGATTAAAGAAATAAAAAATAAATAAGGAGAAATAAAATGAAGTGCATAGACAGAAAAGGAAATATAGTTTCAGAAAGTAAGGCTCAAGGAAAAGCGTTAGATTTTTTGTATAAAACAAAAATTGGAAATAAAATCTTAAAGATACTTGTCAATCCTACAATATCTAAAGTGGCGGGAGCATTTTTAGATTCTAGAATGTCTACATTTTTAATTGAACCATTTAGAAAGAAAAACAATATTGATTTAACAGACTTTGAAGAGCAAGAATATACATCTTTTAATGATTTTTTCACTAGAAAAATAAAATCTCAGGCTAGACCTATTGATATGGAAGAAAATAGCCTTATTTCTCCATGTGATAGTAGTTTAAGTGTGTATGATATTACAGAAGATGGAGAGTTTGTAGTAAAAAACACAAAATATACAATGGAAAGCTTATTTAGAAGTAAAAAGCTTGCAAAACATTATGAAGGTGGAAAGCTATTGATTTTTAGATTAACAGTAACAGATTATCATCGCTTTCATATGATTGATGATGGAATGTTAAGCAAAAATTATAGAATACCAGGTGTGTTACATACAGTTAATCCAATTGCAAATGATTTTACACCAATATATAAAGAAAATACTAGAGAATTTTCATTCTTAAAAAGCAAAAACTTTGGAACAGTAGCTATGATGGAAGTTGGAGCTCTTATGGTAGGAAGAATTTGTAATTACTACAAACATAATGAACCAAAGGGTATGGAAGTAATGCGAGGAATGGAAAAAGGTAGATTTGAATTTGGTGGATCTACAGTTATTATTGCATTAGAAAAAGATAAAGCAATTATAGATAGTGATATTTTAGAAAATTCTAAGCATAATTTTGAAACAAAAATCAAAATGGGTGAAAAAATTGGAAAAAAATTTAAATAAAATGCCTTTTAAAATATAAAAAGAGGCTTAAAAAGAAAAAAATAAAGTCCTAGAATGGTTGAAAATAGTAGCTTTATAAAAAATATATAAAAAATCTAAAAAAAATATAAAAAAGTTGTTGACAAAATGCCTTACAGTCAGTATAATTAATAACTGTCGAAAGGCAATGGCCCATCGCCAAACGGTAAGGCAACGGACTCTGACTCCGTCATTTCAAGGTTCGAATCCTTGTGGGCCAGTTTTCAATATTCACATTAACATACACATTTCCATAGAGGTAGTTCTTAACTACCTCTTTTTTGCTGTTTGTATATAAAATGTCTAAAGGTGCTTTTTTAAAAGCATTTCATCTCAAGTAGTTACTAATCATTAATTTTTACCCCCTAAAGATAATACCCCTACGCAAAATAGTTGGTATAAATGTGAAAAAAATAAGTTTAAACTATTAATACTTTGTTAAAATTATTTGAAAAAGATGGTTCTTTTATGTATAATCTAAATTGTGACTAAATGTTAAGAAAGACCATGATGTCACATTTGTAATTTAAGAGGGCGAAGTACAATTGACGCAAGTCAAAATTAGAAAGGAGTCAAAAACATGCAAAATAAGAAAGCACAGCTTTCAATAATGGCGATTCTTGGAGTATTAATCGTGTTATTTGTGGCAGCATCAGTTGTTATTAAAGTTAATAACAAAAATGCCTCAGATAAGAGATCACAATTAGTTTCGAGTGAGCACAAAGCCAAAAAATCATCAAAAACAAAGATGGTTAAAGGCTACAAGAAAGATGACGTTACTTTTAAAAGGGGTGAATCATCACAAAAAACAAAGAGTTCAGAGTCAGACAATCAAAAAGAAAGTCAGGCAATGAAGGATTCTAACGGATACATTATTGAAAAAAGTAGTACAGTAGAGTTAACAGATTCAGATTTAGAAGGATTAAGTGCAAAAGAATTAACATATGCACGTAATGAAATTTATGCGAGACATGGACGTAAATTTGAATCTTCTGAACTTAATGACTATTTTTCAAGCAAGTCATGGTATACAGCAAATAGTTCATACGATGACGATTCATTAAGTGATGTAGAAAAAGCTAATGCTGAAGAGATTGCGGATTATCAAGAAGATAATCAATTAGAATATTCACCACAGTAGGGAGGTCAAAAAATGAAAATTTGTCCAAATTGCGGAAATCAAAATGAAGACAATGCAAAGTTTTGTGGCTCATGTGGTACTAAGCTTGTAGATGTAGCTGTACAAGCCTCACAGGAAGCACAAAGTTTACATAATGAGCAAGTTTCACCAGAAAATCAAACTGCAGAAAGTCACAATGTAGATATAACAAAAGAAAATGTTGAAGCAAACGCACCAGCACAAGTACAAGGCCAGGCACCAACACAGGGCCAAGCACCAACACAAGGCCAAGCACCAACACAAGGCCAAGCACCAGTACAGGGCCAAGCACCAGTACAGGGCCAAATGTCAACACAGCCTCAGTTTAATAATTCAAATAACATGAATATGGCTTACGGTAATGGCAACTCTGCCCCAATACAACAGGCAAAGCCTGCACTTAATTTAGATAAAAATACAATGATCATAATTGGCGAAGCCGTAGCTTTAGTTGTAGCTATTGTTATTTTCTTCTTTATTGGAAATAGTACATATGGCTACAAAAACACAGCAAAACGTTTCTTCGAAGGTGTTATAAAAGCAGATAGTAAGGCGATTGTTCAAGCATCAGATGTAGATGATAAAACATTCCTTACAGATGACATTTTCAAAAAGGTATATGATAAAGATGGAGAATATAAAGCAGACAATTTTGATATGACTTCATCATATGCTGATCGTGTGCAAGGTAAAGTATATTTTTCTTATCTTGAAAGCGGAAGCGGTGAAAAATCATCATATACAGTAACTGTTAATAAAAAAAATGGTAAATCAATGTTGTTTTTCCCTAAGTGGGAAGTTAAGCCAACTGGCGTAATTATAAGAGATTTTAAATTCAAAGTTCCAACTGGAGCTGATTTAAAAATCGAAGGTAAAAAAGTAGATAAAAAATATATTACTCAAAAGAACCAAAAGGGTGTAGATGTTTATACAATTAAAGACCTTTTTGTAGGAACATATGAAGTTGAGGTAAATATAAAAGGTCTTAAATCAGTACCTGAAATGGTTGACGTGTACAGCAATGATGGTGTTTATTATGTTACAAACGTTAGCATGGATGAAAAATCACAAAATAAATTGTTAGATCAAGGATATGATGATATGACAAAAATTTGTGAGTCAGCTTTACAAGGAAAAAAATTCTCAGACGTGTCAAATCTTTTTGTTAAAGATTCAGATACACAAGACGAAGCAAAGAAAGAATACGATGACTTTGTAGATAGCATTTCTACTAGTGATGACGAAAGCGGTATTGTAAGCTTCGACTTAAAAAATGTAAATGGTAAAGTGAAAGACGTATCAATTGTAGATGGTAGAGTGGTAGTAAGCATTTCATATTCTTTTAAAGAAAATGTCGTGTATAATAGACAGATATTCTTTGGAGATGGATGTGAACGTGAAAACTATGATGCATACGATAGTTATGATGTTTCATATTCATTAGAAAATGGTAAATGGAAGATAAGCAATCCACGTAATATAAGAATGGTTTACTATTACTAATAGATTAACTAAAAATATTTAAATTACTTTATATACGCTCCGAGAGGATGCATAGGGATTTGCATATAAAATATATAAGCTAAAGCTTACGCAAATCCCGCATCAAGTCTCGAGGGTGAGATTTGAATAATGAATTAAAACTAGGAGGAAGATTAAATGGCAAAATTTTGCACACAATGTGGAAGACCATTACAAGATGGAGAAGTTTGTAATTGTCAGAACCAAGCAAATCAAGTAGTAAACGCAATGACAGAAAATCCAAGCGTAATGACAGAAAACCCAAGCGTAATGGCAGAGAACCCAAGCACAATGGAAGAAAATTCAAGCACAATGGAGAATAACGCTAGTGTTAGTTTAGAAAAAAATAATACTGAAGCACCTGCTCCAGAAGTAAATACAGCAAACCAGGTTAACTCAAACTTTAACCAAGGAATGCCAAACCAGGTTAATCCAAACTTTAACCAAGGAATGCCAAACCAGGTTAATCCAAACTTCAACCAGGGAATGCCAAACCAGGGCAATCCAAACTTTAATCAGGGAATGCCAAACCAGGGCAATCCAAACTTTAACCAAGGAATGCCAAACCAGGGCAATCCAAACTTCAACCAAGGAATGCCAAACCAGGGCAATCCAAACTTTAACCAAGGAATGCCAAACCAAGGTAATCCAAACTTTAACCAAGGTTATGTTAATCAAGGACCTTCAGCAGCTCAGCAGATGATGTCAAAAATCATTCCAACATTTATAAATGTAATCAAACAACCTAAAATTGCTGGAAGAGAATTTGTTCAAAATGGGGAAATTGGATTGGCATTTATTTATATTGCAATCCAAGCATTAGTTGCAGCATTAGTAGGTATAGCATCTTTATTTAAGGTTGAATCAAAAGTGAGCGGCTTATTAAGATCAATGCAAAATGATTTTACAAGGATGATGTTTGGAGAAATTCAATTACCTTACGGAAAATTGTTCTTTCTTGCATTAATTGGCTCATTTGTCTTAAGTATGGCGTTTGCAGGAATATTAAAAGTTATGCATAGCATTGTAAAAAAAGACACAACTTTTGAACAAGAAATTCGTCTTGTAGCAACAAGATCAATTGTTATGCTTCCAGTTATGTTACTTGCCCTTATCATGACATTAATTAGCTTTGGAATTGGATATTTCATTTTTAGTGTTGCAGCAATTTATGGTTTATTAGTAATTGCAGAAGTAGATGATTTAAAAGCAACAATAGCTAACAATAATAAAACTTTAGCTATTTTTGGATCATATGTAGTATATCTAATTGTATATGCTTTAGTTCTATATTTGGCAAGTAAAATGCTTGTTTCATTATAATAAAGAGTACAAATAAAAGAATAAAGATATAGCGTAAAGGAAATGTAATAATTTTCCTAAAGCTATCAAAATAATAAATTAATATCCCAAACAATGTTTAGTTTTTTGAATTAACTAAAATAGTAGTTTAAAAACATGCATTGATTTGGGATATTTTTTGCGCATTTATTAGTTAGATAGTTGCGAAAACTAGCTATATGTGGTTAAATTAAAAGATGGGTAATGAGGAGAGAAATATGAATAATACTAAAAAAATTAAGAAATTTTTTCAGATTTTTGGAGTGGCATTTTTAATAGGCTGCATTATTGCAAGTGTACTGTATGCACAAGGCAGGCTAAAAGGAAAAAACTCTAATAAAAATGAAAAAGAAGTAAAAACAGAGATTAATACTACAGAAAAAAACTCATCTGAAGCTAAAAAAGCTAAAGCAACTAGTGATAAAGAAGCTAATGATCAAACTGCTAGTAACAAGGTAACAAGTGATAAAACTGCTAGTGATAAAGAAGCTAGTGACAAAACAATTAGTGATCAAGTGGCTAGTAATGGAAAAATTGTATGTATTGATCCTGGACACCAAACTAAAGCCAATTCAAGCAAGGAGCCGATAGGCCCTGGAGCGTCCACAACTAAAGCTAAAGTTACAGGTGGTACAACTGGTAAATTTACAGGATGCACAGAGTATGAACTTAATCTAGAAGTTAGTTTAAAACTTCGAGATGAGTTAAAAAAAAGAGGGTATACTGTTTACATGACTAGAGAAACAAACGACGTAGACATAAGCAATAAAGAACGTGCTGACTATGCCGCTAGTGTAAAAGCAGATATTTTTATCCGTATTCATGCAAATGGTGCTGACAGTAGTGCAACTAATGGTGCTTTGGCCCTAGCTCCATCACAAAATAATCCTTATGTTGCTCGTCTTTCAAATGAAAGTCAACGATTAAGTAAAAATATGGTGGATGCATATTGTAACGAAACAGGAATAAAAAATTTAGGAGTGGTTGGTTCAAATGACATGTCAGGAATTAACTGGAGCATCATGCCAGTGACAATTTTTGAAATGGGATTTATGAGTAACCAAAGTGATGACACCAAAATGGCAGACCCAGCCTTCCAAGACAAAATGGCACAAGGAATGGCAAACGGAATTGACGTTTACTTTGGCAGATAAGTAAAAGAAAAAGGAGAAAGACAGCATGATGACAGGGCTTAATTACGTAATTGGAGCATTACTTGTTACAAGCTTTTATTATTTGTTTGTAAAAATTTCTATGAAAAAAACAGAGCCGTATTTGGCGGTTGGAATTTTCATGATAGTTGTATTTTTGTTGAAAAATTCTGCAACTGGAATGGATTTAGTAGGTTTAGCACAAAGCTTTAGTGCAATATCTGCTTCACAAGATACGCTAGTGCAAGCGTTATTAATTTCGACTTTATATGCAATCATATGGGTTCTAGTTTTTAAAGGGCTTTCAAAAGCAGCTATTTCAAAATTTGTAATTATTTATTATGGTGTTGGTAAGTTAAGCGAATATTTAATTAATATTTTTTGGCTTAAAGAACCAACTAATTTAACACAAGGAGTAGCTCTTATAGTTATTTTTGCAGGAGTAGTTTTAGGCGCAGAATTAAAAGGTGATGCTATAAAAGGATATATTCCTGTGTTTGGTGCTGCAATTGCAATGGCAGCAGTTAAAGTAATCTCAAGTAACTTTACAACAATTAATGTAAACGGAGTTGATTCTGTAGAGTTTTTAATGGGAACAATTATGGTGTGGATTTGGATACTGATTTCAGGAACCTTCCAAAAAGCCGGAGAGACCCCATTTGTAGGAGCACTATGTGCAATTATAGCTGGAGTGCTTTTTGCATCGTCAGAGAGAATTCCACAAAAAGCCCTTGAGCTTCCAACAGAATTACAAGCAGATAGTTTAACAGTGGAAAGACTTAAATGTTTTGACGTAGTATTTATTATTATATTAGCAATGATTTTTTGCAAAGAAAAGATGTCAAAAAATGCATGGATTGGTGTGGCGTTATTAGTTGCAGGTAGATATATGCTTACTTTGCCAGATAATTTCATACCATTTGAAATATCTTTTATAGGATAGGAGATTTGAATGAATAAGAGATACATCAGACCATTGATTTTGGTAGGACTATTTGTAGTCTTTGCCTTAATCTTTGAAATTCTAACAAATGACATAGAAATAGAAGAAACAAAAGAGATGAGTGATGCAACATTTCCAGTTGTAGAATTTTCAGAAGATGGAAGCACACTTAATCAACTTTTTGGATATAAAAATAAAATGGATATTCCAGCAGTAAGAGATGAAATAACTCCAGTTGAAAAATCAGGAAAGCTTTCATCAACAATTAAAGCTGATGAAACAAAAGTAAAACAAATAGAATATCAAGTAACAACTTTAGATGGGAAAAAACCAATTTCAAAAATCAAAAAAGAAGTAGTTGGAAAAGATGGAACTTTCAATTTTGATATGGAACTTGGAAAATTAAAAACAAACAAAGAGTATGCTCTAACTATGAAAGTAGAAACAGAGGATATTCCTATTTACTATTACACACGAGTAATAAGAACAAAGGGTTTAAATGAAACAGAATGTTTAAAATTTGCAAAAGAGTTTCATGATTATACTTTTAAAAAGGAAGAAGCATCTTCGTTTTTACCTAAGTATATGGATCCAACAAAAAACACTAGTCAATCATTAGCTCATGTAAATTTAAGTAATTCCATTAATTATTTAACATGGGATAGCTTAGAACCAGAAATAGTTACAGAGCCAGTTTACACATTTAGCGAAATTAATGAATCGTACAATATAATTGTTTCAAATTATATTATAAAAGCAAAAAATGAAGCAGGAGCAGAAGAATACTACAATGTAGAAGAATATTATAGATTGCGCTACTCAGCAACTAGAATGTATGTCATTGATTTTGAAAGAAATATGGATCAAATTTTTTCAAGTGACAATCAGTTTATTGCAAATGATTCACAGATTCGTTTAGGTATAAGAGATGACAACGTAAATTACAAAGTAAGTGAAGCAGGTGGAGTAATTGCTTTTGTTCAGCAAGGTGATTTATGGTGTTATAGTGTTAATAAAAATGAAATATCTAAGGTATTTAGCTTTAAAAAGGATGGCAAAATCGATCCACGTTGCAATAACAATCAACATGGAATTATTATAATTAACGTTGATGAGGCAGGAAGCATTGACTTCTTAGTTGATGGTTATATGAATAGAGGCGACCATGAAGGTGAGGTTGGTATTGCAGAATATCACTACGATGGTTTAGCAAATACAGTAAAAGAAGAAGCGTTTATTCAAATGAATAAATCTTATGAAGTAGTAGAAGCAGAACTTGGAACATTTGCCTACGAGAATAATCAAAATGAATTGTATCTAGAAAACAATGGCAATTTACAGCAGATTAATTTATCAACTCTTAAATCAGAAAAAATAGTTTCAGGATTAAGAGATGGCGGATTTATGACATCTGCAAATAGTAAATATTTTGTTTGGACAGATAAAGACAAAATAAATTCAAGTACCAAGATTCACGTTAGAAATTTGGAAAAGAATAAAAAAGTTGATATCAAAGCAAAAGCAGGAACATACATTAAGCCAGTAGGTTTCATTGGTAATGATTTAGTGTATGGCATTGCAAACCAATCTGATGTAAGTGTAGATGGAGCAGGAAATGTCAATTTCCCAATGACATCTTTTAAAATAGTTAGCTTTAAAAATGGCAAAATAAAAGTCCTAAAGGATTACACACCAAGTGGAGCATATGTAAGTGGAATTTCTATTGACGATTACACAATTAATGTAACATTAAGCAATGGAACTACTGATTCTATTATGAATAGAGAAGCAGATGCCAATACATTAGCCTCAATTTCTTATACAACAACTGAGAAAAAGAAAACACAGATTTGTATAAGTTTTAAAAACAAAATGTCTAAGAACGAATTAAAGAAATTTGTTCCAAAACTAGTAGACAGTTCAGAAGATAATGAGATTTGTTTAAGTAAAAAGAATGAAAATAAACAATATACAGTTTATGCAAAAGGCCACGTAACACTAGTAACAGGCAACTTATCAGAAGCAATAAATAATGCTAATGATTTAAATGGTGTAGTTATTGGTGATGACGGCAATTACGTATGGATGAGAGCTAGAAAAAATTACTATGGACCGATTAAAAATATCGGACCAAATCCAGAAGATGCTAATGAAAGTATAGTTACAAAAGCTTTAAGCGCAATGGTTGCTCGAGAGAATCCAAAAGCATCTATAAAAGAAGATGTGAAAAAAGGAAAAAATGCCAAGGAAATTTTAAGTGACAAATTAAAAGGATATAGAGGTTTAGAACTTCAAGGAGTAAACAGTGACGAAATCATATATTATGTAAGTAGTGGATCAACAGTTATGGCTATGACTGGTGGAGACAATGCTGTTTTAGTAGTAGGATATGATGCCCAAAATATTTATGTTTACAACCCAGCTAATGGGGTAACAAGCCCAATGTCTTTTGATACTGCAAACGGATTATTTGCAAATGGCAGTTATTCTTTCGTCACTTATATTACAGTCTAAATTAAAATATTATAGAAATAAGTAAAATTGTACAATATTTTAGTATGAAGACATAGCCATTAGTTAAAACTCACAGAAAATTTTTTTGCTTATTGCAAATGAAATAAAAGTAAATTATAATTTTAAGTGAGTTTTATGAGAGTTAAATAAAGGAAAACTTTAAGTAGCAAATCGTAAATTTATAGAAAGGAGAGTCTACTTTAATGATTCCTGTGCAGTGTTAATTATGAATGCAGTGCATAAGTACAGTAGTAGAAGAACATAATGAAGAAAAGTGTAATAGTTACTAATGCTTATTCAAGCCATGAAAATCCAGCAGCTGAGTTAGTTCAGAATGCATGTGTATATTCAAGCAATATTGTATTTCATTGTGGAAACGCAATTGTAAATGTTAAGAGTATCATGGGGGTTATGGCTTTAAATCTAGTTGAAGGAATGGAAGTAGTCATTGAAGCAACTGGAGTAGATGAAGAAAAAGCTATCGAGGCAATGGAAGAATTTATCGCTAAATAATAATTTCTTAGTACTGGTAGCTTATAAAAACTAAACATGTATTGCAAAAGAGGAGGATTCGTTATGCAGAAAAAGGGTAATAGTATAGCACCAAAAGTAACTGGATTCAAGTCAGTTACTAAGGCAACAGTAGTTGCGGCTAAGGTAGAAGAACCAAAAGCAACAATTAGTAATACCAAAGCTGCTGAATCTTTAATCAAAGCAACATCGATTAAGGAAGCTAGTGTAGATAGTAAGAAAACTGCCGCAAAGACAAGTAAAAGTGAGGCAGAAAGCAAAAGTTTAGCAACAAGTAAAGAGGTTGTAGCAAGTGTTGTAGAAAAAGTAGAACCTAAGACAGTAGTCAAAGCACCAGATAAAACATCTGAGAAAAAGACAACTGCTAAGACAACTACTAAAGCAACTAAGAAAGCTGCACCAAAAAAGACAACTACAGCTAAAACAACTACAACAAAAGCAAAAGCTACAAGATCTAAGAGTACAAGTAAAAGCGAGATTATTGTGCAATATCAGAATTGCGAGATTAACATTGAACTCGTAGAAGAACATGTTAAAGCACAATTTATGTCAGAAGGACATAAAGCAAGTGAATTTAAAAACACAAAGATTTATGTCAAACCAGAAGAATATTCAGCATATTATGTTGTTAATGACAAGTTCAGTGGACGTGTCGATTTATTCTAATAAACTGACTATATGAAGAAAGCTCCAAGAGAGCAAGTGATAATAATTACTAGAGAATAGAATCTAGGTATTATATCATTTGTTATCTTGGAGCTTATTTTTATTGTATAAAAAGATATGTAAAAAAATATGTAAAAAGGTACACAAAAAGATACTTAGAAAGATGCAAAAAAATATGCTAAAAAAGCGCATAAAAAAAGCGGGTGATGGGAATCGAACCCACGTATCCAGCTTGGAAGGCTGGTGTTCTACCATTGAACTACACCCGCATGAGTTATATTTAATTCTGTTGTAATGCCCAGTTCCGGAATCGAACCAGAGACACGAGGATTTTCAGTCCTCTGCTCTACCAACTGAGCTAACTGGGCATTTGTTATGTCGCTCACAACAATTAGTATAATACACTAATGTGAAGGATATGTCAACACTTTTATTAAAAAAAAATAAAAAAAATAATAAAATAATAAATTGAGCCAAAAATCATAAAATTTTAACATAACAAGATTAAAATTATGGAAGATTGGAGAAAAACAATGTATAATGTTTAGTAAGCTAGTTAGGAAATCTAGTTGAGAAAGGAATAAGGAATATGTTAGAAGTATATGTTTTAATCGAAAAAGCTAAGACATTACCACAGAAAGTTATTACAGGAATAACAGCAGTAATATTTGCATTATTATTTCTACTTGCGTTAATGTCACCAGTATTTGTATTAGCTGTAATAGTAATTGGAATAGTGCTTTATTTACAGCTATTTAAATCTTACAGAGAATATGAGTATTCATATTTTGATGGGGAAGTAAGATTTGCACTTATTAAAAATAAGAGCAAAAGAAAAAAACTTAAAGGATATACGATGGATGAGGTGATTCAGATTGCCCCTGCTCATGATAGAACTGTTATGAAGTACGAAAATACATCGGATATTGTAAAAAAAGACTTTACATCTCGTAAAAAAGGTGTACCATATTATGATATGGTTGTTAAGACAGAAGATGGTTTGGTATTAATTATGTTTGAGCCAGACGAAAAATATCTTAATGCCGTTAACGTAAAATATAGATCTAAGGTAATAATGGCGAGCTAGAGTTGTAAAATAAAAGACAAGCTAGAACAATAAAAGCACAAAAGCAAGAATGCCTTATTTTTATGAGGCATTCTTGCTTTGCTTAATAAAAATATATTTGCTAAATTGATGTGTTATCAATTATCAGAATCAAGGAAGTGCATAGAACCGTCTGATTGATTAGGCGACGTAAGTCCGACACCTTTTGAATTTTGCTTTTTCAAACATTGAGGGCACAAAGTTCCAAAGGTGATAGCTTTTCCACACATTTGGCAGTGCAGACTTTGCATTGTATGGGAACGAAGGCCATCAGTAGAAGTGTCCTTGTACTCGATACGTCCTTCTCTGATCCATGATTTAACTTTTAATAGAGGAAGCTCAAATTTATCTGCAACGTCAAACTCATTAACATCATTTGAACGAATATATTCCTTGACTTGTTGGAAAAGGTCATGTTCCTTACATGGAGGGCACATGTCCCCCTCAAAATCATCAGGAAGTGGACGGCCACAAACTATACAAGTTTTTCCATCATTATCGAATAAAAAATGTCGTTTATTTTCCAATATTATTACCTCGATCCATAAATGCCTCACGGAGGCAGTGATTATAATTTGTTAGGAGAATTTTTATTATGTCAAATCAATTGCTAAAAGAAAATCCAATCGCAGTTTTTGATTCCGGAATGGGAGGAATTAGCGTTTTGCGTGAGCTACTAAAAGTGATGCCTAATGAGGATTTTGTTTTTTACGGTGACTCAGCAAATGCTCCATACGGAACAAAAACAAGAGAGCAGGTTAGAGCGCTAACCTTCCAACATGCGAAAAATTTTTTTGAGCAGGGTTGTAAAGCTTTAGTCGTCGCGTGCAATACTGCAACAACAGCTGCCGTACGTGATTTAAGATTGATGTATCCTGATATACCTATTGTTGGAATTGAACCAGCTGTTAAGCCAGCAGTTTTAAGTAAAGAAAATCCAACGGTTCTAGTATTAGCTACACCAATGACGATTAAAGGAGAAAAATTGCACCGTTTAATCGCAAAATACGATGATCAAGCAAATATCATTCCACTAGCATGTCCAGGATTAATGGACTTTGTAGAAAGAGGCGATATTGATAGTGATGAGCTAGAAAAGTATCTGCAAAATCTTCTATCTATATATCGTCAAAAAAACATAGATGCAATAGTACTAGGCTGTACACATTATCCATTTGTAGCCAAAAAAATAAGCGAAGTTATGGGAAATAATGTGGCGATTTTTGATGGCGGAGCAGGAACAGCTCGAGAAGCTAAACGAAGACTTCAAGTGAAGGGACTACTTAATCCTAGAACAGAAAAAGGTAAAGTGTATTTTGAAAATAGTTCAAGTGATCCAAAGATGATAGAGTTAGAAAAAACACTTTGTAAAATGAAATTTGATGACATTGAATTAAATAAATAATAGCTAAACAAATAATAGCTAAACAAATAATATCTAATGGATGGGACTAAAAACAAGTGGAAATTGACTTAAGCAAATAAGACTTAAGTAAATAGGATAAAACGTTTAGGAATGTTAATTGTAGCAAAGACATATAAGATTATGGACTTTCTATAAGTTAATGTTCTTAGGCGTTTTTTTAGAATAAAAAAAATTAAGAATAAAAATAATTTTAGAACAAAAATAATGATAAATCATCTGAATATAATAAAAAGAATAAATTATTAATACAATTCAATACAATTATAAAACCAAAACTGAAAATTTTAAAATAATACTTGAATTTTCATAAAAAAAGATATAAAATAATTAACAAGATATAAAGTCAAAAAATAAAAAACCAAATCAATAGTTTAGTTATACGCTAATCCCATAAATTTTATGGGATTTTTGCGCTTATTTATAAAAAGTTAAGGATTTGTACACACTTTGTACATATTTATGTTGTAGAATAATAAATGTAAAAGGAAGCAATTCCTTTTCCCAATTATTCCCTTTTTATTAAATAAACATTTTCATAACTAAACTCCTCGAAAGGAAGTCGTATAGAGCCAACTATATGGCTTCCTTTCTTTTTGTAATTTTATAGTAGGTTTTTAATTAAAAAGTTATAAATAAAAGTTATAAATAAAATCTTTTGTAGATAATAGTAGATTGTTCTGATTTTGGTTAATCAAGAACAATTTTTTTATGTCTAAATTAACGGATATTAATTGATTTTTATTCAATAAAGTAGTATGATTTCTAGTGTTTAGAGCAAGAAGGAGGGCTTGCACTTAATAAACTTTTCATGGGGTAATATAACAAAAAATAAAGAAAAGAGGAGTGGAATATGGACTATACATTTATTCTTTTTCTTGCAATCATCTTAATTGCTACGAAAGCATTGGGGCTTTTTTCTAGGAAAATCAATATGCCTGCAGTAGTAGGATCTTTACTTGCAGGAGTGATTCTCGGACCATCAGTTTTAAAACTAATTACACTAGAAGGGGACACAGGAACATTTATTGAGTATACTGCAGAAATTGGTGTAATAATGCTAATGTTTGAAGCTGGTCTAGATACAAATATTAGTGATTTAAAATCCAACGCTAAAGCATCATTTGTAACGGCACTAATAGGAGTTATTTTCCCATTAGTCGGAGGGGCTGTGGCATATGCTACATATTTTCACACAGACACATCAGATTTTACAGAAGTTATAAAAGCAATCTTTGTAGGTGTGGTACTTACTGCAACATCAGTTAGTATTACAGTTGAAACCTTGCGAGAGCTAGGAAAGCTACAAGGAAAAGTAGGAATTACTATTTTAGGAGCTGCTGTAATCGATGACATTTTAGGCATTATAGTGTTGACTATAGTCACAAGCATGAAAGATGCAAGCGTCAGCATTATTGGAGTACTATTGAAAATAGTGGTATATTTTGCAGTTATTTTTGCTTTGGCTTTTATTTTTGTAAAAGCAAAGGATATAATTGAAAAACATAATCGCCAAAGAAGAACAGCTATACTTGCATTGGCGTTTTGCTTTTTGCTAGCCTACATATCAGAAGTAGCCTTTGGAATAGCAGACATTACAGGTGCTTATTTTGCAGGCCTAATGCTTTGCAATATGAACGTAGAGACATATATAGAAAGGAGAACTTCAATTGCTTCGTATTTGATCTTCTCGCCTATTTTCTTTGCAAGTGTTGGACTTAAAGTTGCAGTGGATTCAATGACTGCAAATATGTTAGGATTCACAGTAATATTGCTAGCAATTGCAATCATAACTAAAATTTTAGGATGCGGACTTGGTTCAAAAATTTGTGGATGTACAGGAAAAGAATCTCTACAAGTAGGTTTAGGAATGGTATCAAGGGGAGAGGTAGCGCTTATCGTAGCACAGAAAGGCTATCAGTGCCATATCTTAGACGATAAATTGTTTGCACCTATTGTAATTGTTGTAATAGTAACAACATTGATAACACCAATTTTATTAAAGCTAGCATTTAATGGTAAAAAAGTAAGTGCAATTGTATAAAAATGCGTAAAGATTAAAAAATATAACTCAGACGAGATGCCCTCGCTTCTAAACAAAGCAAGCGTAAGCGGTGGCAAGAGAGTTGAAAGTCAAAAATATTTAGATAGATGATTTGGTAAGAAAATGTAAAAAAAGGGAGTTGTAGCATAAGCTATGACTTCCTTTTTTGGTTAAAATAAAATGCCGATAGATTAATATAGGGTACATAAAACCCACGGCGGATAAAATATATTGAAAGGTAGGTGAAAACATTAATGAAAAAAACGAGAAAAGAGACATACAACGTAAATGGCTTAGATGTGATTATAACTTATAAAAATATAAAAAATTTATATATTCGCATAAAAAATGAAGATGCAAGTGTACAAGTCTCAGCACCTACTAGTATGGCAACAGAAATGGTGTATGGTTTTATAGATGAAAAAGAAGATTGGATTAGAGGGGCACAAAAAAATATTTTAAACGCTATCGAAAACCGTAAAAATGTACCAAAGATAAATAAGGAAAAGGAAAAAGAGCTTAGGCAATATCTCGAATATACTATATCAAATTACATAAAAAAATATGAAACTGTAATGAATGTAAAGTCAAATGGTTTCACAATTAGAAGAATGAAAACAAGGTGGGGGTCTTGCAATATTGCTACGCATCATTTAAACTTTAACTTGTCATTAGCAAGGGTTCCTAGTGAATGCTTAGAGTATGTGGTAGTACATGAACTTACACATTTAATAGAGCCAAGCCACAATGACAGATTTTGGAATACCATGGAATATTATTTGCCAGGCACGAAAGCTTTAAGAAAGCGCCTCAATGAATATTCTGCAATTATATAGAAAAAGGAGAAAGAAATGAACGTACCAAAAGATCCAGTAATGTTACTTAGTTTTGTAAACACACAGTTAAGAGATAATTATTCTAGCTTAGAGGAATTCACAAAAGCCTATAATCTTTCAGTAGATGAACTAGTTAAAAGTTTAGACGGAATTAATTATAAATACGATGAAAGCCTAAATAAATTTATTTAAAAAGAGGTAATTTTATGACATGTGATTATTGTGCATACAATGAGTATGATGAAGAAGATGAAGCATACTATTGTTCAGTAAATATGGATGAAGATGACATGGCTCGTTTTGTACAAAGCTCATACAAGCAATGTCCATTTTTTAAATCTGGCGATGAATATAAAGTGGTTCGCCATCAGATATAATATATAGTATATAATATATAATTTAAAAACTGTAAATAATATAAAAATATAAAAATATAAATAAAAAAGCTCTAACCTTCAAATCGAAGATTAGAGCTTTTTTTTATTATATGCCAATTGCCTTACATTGATAAAAATCAATTGCACCGTAAAGAATATCAGCTAATAATTAACGTTCTACTTTTGTAGCTGCCTGAATAAATCCATGGAATAATGGATGTGGTCTGTTAGGACGTGATTTAAATTCAGGATGAGCTTGAGTTGCAACAAACCATGGATGATCAGGAATTTCAACCATCTCTACGATTCTTCCATCAGGAGAAGTTCCGCAAAGTTTCATCCCATGTTCAACTAAAGTTGCTCTGTAATCGTTATTAACTTCATAACGATGACGGTGACGCTCAGAAATTTCGTCTGTACCGTAAACTTCTCTAGCTTTTGAATCCTTAGCAAGTACGCATGGGTAAGAACCAAGTCTTAATGTTCCACCAATGTCTTCAACACCGTTTTGATCAGGCATAAGTGAAATTACAGGATGAGTTGTATTAGGGTTTAACTCAATACTGTGTGCATCGTGTAAATTGCATACGTGTCTAGCAAACTCAATAATTGAAATCTGCATACCAAGACAAATTCCAAGATAAGGAATCTTGTTCTCTCTAGCGTATTTAGCTGCAACAACCATTCCTTCGATACCACGGCTACCAAATCCACCAGGTACGATGATACCTTGGATATCTTTAAATGTTTCATCAGCGTTTTCTTCAGTTAATAACTCTGAGTCAACCCATTTAATGTTAACTGTAGCATGTTCAGGAATTCCACCGTGTTTTAATGCTTCAACTACAGAAATATAAGCATCATGTAAAGTAATATATTTACCAACTAATGCAATGTTTACTTCTTTATTAGGGTTGCGAAGATTCTCAACCATTGTGCACCAATCAGAAAGATCTGGTTTAGGGCAATCAAGATGTAAACTTTCGCAAGCAACTTTCGCTAAATTCTCTTTTTCCATAGCAAGAGGTGCTTCATATAAATATTCAACGTCAAGATTTTGTAATACGTGGTCACTAGGTACGTTACAAAATAGTGCGATTTTATCTTTGATACCTTGATCAAGTTCTTGCTCAGAACGACAAACAATAATGTCTGGCTGGATTCCAAGTCCTTGAAGTTCCTTAACGCTAGCTTGAGTAGGTTTAGTCTTAAGCTCACCAGAAGCTTTAAGATAAGGAATCAAAGTAACGTGACAAAGAATAGCGTTTTCATGTCCAACTTCGTGCTGGAATTGACGGATGGCTTCAAGGAAAGGCTGACTTTCAATATCACCAACAGTTCCACCAACCTCGATAATAGCGATATGCATATCATCTGAAGTGAAGTTACGATAGAAACGGCTCTTAATTTCATTAGTGATGTGAGGGATAACTTGAACAGTTCCTCCACCAAAATCGCCACGACGTTCTTTTTGAAGTACTGACCAGTAAACTTTACCAGTAGTAACATTCGAATTTTTTGTTAAGCTTTCATCAATGAAACGCTCATAATGACCTAAATCAAGGTCAGTTTCAGCACCGTCATCAGTAACAAAAACCTCACCGTGTTGGATTGGGTTCATTGTACCTGGATCGATGTTGATATAAGGGTCAAATTTTTGCATGGTAACTTTATAGCCTCTAGCTTTTAAAAGTCTACCAAGAGAAGCGGCTGTTATTCCTTTTCCTAGACCGGAAACAACGCCACCTGTGACAAAGACGTATTTTACAGGCATGGTATTCCTCCTAAATAGAATTGCTTTATATTTGTTCTCAAAAAATACGAAAACATATTTAAAATATTAATGAAATCAGATAAAATAAAAGAGTAGGTTAAACAACTTACAAATTTATAATATCTAGTTACGAACAACCGTACTTTTTGATATAACTAAAATATTATAAAGCCTTATAAGAAAAAAATCTAGACTTTTTTTTGAAAAATATTTTGAAAAAAATCTAAAAAATTTATTAAACTTTTTAAAGAGAGGTTTTATACGGTTGCTTTTATTGTTTTTTTTCAATATAATAAAGGTATTGTAACAGAAAAGGCACAATTTAATTGTGACGTGGAGGACATGAAGAATGGATAATCAACAAAATAACTACAACGAATATAACCCAAATGGGTTTAACGACAACAGTGGCGGCAACAACGGGAACCGCAATGGCGGAAATAGAAATAATAATAAAAAGAATAATCATAATGGCCAAATGGTAATGACTTTTATAATGATAGCTTTAGTGGCCCTTTTTGCTGTTTCATTGTTAAGCAACAGATTTACACAAATGAGCTCAAAGGAAACATCATATAATACATTCCTAAGCCATTTAGAAAAAGGAGAGGTTTCAGAAGTAGAAGTAGGAGCTTCAGAAATCGACTATAAGTTAACAAAAGACAAAAAGAAAAAATATGACATAACATATTATACAGGTCGTATAACAGATCTTAAGTTAGTAGACAGATTAAAAGATGCAAAAACAAAAGATGGAAAAGCTGTTAAATTCTCAGCAACAATTCCAGATAATACATCAACATGGATTGTTAATATTTTAAGTTTCTTAATTCCTATTGCATTATTATGGATTTTAATGGCATTCTTAATGCGTCGTATGGAAGGCGGAAGCATGGGCGTTGGAAAGAACAACGCAAAAGTATATGTTGAAAAGAGTACAGGAGTTACTTTTAGAGATGTAGCAGGACAAGACGAAGCAAAAGAGTCATTACAAGAAGTAGTAGACTTTTTACATAATCCAATGAAGTATAGAGATATTGGTGCAAAATTGCCAAAAGGTGCCTTACTTGTAGGACCTCCAGGTACAGGTAAAACATTATTAGCCAAAGCTGTAGCTGGTGAGGCAAATGTTCCATTCTTCTCTTTAGCTGGTTCAGATTTCGTAGAAATGTTCGTAGGTGTAGGTGCTTCTCGAGTAAGAGATTTATTCAAGGAAGCTCAGAAAATGGCACCATGTATCATCTTTATTGATGAAATTGATGCAATCGGTAAAAGTCGTGACAGCAGATATGGCGGCGGTAATGACGAACGAGAGCAAACACTTAATCAGTTATTAGCTGAGATGGATGGTTTTGATGCATCAAAAGGAATTTTGATTTTAGCAGCAACAAATAGACCAGAAGTGTTAGACAAAGCCTTACTTCGTCCAGGACGTTTTGATAGACGTATTATTGTAGATAAACCAGATCTTAAAGGACGTTTAGAAACATTAAAGGTTCATTCAAAAGATGTACATATGGACGAAACTGTTGATTTAGATGCACTTGCACTTGCAACAGCAGGATTAGTAGGTTCAGAACTTGCTAACTTAATTAATGAAGCAGCTATTAACGCTGTAAAAAATGGTAGAAACTCAGTAAGTCAAAGCGATTTATTTGAAGCATTTGAGATAGTAGCTGTAGGTGGTAAAGAGAAAAAAGATAGAGTAATGAGTGATAAAGAACGTCATATTGTTTCATACCATGAAGTTGGTCATGCACTTGTTACAGCTTTACAAAAGAACTCAGAACCAGTACAAAAGATAACAATTGTGCCTAGAACAATGGGTGCATTAGGATATACATTACAGACTCCAGAAGAAGAAAAATACTTACAGACAAAAGATGAATTGTTAGCTAAAATCGTCACATATATGGGTGGACGTGCAGCTGAAATGTTAGTATTTAATTCAGCAACAAGTGGAGCATCTAATGATATTGAAAATGCATCAAAAATAGCAAGAGCTATGGTTACAATGTATGGTATGTCAGATAAATTTGGAATGATGTGCCTAGCAACAGTAGAAAACCAATACTTAGATGGTAAAGCAGGTTTAATCTGTGGTGAAGAAACAGCAAGTGTAGTTGATAAAGAAGTATATAAGATGATCAACGACGCTTATACAGAAGCATATAATATGCTAGAAGAAAATAGAGAAATTCTTGATAGAATTTCAGAATATTTATATGAAAAAGAAACAATTACTGGTAAAGAATTCATGAAGATTTTCAGAGAAATGAAAGGCCTTCCTGAACCAGAAGAAGAGTCAGTAGTTGATAAGCTTCAGTCAGGTAAATCATCTGATGAAAAGAAAAAAGTAAATATAAGTAAGGATGATGTTCAAAATCCTAATGGAAATATGGGGAACCAACCATATGGTGGCAATGGCATGAATAATCAATCATACAATAATCCAAATGGTCAGCCATACAATACCCCAAATGGTCAACCATACAATAACCCAAACGGTCAGCCATATAACAACTTAAATGGTCAGCCATATAACAACTTAAATGGTCAGCCATATAATAACGCGCCATACAATAACGGATCATATAACAACACACCATACAACAATGCGCCATACAATAACGGACCATATAACAACACACCATACAATAATGGAACATACAATAATGCACCATTTAACCCATATGGTAATAACAACATGGGCAATTATAACAACCCAGCTAATAATGGTAATGTTGCTAATAATAACGAGGATACATCATATAATAGCGTAAATAACATGAACAACAACATGAATAACAATATAGAAAATAACGCAAATTCTAGTGATAATGATTCATATGATGTACCACCAGAATACAGCAATTTATATCCACCATATAAACCAGCTAAAGATAATCAGCAGGATAATGGTCAGGAAAAACAAGAAAACGAAGACGATAATAACGAAAATAATTAACAACTTTTAACTAGGTCGAGGCAAAAGCTTCGGCTTAGTTAATAGCTTTGTAAGAGAATGTACAGTTTTTTTAGAAGGTAAAAATAATATGTTCGATATTCAAGAAGAACTTAAAAAACTCCCGGATACACCGGGAGTTTATATTATGCATGATAAAACAGATGCAATAATATACATAGGTAAAGCAAAAAGCTTAAGAAAGAGAGTGCGACAGTATTTTCAGCCAAGCCATGACGAAGGCATTAAAAAAAGGCAAATGGTAAAACATATTGCTAGATTTGAATATATCATTACAGATTCAGAATTAGAGGCTTTAGTATTAGAGTGCAATTTGATAAAAGAATATACGCCTAAATATAATACAATGCTACGAGATGACAAGACATATCCATACATCAAGGTAACAGTAGCAGAACCATTCCCACGAGTTTTATTTTCGAGAAAATTAAAAAAAGATAAGTCAAGATATTTTGGTCCATATAGCAGTGCAGGAGCAGTAAAAGACACTATAGATTTAATTAATAAAATATATAAAATCCGCACATGCAATAGAAATTTACCTAGAGATATAGGAAAAGAAAGACCATGTCTTAATTATCATATTCATCAATGTGATGCACCATGTCAAGGTTATATTTCATCAATGGAATATAGAAAACAGATTGATCAAGTAATCGAATTTTTAAGTGGTCATTATGAAAAAGTAATAGACATGCTTACTGAAAAGATGCAAAAAGCTTCTGAAGACATGGAATTTGAAAAAGCCATAGAATATCGTGACCTATTAAGCAGCGTAAAACAAATTGCACAAAAGCAAAAAATCACAAATACAGATGGTGAGGATAAAGATATTATCGCCGCTTCAACTGATGGAGTTGATGCAGTAGTTCAGGTGTTTTTTATTCGACATGGCAAACTTATTGGACGAGATCATTTCCATGTAAGAGTAGGAACCGATGAAAATAAATCAGATATTTTATACAATTTTATTAATCAATTTTATTCAGGAACACCTTTTATACCAAGAGAGGTTATGCTTCAAGAAGATATAGAAGATAAAGAGATAATAGAAGAATATTTATCCAACAAAAAAGGAAATAAAGTACACATAGTAATTCCGAAAAAAGGAATGAAAGAACGATTAGTAGAATTGGCGTATAAAAATGCACGTTTGATTTTGACACAAGATAAAGAAAAAATAAAACGTGAAGAAGGCCGAACAATAGGCGCTGTAAAGGAATTAGAAAAGTTAATAGGAATAGAAGGCCTAAATAGAATGGAAGCTTACGATATATCAAATATCAGCGGATTCCAGACAGTTGGTTCTATGATAGTCTATGAAAAAGGCAAACCAAAACGAAGTGATTATAGAAAGTTTAAATTAAAAACCATAACAGGGCCAGATGATTATGCTTCTATGCATGAAGTGTTAACTAGACGTTTTACTCATGGAATGGAAGAGTTAAAACAGATAGAAAACAATGAGATGGATGCAGAAACAGGAAGTTTTAACAGATTCCCAGATATAATCATGATGGATGGTGGCCGAGGACAAGTTAATATATGCTTGCAAGTGTTAGATGAACTTAATTTAGATATACCAGTGTGTGGTATGGTAAAAGATGATAACCATAGAACAAGAGGGTTATATTTTAACAATGTTGAAATTCCAATAGACACTCATAGTGAAGGATTTAAACTAATAACTAGAATCCAAGATGAAGCCCATAGATTTGCAATAGAATATCACAGAAGTTTAAGGTCAAAAGCGCAAATCCACTCCATTTTAGATGATATAGAAGGAATAGGACCAACAAGAAGAAAAGCACTTATGAAAAGATATATGTCAATTGACAGAATAAAAGAAGCATCAGTTGATGATCTTATGTTGACAGATTCAATGAATTTAAAAAGTGCAACAGCTGTTTACGAATTTTTTCATAATCGAAAACAAAATTGAATAACCTAGGCGGCTGTGTTAAAATAAACCTATAATTATGCTTATTAAAAATGATATGATAATGGATATGTCGTAAAAATGATATGTCATAATAATAAAGGAGGATTCCTATGAGTGGTATTGGTAAGGTAGAAGGTGTGAGTATTGATAAGATTATCAATCTTTTAGAATTAGATAACTACACACCTGAGATTGACACAAAAGAAAGATTAATTACAACAGCAGACGTTAACAGACCAGCATTACAGTTAAGTGGCTATTTAGAGCACTTTGAACAATCAAGAGTTCAGATTATTGGTAATGTTGAGTATGCATTTATTCAGCAAATGTCTGATGAAGAAAAGAAAAAAAGATATGGAGAATTTTTAAAATTCGATATTCCATGTGTTATTTTCGCAAGGGATTTACATCCAGATGAGGTATTTTTAGAGGTTGCTAGGGAAAATCAAGTACCATTATTAGGAGCACATAGTTCAACATCATCATTTATGGCTAGACTTATAAGCACATTAGGTGAGCAATTAGCACCATGTATTACAATTCATGGTGTATTAGTAGATGTTTACGGTGAAGGACTTCTTATAACAGGAGAGAGTGGAATCGGAAAGAGCGAAGCAGCCCTTGAACTTATTCGAAGAGGACACCGTCTTGTAACAGATGACGTTGTAGAAATTCGAAGAATTAACGATCACACATTAGTAGGAACATCACCAGATATCACTAGATATTTTATTGAATTACGAGGAATTGGTATTATTGATGTAAAAGCATTATACGGTGTAGAATGCGTCAAAGAAAAACAGCAGATTGACTTAGTTATTAAATTAGAGGATTGGAAAAAAGATGCAGAATATGACAGACTTGGCTTAGAAGAAGAGTATATTGAGTACTTAGATACAAAAGTAGTATGTCATTCACTTCCAATTCGACCAGGCCGTAACCTTGCTGTTATTTGTGAAACAGCTGCTGTTAACCATAGACAAAAGAAAATGGGATACAATGCAGCACATGAGTTATACAGAAGAGTACAGGCCAACCTTAACAAAAGGAATTTATAAGGCTTGACTATAAATTACTAGTTTAGGATAGATAGGAGATTATAGAATGGAAAAGAAAAATGCATGGTTAAAATACACAGACCAGGATTCCAAAAAGAAAGTTTTTGATTTTGCAGAAGAATATAGACAATTCTTAAGTAACTGTAAAACAGAAAGAGAGTGCGTAATTGAATTTTACGACAGAGCAAAAAAAGCAGGTTACAGAGATTTAGAAGAACTTATTGAATCTAATGCAACATTAAAAGCTGGCGACAAAATCATTGCAAACAATATGGGAAAAGAAATAGCAATGTTTATCTTAGGTAAGGAAGATTTAGACAAGGGTATGAACATCCTTGGCGCACATATCGACTCACCTAGAATGGATTTAAAACAAGTACCACTTTATGAAGATACTGAAATGGCACTTCTTGATACACACTACTATGGTGGAATTAAAAAATATCAATGGGTCACACTTCCACTAGCACTTCACGGTGTGTTTGCTAAAAAAGATGGTACAGTTGTTAAAGTTAATATTGGTGAAAAACCAGAAGATCCAGTATTTGGTGTAAGTGATTTATTAATTCACTTGTCAGCAGATCAGCTTAACAAAAAAGGCTCTACAGTAGTTGAAGGAGAGAATCTTGACGTATTAATTGGAAGCATTCCAAAAGAGAAAAAAGATGACTCTGACGACAAAATTAAAGATAGAGTTAAAGCAAATATTTTAGATATTTTATCAAAAGAATATGGCGTAGATGAAGATGACTTTTTATCAGCAGAAATCGAAGTAGTACCAGCTGGAGCAGCTAGAGACTTTGGATTCGATAGAAGTATGATAATGGGTTATGGCCATGACGACAGAGTTTGTGCATATCCATCATTTATGGCAATGCTTGAAATGAAAGAGATTCCAGAACGCACAAGCGTATGTCTTTTAGTAGATAAAGAAGAAATCGGTAGCGTAGGCGCATCAGGAATGACATCACGTTTCTTCGAAAATTCAGTAGCAGAGGTAATGAATCTTACACAGAATTATTCTGAATTATTACTTAGAAGAGCTCTTAGAAACTCTAAAGTATTATCTTCAGATGTATCTGCAGCATTTGATCCAAATTATCCATCTGTTATGGAAAAGAAAAATTCAGCATATTTCGGAAAAGGACTTGTATTTAATAAATACACAGGTTCAAGAGGAAAATCAGGCTCAAACGATGCCAATGCTGAGTACGTTGCTAATTTAAGAGCAATTATGGATAAAAACGAAGTTGCATTCCAAACAGCAGAATTAGGAAAAGTTGACCAAGGTGGCGGCGGCACAATCGCATACATTTTAGCTAAATATGGCATGAATGTAATTGATAGCGGTGTTGCTGTACTTAATATGCATGCACCATGGGAAATCATCAGTAAAGTCGACTTATACGAAGCATTGAGAGGATATGTAGCTTTCTTAAAAGAAGCTTAAGCATTTGCTTAGGCAATAGACTTTGTATGATTGAGAGTAACATTTATGAGTAAAGAAATTAACACTAAAGAAATTATTGATAGACTCAATAGTTTTTTAACAGAAGAACAAATATTAGTAAATGAACCAATGAGCAAACATACAACATTCAGAATTGGTGGAGATGCAGATATACATGTATCTCCATCAGTTGATGAATTGCCAAAAGTTGTTTCATTGTGTAATGAACTAAATGTACCATATTATGTTGTGGGCAATGGAAGTAACCTTTTAGTTTCAGATAATGGAGTAAGAGGTGTAGTAATTTCCATTCGCAGACCAGCAGAATATATTAAGATTGAAGGCAATACAATTGTAGCTGGAGCAGGTACATCATTAGCAAAAGTATCAAATCAGGCCGCTAAAGAAGGCTTAGGAGATTTATCTTTTGCAGCAGGTATCCCAGGTACAATCGGTGGAGCCGTAGTTATGAATGCAGGCGCTTACGGTGGAGAAATTAAAGACACTTTAAAAAGCGTTAAAGTATGCACAAAAGATGGTAATGTATTAGAAATTGAGGCCAAAGATTTAGATTTATCATATAGACATAGTTGTATTCCTGAAAAAGGATATATTGTATTAGAGGCAACATTTGAAATGCAGCCAATGGAAGAAGAAGAGTTGAGAGCAAAAATGACAGAATATAGAAATAGTCGTGTAGCAAAACAACCACTTAATTTTCCAAGCGCAGGAAGCACTTTTAAAAGACCAAAAGATAATTTTGCAGGTAAATTAATAGAAGATGCAGGACTCAAAGGTTACCAAGTAGGAGGAGCACAGGTATCAGAAAAACATTGTGGTTTTGTTGTTAATGCTAATGGAGCAACAGCAAAAGATGTTTATACACTTATCCAAGATGTGATAAAAGATGTAGAAAACAAATACGATGTAACTTTAGAACCAGAAGTGAAAATGATGGGGGAGTTTTAGCATGAAGTTTTTGATTGTAACAGGTATGTCAGGTGCAGGTAAGACAACGGCAATGAAAATGCTAGAAGACATGGGTTATTTTTGTATAGATAACTTACCAATACAATTATTGGATAAAATAGTTGGTCTATCTTCAGAAACAACCGAGATGCAAAAAGTTGCTGTTGGAATTGATGCGCGAAATGGAGCAAGTTTATCAGAAATCCCAGATGTTTTTGAGAAATTAGATAAACTAAAAGTAGAAACAGATGTATTGTTTTTAGATGCAGAAGATGATATTTTAATAAAACGATACAAAGAATCTAGAAGGAATCATCCATTAGCCCCAGGCGAGAGAGTAGACAAAGGTATCACTCGAGAGAGAGAAGAATTATCTTATTTGAAATCTCATGCAGATTACATAATTGATACCAGCAGACTTTTAACTCGAGAGCTAAAAGTCGAAATGGAAAATATATTTGTAGAAAATCAAAATTACCAAAACATGTTTGTAACCATTTTATCATTTGGTTTCAAATATGGCATTCCAGCAGATTCAGACATGGTAATGGATGTGAGGTTTTTGCCTAATCCATACTATATCGATGAGTTGCGTCCAAAAACAGGTAATGATAAGGAAATCCAAGACTATGTCATGCAATTTGAAGAAGCTGGAGTATTCTTAGAAAAACTAGAAGATATGATTGACTTTTTGCTTCCAAAATATAGTAAGGAAGGAAAAAATCAGTTAGTAATATCTATTGGATGTACAGGCGGAAAGCATCGTTCTGTTACACTAGCAAATGAACTTTATAAACGTCTTCAAACGAGAACAGATTTCGGAGTGAAGATAGAACACAGAGACATTGGTAAAGATGTATTAAGGGGCAAGTAATATTATGTCGTTTTCGGGCAATGTAAAAGAAGAATTAAGAAACAAGTACCCTAAAAGTCGCCATTGTATGTTGGCTGAACTTGCGGGAATTGTTTCTACAGAAGGAGTAATACAAGGCGACTTTCACAACCTTGTATTATCTACAGATAACATAATACTTATTGAAAAATATGCCACTTTAGTAAAAGAAATATTTCATTTTGACATTTCAAAGCCTTTAGGAAAAGGGAATTGTCTTAAAATCCTAGAGGCTTTAAAATTTGATTTAGATGAGATAAAAAAAATAGTAGAATCTAGTAATAATGCAGCCTGCGAAATAAAAGGCTGCATTGTTAATGGAATGCTAATTCAACAGGATTGTTGCAAGAGAGCCTTTTTAAGAGGAACATTTCTAGCGGTGGGAACAGTATCAGATCCTAACAAGTCGTATCATTTAGAATTGGTATGTCTTAATGAAAGGCAAGCAAAACAAGTTCAAAAGACTATAGATTTTTTCAAATTAGATGCAAAAATTGTACAAAGAAAAAATCATCATGTAGTATACTTAAAGGAAGGCTCACAAGTTAGTGATTTTTTAAATATAGTAGAGGCATATAATTCGCTTTTAGCTTTAGAAAATGTGCGAATTCTAAAGGATATGCGAAACAGTGTGAATAGAAAAGTTAATTGTGAAACCGCTAATATAAGCAAAACTGTAAATGCGGCGGTTAGACAGATAGAAGATATTGAGTTTATAATAGATACAATAGGTTTAGATAAAATTCCAAAACAACTTAAAGATATTGCAGTTGTTAGAATGGATAATCCAGATATGTCATTGAAAGGATTAGGAGACTTACTCGATCCACCGGTGGGGAAATCTGGAGTAAATCATAGACTTAGGAAAATATCAGTAATAGCAGATGACTTACGAGCAAAACAATGCGACATTTAAAATAAGACTCAAAGAAGAGGTAAAATATGAATAGAAAAAAGATATTATTTGTGTTTAATCCATTTTCCGGTAAAGGATTAATAAAAAATTATTTAGTAGATATTGTAGATATTATGGTAAAAGCAGGATATGAAGTTACAATATATCCAACTCAAAGCAGTGGAGATGCTACTGATAAAATTATTAAAGATGCAAAAGGATATGATAGAATTATATGCAGTGGTGGAGATGGAACTCTAGATGAAGTTATAACAGGACTACTAAAATCAAAACTAGACATTCCAGTAGGTTATATTCCAGCAGGAAGTACTAATGATTTTGCTAATTCTCTTGGCATTCCAAAAGTTATGACACAGGCAGCAAAAACTGCAGTAACAGGTGCAGAATTCCCATGTGATATGGGTGATTTTAATGGTGACACATTTGTATACGTAGCCGCATTTGGCATTTTTACAGAGGTATCATATCAAACACCACAGCAGTTGAAAAATATCTTAGGACATTTAGCGTATATCCTTGAGGGAGCAAAACACTTAAGCGATATAAAATCATATAATATGCAGATAGAATATGATGATCACGTTATTCAAGATAAATTTATCTATGGAATGGTTACAAACTCAGTATCAGTAGGTGGTTTTAAAGGAATGACAGGAGATGATGTTAAGTTAGATGATGGAGTATTTGAGGTGACACTTATTAAAACACCAAAAAATCCAGTAGAGCTTAGCGAAATCCTTACTTGCTTAACAAACCTAAGAGATGATTCTGATTTAATTTATTCATTTAAAGCCAAGAAACTTCATATTATAACAAAAGAAAAAGTTGCTTGGACTTTAGATGGAGAGTATGGTGGAGAGCATGACGATCTTACAATCAACAATCTTAACAGAGCAGTGCCTTTAATTGTAGATGCAGCAGAGATTGTTGGAATTACAGCTCATCCAACAGAAGTTTTTGAAGATCCATATGAAAATCTTTCATTGGAAGAAATTGAAAAATTATAGAAATTAATAGATAGTGTTTGAAAAATAAAATATAGAATTTTTTGAAAAGAATGTATTTTCAGAAAATGATAAACTGAGAAAATATTTTCAGAAAATAACATATTAACTATACTTATAAGCAGTGCACATTTGAGTGTAACTGCTTATATTTTTATGATTATGCAAAGAAAATCTTAAAATAAGCAAAGATTGTCAATTAATTAACTTTATTTTTTCGCCGAAATATACTATAATAAAAACTGTTAGTAGAAACTTTTAAAGCAGTTTTTAAAATAACACTGTTAAGAGATGTTTGCGCGAACATTTTTTAGCAAATAGTATTTTTTATTCATAGGAGGAAAAAAAATGTTAGTATCCGCAAAGGAAATGCTTGATAAAGCAAAAGCAGGCCACTATGCAGTAGGTCAATTCAACATCAACAACTTAGAGTGGACAAAATCTATCTTACTTACAGCAGAGGAATTACAGTCACCAGTTATCTTAGGTGTATCTGAAGGTGCTGGAAAATACATGACAGGTTTTGAGACAGTTGCAGCTATGGTTAAAGCTATGGACAAAGAATTAGGAATTACAGTTCCTGTAGCTCTTCACTTAGATCATGGTTCATATGAAGGATGTTACAAATGCGTAAAAGCTGGTTTCACTTCAATCATGTTCGATGGTTCACACTACCCAATCGAAGAGAACGTAGCTAAAACAACAGAATTAGTTAAAGTTGCTCATGCAATGGGAATGTCTATCGAAGCTGAAGTTGGTTCAATCGGTGGAGAAGAAGATGGAGTAATCGGTGCAGGTGAGTGTGCTGATCCTAACGAATGTAAAGCAGTAGCAGATCTTGGTGTAGATATGCTTGCAGCTGGTATTGGTAACATCCACGGAAAATACCCAGCAAACTGGAAAGGTCTTTCATTCGAGACTCTTGATGCTATTCAGCAGCAGACTGGTGTTATGCCATTAGTACTTCACGGTGGTACAGGTATCCCAGCTGATATGATTAAAAAAGCTATCACTTTAGGTGTTGCTAAAATCAATGTAAATACAGAATGTCAGCTTGCATTCCAGGAAGCTACACGTAAATACATCGAAGAAGGCAAGGACTTAGAAGGTAAAGGATTCGATCCACGTAAATTATTGGCTCCAGGTGCTCAGGCTATCAGAGATATGGTTAAAGAGAAAATGGAATTATTCGGATCAGTTGGAAAAGCTAACGCTTAATTTTTCCTTTTTTAAATTTGTAGGATGTATTACACAGCAATGTGTATAATATCCTATGTAAAAAGAGCTTGCGATATCACGCATATGTGTGGTGTCCAAGCTCTTTTTTTGTCTTTATTTTAGCAACACAATCAAAATGCAAAATTAAAATATAAATGCAAAATTAAAATAAGATAAATTAAAAGGAAGAAAATCATTATAATTATATTTAATGATATAAATTAGCTACGGTAATTACTTGAAAAAAATTAGTGGTTATTTTGTATAAAAATCAAAAAATTAGTTATGGCTTATCAGTTAAAATTAATAAAATGCAAAAAAAAAGGAAAAACGTATTGATTTTTTAGGTGATATGAGTTATTCTTACATCAGTTGATTGATAGATGAGAGAACAAGGGCGTTCCAACAATGGTTGGAGTGCCCATTTTTTTATGCATAGGATATATTAGTTGGCCTTATGTGTTTAATAATTTTATTATATCAATTAGTTTAGTTATAGCTGCTAGGTAGCAGAAAAAATCACACCATCAGGGTATTTGGAGATTTAGTGTGATAGTTAAGAAAGGATGTAAAGTATGAGCGAGACAGAGTATTTCAACGTAGCGGATATCTTTGGAGAGGACGTTTTTAACGATGCTACAATGCAGGCACGTTTACCAAAGAAAGTCTACAAAAAACTTCATGAAGTAATGGACGAGGGCAAAGAACTTGATTTAGAAACAGCCGACGTAGTTGCTCACGAAATGAAGGAATGGGCTATAGAAAAAGGGGCAACACATTATACACATTGGTTCCAGCCACTTACAGGTGTAACTGCTGAGAAACATGATTCATTTGTTTCAGCACCAATGGAAAACGGAAAAGTTTTAATGAGCTTTTCAGGAAAAGAGTTAATCAAAGGTGAGCCAGATGCTTCTTCATTCCCATCAGGTGGATTAAGAGCAACATTCGAAGCTAGAGGATATACAGCATGGGATTGTACATCACCAGCATTCGTAAGACATGATGCAGCAGGAGCAACACTTTGCATTCCAACAGCATTCTGTTCATACACAGGAGAAGCCCTTGATCAAAAGACACCACTTCTTAGATCAATGGAAGCTATTAGCGAGCAGGCTATTAGATTAGTTAGATTATTCGGTAATACAACATCTACAAGCGTAGCTCCTTCAGTAGGACCAGAACAGGAATATTTCATTGTAGATAGAGAAAAATACTTACAGAGAAAAGATTTAATTTTTACAGGCCGTACTTTATTCGGTGCTATGCCACCAAAAGGTCAGGAAATGGACGACCATTATTTTGGCTCAATTAGAGAAAGAATTGCAGCTTACATGCGTGATTTAAATAAAGAGTTATGGAAGCTTGGCGTATCTGCAAAGACACAGCATAACGAAGTAGCTCCAGCACAGCACGAGCTTGCACCAATTTACGCAAAATGTAATATTGCAGTAGATCACAACCAACTTACAATGGAGACACTTAAGAAAGTGGCAGGACGTCACGGATTACAGTGCTTACTTCATGAGAAACCATTTGATGGAGTAAACGGATCAGGAAAACACAACAACTGGTCACTTACAACAGATGATGGCATCAATCTTTTAGAGCCAGGACAGACACCACACGAAAACATCCAATTCTTACTTGTTTTAACATGTATTTTAAAAGCAGTAGACGAGCATGCAGACTTACTTAGAGCATCAGCTGCAGATGTGGGAAATGACCACAGATTAGGAGCTAACGAAGCACCACCAGCTATCCTTTCAGTATACCTTGGAGATCAGTTACAAGACGTTGTTAACCAGTTAGTAAGTACAGGTGAAGCAACAAGAAGTATCGAAGGTGAGAGATTACACACAGGTGTTAAGACATTACCAGACTTTATGAAAGATGCTACAGACCGTAACAGAACATCACCATTTGCATTCACAGGTAACAAATTTGAATTCCGTATGGTAGGCTCTCAGGATTCAGTAGCACAGGCAAATATCGTATTAAATACAATCGTTGCTGAAAGCTTTTCAGAAGCTTGTGATATTCTTGAGAAAGCAGATAATTTTGATTTAGCTGTACATGATTTAATTAAGAAATTAGCAGTAGATCATGAGAGAATTATCTTCAATGGAGATGGATATTCAGATAAATGGGTTGAGGAAGCAGAGAGAAGAGGACTTCCTAATATCCGTTCAATGGTTGATGCGATTCCAGCATACATTAAGGCCAACAATGTTGCAGCATTTGAAAAATTCCATGTATTCACAAAACCAGAACTTGAGTCACGCGTAGAAATCGAATTTGAAAAATATGCTAAGACAATCAATATCGAAGCTAAGACAATGATAGATATGGCTGGAAAACAAATTATACCAGCTGTTATTAAATATACAACAGCAGTTGCTAATTCAATTAATGCTGTTAAAACTGCTATGCCAGATGCAGATGTATCAGCTCAAAGTGATATTTTAAAGAAAGCTTCAGCTTTACTTGGAGATGCGCAGAAAGCTCTTCTTAAATTAATTGAGATTACTGACAAAGCATCATCAATTTCTGATGAAAAAGCAAAAGCTGAAAGTTACAGAGATGATGTTATGACTGCAATGGCAGAATTAAGAAAACCAGTAGATGAGCTTGAAATGATGGTTGGTAAAGAATACTGGCCAATGCCATCATATGGTGATTTATTATTTGAAGTTTAATATCAATAATTGCGATATTAAATTGTAATTAAATATTTTAATATAATATACACACAATGCAAAGCGATGCATTTTTCAAGAAGCCACAAAGCTGTGGCAAACAAGGAAAATGTGTCGCTTTTTTTATTGGGAAGAGTTTGTGTGAAACGGAGGAGAATATTATGACAAAAGAAGTAGTAAACAGCATAGTAAATGAGCAAGGATTTGCCATTTGGTTTTTATGTGGTGCAGCTCTTGTCTTTTGGATGCAGGCAGGATTTGCAATGGTAGAAGCAGGATTTACTCGAGCTAAAAATAGCGGAAATATTATTATGAAAAACCTAATGGACTTTTGCATAGGTACAGTTATGTTTATTTTAATAGGATTTTCACTTCTTTTAGGCGAAGATTTTATGGGAATTATCGGAAAACCTGGATTTGACTTATTGACAAGTTATGAAAATTTTAACTACTCACAATTTGTTTTCAATTTAGTGTTTTGTGCTACAACAGCTACTATAGTATCAGGTGCTATGGCTGAAAGAACTAAATTCTTAGCATATTGTATTTATTCAGCAGTAATCTCAGGATTAATCTATCCAATAGAAGCTCATTGGATTTGGGGCGGTGGTTGGCTTGCTCAAATGGGATTTCATGATTTCGCAGGATCATGTGCAATTCACACAGTAGGAGGAGTATCAGCTCTTATCGGAGCAAAAATATTAGGAGCTAGAATCGGAAAATTCACCAAAAACAAGGATAATAGTATAAAAGTTAATGCATTTCCAGGCCACAATATTCCACTTGGAGCACTAGGCGTATTTATTTTATGGTTTGGTTGGTACGGATTTAATGGGGCAGCAGCAACATCAGTAAAACAGTTAGCTTCAATCTTTTTAACAACAACAATCGCACCAGCAATAGCAACAGTAGTATGCATGATTTACACATGGATAAGATATAAAAAACCAGATGTATCAATGTGTCTAAATGCATCATTAGCAGGATTAGTAGCTATTACAGCACCTTGTGATATAACAGATGCAATAGGAGCAGTAATTATAGGTGCAGTATCAGGACTATTAGTAGTATTTGGTGTATGGCTCCTAGATAATAAATTACATATTGATGATCCAGTAGGCGCCGTAGCAGTTCATATGTTAAATGGTATCTGGGGAACTATAGCTGTAGGCCTATTTGCCACAAAAACAGCACCAGGAAACACAGAATATGTAGGCCTTTTTTATGGAGGAGGATTTAAATTATTAGGAATTCAAGCACTTGGATTAGTTGCAGTAGTTGCATGGACTACAGTAACGATTACAATTGCTTATAAGATTATTGATGCAACAGTAGGCTTAAGAGTTTCAGAGGAAGAGGAAATAACAGGATTAGACGAAACAGAGCACGGCTTAGCATCAGCATACTCAGGTTTTTCAATAATGGACGTATCAAATACACTTATGATGGAAGTAAATGAAAATACAGACCTAGGTGAAAGCGAATACGAAAAAGCAAGCAAAATCCAAAGAGATGCAGCTGTATCAGTCGTAAGAATGCCAGAAGTAAGCGCAAGCAAAGGCATAGGAAAAATGCATAAAGTGGTTATTATTTCCAAACTTGCAAAATACGAAAAACTTAAAAAAGCTATGAACTCCCTTGGAGTAACAGGAATGACAGTAACTCAGGTAATGGGTTGTGGAATTCAAAAAGGAGCCGGCGAAAGATACCGTGGCGTCGAAACAGATGCAACATTATTACCAAAAGTTAAAGTAGAAATAATAGTATGTAAGATTCCAGTAGAAAAAGTAATTGAAACAGCTAAAAAGGTCCTATATTCAGGTCACATTGGTGATGGAAAGATTTTCATCTACGATGTAGATAGAGTAGTAAAGATTAGAACAGGTGAAGAAGGCATGGAAGCCTTAGCTGATGTGGAATAGTTAAATAGGAAAAAGTAAAGAGTTATACTAGAAAAAATAAATTAAAAGAGCGTTGTCCCAAAAAGGATTAACGCTCTTTTTATATTTAAATTTAATTAATAAGATACACCAAAACTAAAGCGGATGCTTATGTACAAGAGTTTGTTTATCGTACTGGGACAATGTAGCAGATGTAGGTACCGCTGGAGCCACAGGAGCCGCAGGTGGCGTTGCTGGGGCAGGTGGTGCAGGATTTCCTCCACCGTGTGGACAAGTTTCACTAGGTGGTCCATATTTCGCCTCAGGCGACCCGGGAGCGAATCCCGTTAGCCTGACCGAAATAAAAGTTTGTGACTTTGGACAATTTGCACCAGCTTTTTTACCAGTAGCATTACAAATTCTAACTCCTACGTGATGATTACAAGTCGCAGTAGGAACAGTACCTTCAGCAAAGAATTCTTGATAAACCATAGAACCACGTTGATCCTTGTCGCACAGATTGTCGACAGGGAGTAGACCAGATTTCTTGCAAACATTTGCAGTGACAATTCCTGCAGGTTGAGTAAATTCTTTTCTTTCAAGTCCTTGATGTATTCTAAGCATTACATTACGCCAAATATTTTTTGTATATACAGTTCCAGCACTTGTTTGTACAGAGTTGTCATCATTACCACCCCACACAACACAAGTATAATATGGTGTGTATCCAGCAAATAAACTATCTCGGTTTGCTGTAGTTGTACCTGATTTTCCGGCTTGAGGCATAACTTCATTTCCGAAGTATGCTCGTTTACCAGTACCATTTGTAAGTACATCTTGCATAGCACTTGTAAGTAGCCAAGCTGTTGTTTCTTTTATTGCACGATGTCGTGATTTGTCAGAAATATCTAAAATAACTTTTCCTTTGTGATCATAAACTTTTGTATAAAAACTTGGCTTTATATATGTTCCGCTATTTGCAATTGAAGAATAAGCAGCGGTTAACTCTAGATTAGTAACACCGTGGTCAAGTCCACCAAGTGCAAGACCTAAAGTCTTATCTGTATCTGAAAGAGTTGTAAAACCAAATTTCTTTGCATAATTGTAACCAGTATCAATACCGATTTCATTTAAATTTTTAACAGCAACGATATTAATAGAACCAGCAATTGCATCACGTACAGTAGTGAAACCACCATATTTACCATTGGCATTTCTATAAGTTTTAGAGCCTACAGTATAAGGAGCATCATCTTGCACAGAAGCAAGTGTCAATTTACCAGTATCAATACCAGGTGCATAACAGGCGATTATTTTAAAAGTAGAACCAGGTTGTCGAGTTGTCTTAGTAGCACGATTCCAAGTTCTGTTGCCTTCTTTTTGACCACGTCCACCAACTAAAGCTTTAACAGCTCCAGTCTTTTGGTCCATAATCGTCATAGCAACCTGAGGCTGAAGAGTTATATTGATAGATTCAGAACCATCTAAAATGGTATCGCCATCTCCAAGCATTTCATTCTCGTAAACTGCAATAGCATTACGACATTCTTCCTCAGAGTTAAAATTAATTGAATAATTTTGATCATTTAACTTCTTTTTGTAGTAGCTAAGCATGGTTTGGTTAGAATATTTAGTAACCGTTCCATCAGGGTGCTTAACTGAAAACGCCAAAAAGAACGAATATTTTGGTGGAGTAGGATAGTTAGCTAAATTATTGGCTTCTTCATCAGCAATAGATTGCATATGCAAGTCTTGAGTAGTGTGAATAGTCAAACCACCTTGATAAATAGCCTTGGTAGCCTCTTCTGATGAGTATCCTTTTTTCTCTACCAAATCGTTGTAAACATCATCAATCATGGCATCTACAAAGTATGAATTAACATTTGCACTAGAAGTCGAATTATATTCTGAAATTCTATCGTAAACATTATCAGCTAAAGCTTCATTATAATCCTTTTGTTTAATGTAACCCTGGTCTAGCATGTTCTTTAGAACTTTTTGCCTACGCTTAGCATTAGAATCCGGATGAGTTATTGGGTTATAAGCCACAGGATTCTGAGTGATTCCAGCAATAACAGCACATTCTGAAAGAGTAAGTTCAGAAACATCCTTGCCAAAATATTTATTAGATGCAGCTTGTACACCTAAAGTGTTAGCTCCAAGGTTAATAGAATTTAGATAATTCTCTAAAATCCAATCTTTGTTGTGCACCTTTCTCTCTAATTGAATAGAAAGATATTGTTCTTGAATTTTTCGTTTAAGACTATCAAAAATAGTTTTTTCATCAGTCCAGGTAGTAAGAACATTATTTTTTATCAACTGCTGGGTTATTGTACTAGCACCTTCAGAAAGATGGCCAGTAGAGAGACCAACAGATGTTGCACGTAAAATACCTTGTAAATCAATTCCGTTATGTTTATAAAAACGAGCATCTTCGATTGCTACAAAAGCATGTTGAAGATTTTTTGGTATTTTGTCCATGGAGACGTATTGCCTGTTAGAACCACTAGCAACTAAAGTTGCCGTTTGTGTGCCATCGCTAGCAAGAACAGTAGTGGAATATCCAGTTGGCGTAACATCGTCTTTAGTAATGTCAGGTGCCGAATCAAGGATACCTTGTATCACACCTATTCCAGCACATACACCGATGATAGTTATAAACATAAAGCAGATAACAGTCAGCTTTATAAGTATAAGCTCTATTTTATGATGAATCTTAACGGATTTCGCATCTATTAGCTTCACTCGAAGTTGAGTATTGCGTTTTCCATAGTTCATATCAAGTCCTCCTTGAGTTATGTTGTTCTAGTCAGATAAGAATAGAGCCCAAAAAGGCACTATACTCATGATATGCTTTATCATGGTATATTATAACAAAAAAAAGTAATATAATACAGTATAAATTTTAACTTTACAAACATTTGTTCATACTATATAATGAAAAAAGGATTTTTTGCATATATTTATATAGAAGAAAGGAGAGCCCTCTCGGAAAATGTTTTCCATAAACATGTAGATACGAGTGGCAAAAAGCAGATTTGAAGATTGTGTACGAAGGCGGAGAAGGCGAGATTGTAGAAAAGAAATCTAGATTTATAGCTACAGTTCGTCCAGTTAAAAGTGAAGAAGAAGCAGTTACATTTATTAATGAAATGAAAAAGAAATACTGGGATGCGAGACACAATTGCTCTGCTTTTGTTGTAGGCGATAATAATGAAGTGACTCGCTGTTCAGATGATGGAGAACCATCCCAGACAGCAGGACGTCCAATGCTTGATGTCTTACTAAAGGAAGATATCCATAATGTAGCAGTTGTAGTAACTAGATATTTCGGCGGAGTGTTATTAGGTACAGGTGGGCTAGTAAGAGCATATCAAGGTGCCACTAAAGAAGGGCTAGCGCAAAGTACTGTCATAGAGAAAAATAAGGGAGTACTCTTTAATATAGGAATAGATTACAACGGTTTAGGTAAATTACAATATTATTTTGCTCAGAACAATTTGACGATAACTAATTCAATATACGAAGCTGATGTTAAATTAGAAGTAATGGTTCCTATAGATCTTAAAGATAAAGTTAACAAAGACATTATAGAACAGACTAATGGTGTAGCTAAAATAGAGTTTGGAGATGTTATAGATTATGGCATTTATGAGGGAGAAATAATTAATTTATAAAAAAATAATTTTTTTCAAAAAAAGTGTTGACAAAATCATAAATGATGTCTATAATAAATACTGTTGTTGCGACATATTAAAAATGTCAAGCAGTAATGGCCCATCGCCAAACGGTAAGGCAACGGACTCTGACTCCGTCATTTCAAGGTTCGAATCCTTGTGGGCCAGTTATATAGCACTATGCGTCAGCGCGTAGTGCTTTTTTTAGTATTATCTAGTTTTAAAACCGGAATTGGAGGAATGCATATGTTTCAAATGAAAAATAAAGTTCGTTACAGTGAAGTCGATAAAGATGGAGTTCTTACATGGCCAGCGTTACTTAATTATTTTCAAGATTGTAGTGTGAACCATTCAGAGTCATTAGATATAGGTTTAGACTATTTAAAAGAACGTAATTTAGCATGGGTATTATCGTCTTGGCAGATTAGGATGGATGAGATTCCTAAGTTTGGTGACGATATAGTAGTTGGAACATGGGCATATGACTTTAATATGTTTTATGGTTATAGGAATTTTGTGTTAGATGATGCTAATGGCAAGCGAAAAGCAGTTGCCAATTCCATATGGGTATTGATGGATACAAAAATCAGAAAACCAGTATTAGATCAGCCAGAGGTCTTAGAAGCATATACTTTAGAGCCTAAACTTGATTTTGGAACTAAACAGCGCAAAATCAAAGAACCTAAAGAATATGTTGAGAAAGAACCAGTTAAGGTTTTAAGCTTTTTTATAGATACTAACGGCCACATGAATAACGAAAAATATGTATTTTTGGCAATAGACGTATTACCAAAAGACTTTAAATTTAATGAGCTTAAAGTAGAGTATCGCAGGGAAGCAATGTTAAATGACATTATGTATCCTAGACTTACATTAGAACAAGATAAAGCTACAGTAGCTTTTGTAGATGAAAAGGGCAAAGCCTACGCAGTACTAGAATTTAAAAGCTAAATTTAAACCATTGGTAAACAAATTGTTTTATAAACAGATTATTTTAATAAGAAGAATTAAGAGGTAAAAATATGAAATTAGGTGAATTTCAAGAATTATATTATGTAAAGAAAGTAGATTTTGGCATTTATCTTGCTGAAGATAAACAGACAGAGACACATGTCCTTCTTCCAACAAAGCAAGTACCAGAAGATGCAAAATTAGGAGAAAAGATTAGAGTATTTTTATATCGAGACTCAAAAGATAGACTTATTGCAACAACTAACGAGCCAAAGCTTACTCTAGGTGGATTTGCAACACTTACAGTAAAAGAGGTTAATAAAATAGGTGCATTTTTAGATTGGGGATTAGAAAAAGACTTGTTCTTACCATATCATGAAATGCTTAGCCATGTAGAAGAAGGCGATGAGATTATCGTTACTTTATACATTGATAAAAGTAATAGATTGTGCGCAAGTATGAAACATATCTATGATTTATTATCAAAAGATTCTCCATACCAAGCTGGAGATACAGTAACAGGTCGTGTATATGAATTTAGTGATAATTTTGGTACATTTATAGCTGTAGATGATAAATATTCAGCTAAATTACCAGCTTTTGAGAAATATGATTATCTTAGAATTGGTGATGAAATCGAAGCTAGAGTTACAGGAGTTAAGCCAGATGGTAAAATCGATGTAACACTTAGAAAAGAAGCTTATTTACAGATGGACGACGATGCTCAAAAGATTTTAGAATTAATCGATTCATACGCAGGAGTATTGCCTTTCTCAGAAAAAGCAAGTCCAGAAGTAATCAAGAGAGAAACTGGTCTTAGCAAAAATGCATTTAAGAGAGCAGTAGGCCGTTTATACAAAGAACGTTTAATTACACTAGATGGCGGTAAAATCAGAAAAAATTAATTGCTTTTAACACTTTGATGTACTAATATATAATCAGAACTTGAAATTCTAAATGTATAAAAAGGAAGGATATTAGTTATGAAAAAAATTATTAGTACAGACAAAGCGCCAGCAGCAATAGGACCATACTCTCAGGCAGTAGAGGTTAATGGAGTTGTATATACATCAGGTATTATTCCAGTAGTACCAGCTACAGGAGAGATTCCAGAGGGATCAGTTGCTCAGGCAAAGCAAGCGCTTACTAACCTATCTAACTTGCTAGAAGAGGCTGGATGTAAAATGGAAGACGTAGTCAAAACTACAGTGTTCATTAAGGAGATGAATGATTTTTCAGCAATTAACGAAGTGTACAAAACATTTTTTACATCAGATTTCCCAGCAAGAAGTTGCGTAGAGGTAGCAAGACTTCCAAAAGACGTAATGCTTGAGATAGAAGCAATTGCAGTAAAATAGAAATGTTATAATAAAAATAAATGCAGGCAAAATAAATATAAGCAAAATAAATATAAGCAAAATAAATGCAGGCAAAATAAAAAACTTGCAAAATGTAAATATAGTTAAACCCTAGGTTTGGAAAATAAACCTAGGGTTTTGTTTTGACTAGATTCTAACGTCAATATTGGCACCAATACCAGGATTAACGGATTGTTCCATCATTTGAATCATGTTAGAACCTTGCTCTTTGATAGCATCAATAGAATTAGCCATCATCTTTGTTTCGATAGCTGCTGTAACGTTACTTGCGGCTTTTGTCATGATGTATTGATCAACGCCAGCTAGAGCTGTGCCCATTTCTGCAATATCCATAAATCGCACCCCTTTCATAAAAACCAAGGTTGTATTACTGCCTCTTTTTTATCGGCAAAAATAGGAACAAACTTTAGTGGTAAAAATAAATATTACAGAAATGTTACAAAAATAACCAAATAAATTATCCACAGACAAAGTGGATAAAAATAGGGAGAAAAAGTGAAAAAACACGACTTATCAACTTTATCCACACAAAATGAAGTGAAAATTGTGAAAAAGTCAGAAAATTATAACAGTAAGTTATATGTCAAAAGGCAAAAAGTGGATAACTTTAAGTGAATATTCAGAAAACAAAAACATAAAAACAGTATATTCAAAAAATATAATGAAATAATTTTGTAAAAAATAACCATATAAGTTTATCAAAAAATAATAATTTAGAAATACTTTATAAAAAAACATTCAATATTCGTACTTTTTTTAGTGATTTTTGGACAAAATGGTATGAAATGAGTTATAATGTATGATGGATTAAATAGAACACAATTAATACTTAAAATAAATTCGAAAGCATAGAATTTAAAAGTAATAAATAAAACTATAAAAGTAACCAATAAAACAGTAACACATTATAAACGCTACGGCGAAAAAAGAAGAGTGAAAATATGATTAAGAAAATAGAAATAGCAGGCGTTAAGCTAGATAATTATTCCGTAAGAGAACTTCTTACAATGATAGAAAAGACTATGGATAGCTCAGCACTTAAAACTATAGAAGAAGTAACTATGGGAATGATTTTAGCCGCCGAAAAAGATGAACAGTATAGAGAAATTATAGAAGGATTAGATTATTCTATTCTTTCAGAAATTGGAATATTAAGTGCTATAGGTGAAACTTCATTGCAAAGACGACATGAAGTGGAGGAAAGTAGCTTCTTTTATGAATTTTTTAAGAGGTTAGAGCGCAATAAAAAGAGCATCTTCATTATAGGAGAGACCGTTAAGAAAATTCAAGAAATACAGGAAGTAGTGAAGGATAATTTCCCTAATATACAAATAGTTGGAACAAAGGCCGAAGAAGAATGTGTAGGTGCACTTGACGCAATGGTTAATGATATTAATGTTGCCACACCGGATGTGATTTTTTCAGTTATGCCATCACCAAATCAAGAGAATTTTTTGAGAGACTATAAAAGTCTTATTAACGCAACAATTTGGTACGGCGTAGGGGATGAAAAGAATTTTGCAACCAAAAAAACAGTTTGGAAAAAAATAAAAAATGCTGTAAAATTTAAGCAATTCAAAAAAACAGTTATTGATATAGAAACACAGAAAATACACAAGGAAGAGGTAGTTAGGTAATGGAAAAGAAATACAAAACCATTATAAAAGAGTATTTTATGATTGCCATAGGAACAGCTTTAGTTTCAATGGCCTATAGCTGGATTTATGATCCAATTCACCTTGTAGATGGTGGTTTTACAGGTCTTGCAATTGTAATCAAAAGCATAACAAGCAAGATTATATCTGGAGGAATACCACTTTGGGTAACCAATACAGCTTTAAACTTTCCAATATTTGTAGTTGCATATATTACAATGGGTAAAAAGTTTGTAGGAAGAACTCTATTTGGAGCAGTTATGTTGTCTTTTTGGTTAGGAGTGCTTCCAGCTTTAGACATTCCAAAAGGAGATTATGTGATTGCAGCAGTTTTTGGTGGTTTATTAGCAGGTGTAGGTTTAGGATTAACATTTAAGAGCAAAGCTACAACAGGTGGCACAGATATGGTAGCAGCTCTTATACATAATAAATTGTTAAAACACTACTCAGTTGCTCAGATAATGCAATTCGTTGATTTTATAATTATTGGAATTGGCCTAGTGATTTTTGGCTTAAGATCAACATTGTATGCAATGATTGCAATTACAATCGCATCTAAAACTTCAGATACTATTCTAGAAGGCTTTAAGTTTTCTAAGGCAGCATATATTATTACCGATAAATATGATGAAGTGGCGGAGACTTTGCTTGAGGCTTTAGATCGAGGAGTTACAGGTCTTGATGCAAGAGGAATGTACACAGGGGATAAAAAATGCGTATTGTACTGTGTAGTATCTAAAAAAGAAATAGTTACATTAAAAGAAATAGTAGTGCAGATAGATCCTAACGCTTTTGTAATTGTATCAGACGTTAGAGAAGTCCTAGGAGAAGGCTTCCAAGAGTATGCAAAAGTTACAAAGAGCAAGTAATTGTATATTTTAAATAGTAAAAAATAAACAATTGAAATAATAAAATAAAGAGAAAATGAGTTAAAAGTGCACATTTGCTCTTTATTTTTTCGTGGTTTTGCATTAAAATATAGATAAGATTTTATGCAAATCGTAAACTAGTCGGAGAAGGAGTGTGTCATATGATATCCAATCAAATACTTCAGAATACGATTGACGGGTTAAAAGGAATCACCCGTACAGACCTATGTGTTATAGACGTAGAGGGGAAGATTTTAGCTGCAACTTTTCCTGATGCAGAACAATTCATAGAGCCAGCAAGAGCATTCGTAGGTTCACCAGCAGATAGTCAAGTAGTAAATGGCTGTCAGTTTTTTAAGGTGTTCGACGATCATCAATTAGAATATATTCTATTAGCTTATGGCGATAATGAAGATGTCTACATGATTGGAAAAATAGCTAGTTTCCAGATTCAAAATCTACTTATTGCGTATAAGGAACGTTTTGACAAGGACAACTTTATAAAGAACTTATTATTAGATAACTTATTATTAGTAGATATCTATAATAGAGCAAAAAAACTTCATATAGAAACAGAAGTACGAAGAGTTGTATTTTTAGTTGAGACTAAACGAGAAAAAGACGGCAATGAGTTAGAAAAAATCCGTGGATTATTCGGAGGAAAATCAAAAGACTTCGTCACAGCCGTTGACGAAAAAAATATTATTGTTGTAAAAGAGCTCGCATCAACAGAAGAATATGCAGATCTTAAGAAAACAGCAGATGTAATCATTAATTTATTTAAGACAGAGGATAATAGTGAAATACATATTGCCTACGGAACAATAGTTAATGATATCAAAGAAGTATCTCGTTCATACAAAGAAGCAAGGATGGCTCTTGATGTAGGCAAGATATTCTTTGAAGAAAGAGATGTAATTGGTTTCTCACAATTAGGCATTGGAAGATTGATTTATCAATTACCAATTCCACTATGTAAAATGTTTATTAAAGAAATTTTCGGAGACAGATCCCCTGATGATTTTGATGAAGAAATTTTATCAACTATCAATAAATTCTTTGAAAATAGTTTAAATGTTTCTGAAACATCAAGACAATTGTACATTCACAGGAACACATTAGTATATAGACTTGATAAACTTCAAAAGAGTACAGGCCTTGATATTAGAGTGTTTGAAGATGCTATAACATTCAAGATAGCCCTTATGGTTGTCAAGTATATGAAATACATGGAAGAACAAGATTATTAAGAATCATAAAAAAGTCACGAAAAAGTCACTTGATTTTTATGTCTTTTTGTAATATTCTATGTTAAGTGGTTATCTATTAAAAAACAATTTTAGGATTTTTGTAAGGATAATCTAAGAATAAAGTAATATATAAGAGGAGATTGTCATGATTAAGCTGGAAAATGTCAGCAAAGAATATGTAGCAGGTGTGCCTGCTCTTAGTGATATATCATTAGATATTGATGAAGGAGAATTTGTTTTCGTAGTAGGTGATAGTGGATCAGGTAAGTCTACATTTATCAAACTATTACTAAAAGAATTAGATCCTACATCTGGAACAATATGGATTAACGATAAACCATTAAACAAGATTAAAAGAAGACAGGTGCCAAAATTACGCCGTAATATTGGTGTAGTATTCCAAGACTTTAGATTATTAAAAGACCGTAACGTATACGAGAATATTGCGTTTGCGCAGAAAGTAATTGGTGAAAATAATCTTCATATCAGAAAGAAAGTATCAAAGATGCTTTCTATGGTAGGACTTGCGGCAAAATATCGTTCGTTTCCACGTCAGCTATCAGGTGGTGAGCAACAAAGAGTTGCCATTGCTAGAGCCTTAGTAAATCAGCCTAAGATTTTATTAGCAGATGAGCCAACTGGTAACTTAGATAATAACAATGCTTGGGAAATTATGAAACTACTTGAAGAGATTAACAACAAAGGTACTACAGTAGTTGTCGTAACTCATAACATGGAAATTGTTAAAGTTATGAACAAGCGTGTAATTAGAATGAAGAAAGGTGTTATTGTTAGCGATAGCAAGCAGGGCGATAGTAACGATGAAGATTAGTTCAACATTATACAGTATTCAACAAGGTATTAAGAACATTTGGCGTAATAAAATGTTCTCATTAGCTTCAATTGCAACAATGTCAGCATGTATCTTTTTATTTGGCTTATTCTTTATCATTGTTACAAACTTTAATTCAATGGTAAAAGATGCCGAAGAAAATGTTGCAATTACAGTGTTCTTTGATAAAGGAATATCAAAAGAGCAAACTAAAAAAATAGGTGAAGATATTAAGAAAAGAGCAGAAGTAAAATCTTGCAAATATGTCTCAGCAAAAGAGTCTTGGGACAGTTACAAGAAACGTTATTTTGAAGGTCATGAAGAATACGCAGATGTATTTGAAAATGATAACCCTTTAAAAAACGCAGCTCATTATGAAGTATATTTAAATGATGTATCTATGCAGGAACATTTAGTAAAACATGTTCAAGCATTAGATGGTGTGCGTAAAGTGCAACATTCAAAAGACGTGGCAGGTACATTATCAGCATTTAACAAATTTATTGGATATATTTCTATTGGTATTATTGTAATTTTACTTGGCGTAGCAGTATTCCTAATTAGTAATACAGTAACAGTAGGTATTTCAGTTCGAAAAGAAGAGATAGCTATTATGAGATTGATTGGTGCAACTGATTTCTTAATTAGAGCTCCATTCATTGTAGAAGGTATTATAATCGGTTTAATTGGAGCAATTATTCCATTAGCACTTCTATATTCACTTTACGGAAATATTGTTACATACGTTGGAAAACAGTTTAATGTTATTGAAAACATCTTAAACTTCGTTTCTGAAAAACAAGTATTCGTAACATTAGTTCCAGTAGCGTTAATATTAGGTGTTGGTATTGGTTTATTTGGTAGTATGATTACTATTAGAAAACACCTTAAAGTATAATCGACACATTATAATAATTAGATAAAATACTAGGTTAGACTTCCATTGGAATATTTTGGAAAATGTTCCTAATCGGAAGTCTAATTGCGTGTATGGGAGAAGGAGTGTGAATAATGAAGACAATGGATGAATTTGACGAAAGTCAAGAAGACAAGGCGAGCCAGACAAATCAAGCAAGCCAGGAAAGCCAGACAAACGAAGAAAAATCTGCCAGCCAAGAAGATCCAAAGGAAAAAGAAAAAAAAGTAAACAAGCCTACAAGCCATAGATTTATTGCAGGAATATTTTTGGGGGTTATTCTTACAGTAGTAATTGGAATAGGTTCACTTTACGTAATCAGTTATTTAACAGGTAAATATTTTGTAATAAAGGCACCATCTAATGTAGAGTTGGGTAATGAGATATTAGATAAAGATTCCATGTCAAAATTAAACGAATTAAAAGCATATATGGATTTGTATTATTATGAAGATTATGATGCAAAAGATGTGAAAAACTCAATGTATGCAGGCGTAGTTAATGGACTTGGTGATCAATATTCTACATATTATAGCAAAAGTGAATATAAAGATTTCATGAAAGATTCCACAGGCAAATATTGCGGAATCGGTGCAGCATTAATGCAAGATCAAAAAACAAAAAAAGTTACAGTTTCAAAAGTATACGATGGAACTCCAGCCAAAGAAGCAGGTATAAAAGAAGGAGACGAAATTGTAAAAGTAGGCGAATATAAAGCTGACAAATTAGAGCTTACAAAATTAGTTAAAAAAATACAAGGAAAAGAAAATACAAAAGTAACAATAGAAGCTTTAAGAGTTGATACAAAAGAAAAATATACGGTGGATGTAACAAGAAAAAGTATTCAACTTCCAAGTATTGAATCTCAAATGTTAGAAGGAAACATAGGTTATATCAAGATTATAGAATTCCAGCAGACAACAGATGAGCAATTTGTAAAATCCTTAGAAGAGTTAAAAGCACAAGGTGCCCAAAAATTTATTTTTGATGTAAGAGACAATCCAGGTGGAGTACTAGATTCTGTAGTAAATATATTAGATCATATTTTACCTAAAGGAACCGTTGTTTACACTAAAGATAAATACGGACATAAAATGGTTAAAAAATCCGATGGAAAGAATGAATTGAAATGCCCAATTACCGTTTTAGTTAATGGAAATAGTGCTAGTGCATCAGAAATTTTTGCAGGTGCAATAAAGGACTACAAAAAAGGAACACTTATTGGAGAAAAAACCTTTGGAAAAGGAATAGTTCAAACTATTTTCCCATTAGAAGATGGCGACGCTATTAAGATAACAACAGCAAAATATTTTACTCCAAAGGGTAACTATATTCATGGGAAAGGCATTAAACCAGACATAAACCTAAAATATGATAAAAAGGCTAATGCAGAATCTTATGACATAAAAAAAGATAATCAAGTAAACAAAGCTATAGAGGTCTTAAATGAAAAGTAATAAAAAAAATCTATTTGCAAAAATATATGAAACTTTAGCTAAAATTAGAAATAGCAAAGAATTTAAAATAGCAAATATCATACTAGTAATGTTGTGGTTTGTAGTTATTTTTTCCTTCTCAGCTCAGCCTGGGAAAAAATCATCAGGTCTAAGTGGCAAAGTAAGTTATGTATTAATTGATGCATATGATACCTGCACACAGTCTAATTTTACTAATGTAGAAAAAGAACAAATTAGACAAAAGATAGAGTTTCCAGTTAGAAAAACAGCTCATATGACAGAATATGGTATGTTGTTTTGCATAGTTTTTGGTGCAACAAAAATGTGGGAGCAGGCATTAAAAGGTAAGAAAAGATATATAGTAGCGCTAGTAACAGTGTTCCTATATGCAAGTTCAGACGAATTTCATCAGCTCTTTGTTCCAGGAAGAAGCGGTGAATTTAGAGATGTAATGGTTGATACTACAGGAGCCATAATTGCAATGTGCATAGTAATTTTGATAAAAAAATGTATTTCAGCCAAGCGTCAAAAATATATGATGAAAAATAATGAATTGCAATAGAAAAAGAGAAAACAAATAATTAAATCTAAATATAAATTAAAAATAGATATAAGTTACTTGTAAAATTATATACGTAGAAAGAGGTCGTAATTGTGATTGAATTAGATAATATGAAAACAACTCTAAATCAATACGTAGAGCCCCTTGAAGAATTAAAAGGAGCTCTTGATTTGGTCAACAAAAAAGAAAAAATTCAAGAGTTAGAAAGAGAAATGGAAGCCCCAGATTTTTGGGATGATCCAGAAACATCTCAAGTAAAAATGAAAAAATTAAAAAGCTTGAAAGATGATGTAGAAACATATATTAATCTTGAAAATTCTTTTAACGATATAATGGATATGATAGAAATTGGTAACGAAGAAAATGATCCAGAAGTAGTTACCGAAGTAGAAGAAATGTTAAATGAATTTGTCGAAACATATGATACTATCCATTTAAAAACCTTTTTATCAGGACAATATGATGCAAACAATGCAATTATGTCATTACATGCAGGAGCAGGTGGAACAGAATCCTGTGACTGGTCAGCAATGCTATTTAGAATGTATTCAAGATGGTGTGATAAAAAAGGATTTTCATTAGAAGTACTAGATTCGTTAGATGGAGATGAAGCCGGTATTAAATCAATTACCTTCCAAGTTACAGGTGAAAATGCATATGGATACCTAAAATCTGAAAAAGGTGTACATCGTTTAGTAAGAATTTCACCATTTAATGCAGCTGGAAAAAGGCAAACGTCCTTCGTATCTTGTGATGTAATGCCAGAGATAGAAGATGATATCGACATCGAAATCAACGATGATGAAATCCGAGTAGACACTTATCGTTCAAGTGGTGCAGGTGGACAGCATATCAATAAGACTTCATCAGCTATTCGAATCACTCACCTTCCAACAGGAATTGTTGTACAGTGTCAAAATGAACGTTCTCAGCATATGAATAAAGATAAAGCAATGCAGATGTTAAAAGCAAAGTTGTATCTTTTAAGAGAAGAAGAAAACGCTAAAAAAGAAGCACAGATTCGAGGAGAAGTAAAAGAAATTGGCTGGGGCAGTCAAATAAGATCATACGTAATGCAGCCATACACCATGGTAAAAGACCATAGAACAAATGCAGAAACAGGAAATGTTAATGCAGTTTTAGATGGTGACATTGACTTGTTTATTATGGGATATTTGCAGTGGACTTCATTAGGTCAAGGTAAATAAAATGATAAGCTTTTTAGCTAAAAAATAATTAATGAAACAAATAACTAATTGATTTTAAAAAGTTTCAAAAAAGGGTTGTAATGGTATATAGTTTTATGGTAGTATCTTTGTTATAAAGACAAATGTCAGCGTGACAGATACAATACCAGTGCCGAAATAATAATGTTATGAAAAGTTTATATAGGAAATCAAAGTGTTAAATATTTAAATAAATTTTATTATTGAAAGTTATGAAAAATCGGCTAAGTAGTAACTTCAGTGGGAGGAAAGCTAATGGCAACAAAGACAAAGTATTACGTATTGCGAGATAAGGCAGTACCAGAAGTTTTGATTAAGGTTGTAAATGCTAAAAGACTCATTGATTCTGGAAAAGTATCGTCCGTTCAAGAAGCCACAGAAATGGTAGGAATCAGCAGGAGTTCTTTTTATAAATATAAAGACGAAATCAACCTTTATCATGAAAATGAAAAAGGTAAAACTGTAAACATGGTTATACAATTAGACGATGAACCAGGATTATTATCAATGGTACTTAAGACTATTGCAGATTTTAAAGCAAATGTTCTTACAATTCATCAAAGTATACCAGTTCATGGAATTGCTACACTTACAGTTAGTATTGATGTATTTAAAGAGACAGGAGATGTTGATGCCCTTGTTGATGCCATAGAAACCGTTTCAGGCATTCACTACGCAAAAATATTATCAAGGGAGTGATACATACAATGAAAATAGCAGTTATGGGATATGGAACAATAGGTTCTGGAGTAGTTGAGGTTATTAGAAGAAATAGTATTAAATTGGAGAAAAAAGCTGGAGAAGAAATAGAAGTTAAGTATGTACTTGATTTACGTGATTTTCCAGGAGATCCAATGGAAGAATGTATAGTTCATGATTATAAAACTATTGTTGAGGATGATGAAGTAGGTGTTGTTGTAGAGACAATGGGAGGTGTAGAGCCTGCATTTACTTTTGTAAAGGCTATGCTTGAAGCCAAAAAACATGTAACTACTTCAAATAAAGCACTTGTTGCAGCTAAAGGGGCAGAGCTTCTTAGCATTGCAAAAGAAAATGGTGTTAATTTTCAATTTGAGGCTTCTGTTGGAGGAGGAATTCCAATTATTAGAAATATAAATTCTTGCTTAACAGCAGACGAATTAGAAGAAGTTTCAGGTATATTAAATGGAACAACTAATTATATGCTTACCAAAATGGCCACAGAAGGTGCAGAATTTGATGATGTACTAAAAGAGGCCCAAGAAAAAGGATATGCTGAAAAAGATCCAACAGCAGACATAGAGGGACACGATCCTTGTAGAAAAATTGCTATTTTAACATCACTTGTAAGTGGAAAAACGGTAGATTTCGAAGATATTCATTGCGAAGGAATCACAAAGATTTCATCAGCAGATTTTAAATATGCAAAAAAAATAAATAGATCCATAAAACTTTTAGCATCAAGTAGAAAGATAGGCGCTAACTATGTTGCAATGGTTGCACCATTTATGTTAGATAGTACACATCCATTGTATAGTGTAAATGATGTATTTAATGCAGTGTTTGTACATGGTAATGTATTAGGAGACGCAATGTTTTACGGTAGTGGAGCAGGAAGCTTGCCAACAGCAAGTGCAGTCGTAGCCGATGTGGTAGAAATGACAAAAAATAAAGACAAACATCTAGAAATAGAATGGTCATCAGAAAAACTTCAATTGTTAGACTACGAAGATACAGAAAGTAGATTCTTTGTAAGAACAGATAAAAGCGAAGACGATATTAGAAAAGTTTTTGGCAATGTCAAGTTAATCAAAGATGTAGTAGAAGGCGAGATTGGATTTATTACAGCTCATACTAGAGAAAAAGATTTTGAAGAGAAAGCTAAGAAATTAGGTATTATTAATCGAATCAGATTAGATTAAGTTTAATTAATTAAAATTTATAAATTAAAACGAAAAAAAGTGTGAAAAAGCAGTCTGCGATTTTACACTTTTTTCTTGTACTTAATAATGAACTATGTTAATCTAGTAGCAAGAGAGATTTAACAAAATTAATAATGCTAAAAAGATTTAGTAATTGCATCAATTCTAATAGACTAAAAAGTACTATCAAAGTTGGCAAGTTTATTTCACAACAATTTACAGACATTTTTCTAGATTATGTTTACCCCCTTAGGTGCCCAATATGTGACAAAATAATTGAAAAAGACTATATAGATTTTTCAGAATTTAATAGACAAAAGCCTTTTTTAGAACAATTCAAATCCGTAGGAGGAAAACAACGACTTGTACATGATATCTGCAAAACCAAAATATTAAATGTAGACGAACCATGCTGCATGAAATGTGGTCATCCAGTAGTTGATGAAGCTACAGAATATTGTCAAGATTGTATAAAACGAGAACACAAATTTAGACAAAGCAAAGCTTTATTTGTATACAAAGGCCATATAAAACTATCGATGTATCGCTTTAAATATTCAAATAGACGAGAATATGCTAAATTTTTTGCAAAAAAAGCAGTGGAAAGATATGGAAAATGGCTAGAAATAGTAGACCCAGAAGTGATAGTTCCAGTACCGATGTATCACAAAAAAGAAATAAAGCGAGGATATAATCAAGCGGAGGTTTTTGCAGAGGAACTTTCAAAACTTACAGGCATCCCAGTAGACTCAAAAACAGTAAAAAGAATTCGAGATACAATAGCTCTAAAAGGGCTAAATCCAACAGAAAGAAAAAATATGCTAAATAATGCGTTTTTTTTAGATAATTTCGAAAAAACGTATAAAAGAATTTTAATTGTGGACGATATATATACCACAGGAAGTACGTTAGATGCTATAACAAAAGAATTAAATAAGGCGCATGTTGAGGATGTTTATGGTCTCTTAATATGTACTGGAAAAGGATACTAGGTGATAAAAAAATGGAAGTAACAAATTGTAAAAATTGTGGTAGGCTATTTAATTATGTATCAGGCCAACGCATTTGTGATGCGTGTAAACAAAAAGCAGAAGAAAAATTTCAAGAGGTAAAACAGTACCTAGAAAAAAATCCACATGATTCAATTGATGCAGTTGCAAAAGAGACTGATGTTCAAGTAAAACAGATTAAAGCGTGGATTAGAGAGGAACGATTAATTCTATCGTATCCTAGTGCAGACGGAATTGTTTGTGAGAAATGCGGTAAACCTATTTGCTCAGGCAAGTTATGTGAAGCTTGTAAAAAAGATATGGCAAACAGTTTAGCAGATGCATTTAGAAAACCAGAGGAACCAAAGCCAGAAAAACCTAAAAAAGATAACAAAAACAGAATGAGATTCCTCGACCATAAGTAAGATATAAAGCCCCCTGATTAGTTGAGATAACTGGTTGGGGAGTTTTTTTGTGGGAAAACATTAAAAAAAATAAAATTTTATTTTATATTTTAAGAATCAATTTAAAAATTTTCTTGACTGTGTTATAATTACATGAAGTATGTGAGGATAATAGAAGAGGATAACATATGATAAACGAAGAACGAGTTAGAGAATTGTTTCATATTGCGAAATATGATTCAACAGAAGAAAAAAAGAATCGTCAGATGGGCCAGTTCTATAGATCAGATTATATTTGGAAGGAATTGATAAAGAGCTTTATATGTGGCTCTATAGCATTTGCATTAATAGTATTATTAGTGATAATGTACAGTGTCAATGACCTTATAGAAGAATTTGGTTCTTTTGATTTAGAACACATAAGTGTTATTTTTGTTATTTTATATTTAGTTTTCATGATTATATATCTGATAATAACTTATGTCATTTATTATCATCGCTACACTAAAGGTAGAAAAGCACTTAAAGGACTTTACGAGCATGTAAAGAAAGTGAATGAGATGTATGACGATGAAGAATAAACTTATTAGGAGGCATTAATGAAGTTACTTGAGATTAAAGACCGAATTATAAATTTTATAGAAAAACATGACACAATCAGTAGAATAATAACTAAATTTATAATAGCATTGATAGTTTTTGTTACTATAAATAAAAATATAGGATACTTCGAAATTATAAGTAGTGCACCTGTTGCAATAGGAACAGCTATAGCATGTGCATTATTACCAGTTAATGCAATTTTGTGGTTGGCAATGTTTGCAGTTATGCTTGATATGTATGCACTTTCACCAGAGGTTGCAATTGTAGTAGGAATAGTATTTCTTATATTTATATTTTTGTATTGCAGATTTGCACCAGAAGATGGAATATTAATGCTATTTACACCGATACTATTTAGGTATCATATTCCTTATGTGATGCCTGTAGCAGCCGGACTACTTCGAGGCGTATATTCAGCAATTGGAGTGGCCTTAGGTACAGTTATATTTTATTTTATAGATGGAATTAAACAAAATGCAGACACATTGAAAAGCATAGCTAGTTCTAATTCAGAAGAATCAACTACAAAGATTAATGTATCGCTCAACCAGATTTTAGGTAACAAAGAGTTAGTATTTGTATTAATAGTTATGGTAATTTCTACATTAGTAGTTTATATTGTAAGAAGACGTCAAATTGAACATGCATGGACAATAGCAACATTTGCAGGAGCATTAATTCAAATAGGTTCTTTAATTGCAGGATATATGTTATTTAACTTATCAGATAAGACTTTAGAGATTATAATTGGCAATGTTATAGCGATTATTGTAGGACTAATAATTCAATTCTTTTTTATGAATTTAGACTATTCTAGAGTAGAAAATGTACAATTTGAAGATGATGATTATTACTATTATGTAAAAGCAGTTCCAAAGAAAATGCTTGGAAAAGAAGAAAAGACAGTAAAACATTTTGGAAATACAACAAGCATAGGGAAAAAAATACCAAGAGAAAATGAAGAAAAATAAAATTTTTTATATTTGCACATAATTATTTAACAATTTTTTGGTATTTTATTACGGTCAGAACAAGATGAACAAATATTTTGGATTATAAATTTGAATAATAATAAAGAAAGGTGAAGATATTATGCAGGATTTTCTAGCTAGCCTAGAGGCTTTTAAAGAGAATCTATCCTTGTATCTAGAACTTCCAAGTTTTAGAATTACTCCAGTTGATTTAGTAGAGATACTTATTATCTCAGTCCTTATCTATCATTTATTGATATGGATTAAAAATACTAGAGCATGGAATCTCTTTAAAGGAATTTTAATTATTTTGTTGTTTGTACTTTTAGCAGCAGCATTTCAAATGAATACGATATTATGGATAGCAGAAAATACTTTTAACGTTGGTATAGTCGCCTTAGTTATTATTTTTCAACCAGAATTACGAAAGGCACTTGAGAACTTAGGTCAAAAAAATATTTTCGCTCCATTTTTTGTGGGCAATAAAGAAATAGCAGAAAAGTTCTCGGACAAAACTATAGAAGAGATTATTAAAGCTTGCTATTCCATGGGAAAAGTTAAGACAGGAGCTTTAATAGTTATAGAAGATGATATTGACCTAGACGAATATGTTCGTACAGGTATTGATGTTGATGCATTAGTATCTAGACAGATACTTATTAATATTTTTGAAAAAAATACACCGCTTCACGACGGTGCAATAATAGTAAGAGGAAATCGAATTGTATCAGCAACATGCTATTTACCATTATCAGATAGTTTGTCTTTAAGTAAGGAATTAGGTACACGACATAGAGCAGCAGTGGGAATTAGTGAAGTAAGTGATTCTATGACAATAGTTGTATCAGAAGAGACAGGTAAAGTTTCTTATGCTATGCGTGGACAAATTTATAGAGCAGTTGAAGAGGATGATCTTAGAAGACGACTTAAGTATGTTCAAAATAGAACTCATGAAGCAACACGTTTAGAACTACTGAAAAGGAGGTTAATGGATGCTAGAAAAAATTCTAAAAAAAGTGACAAATAACCTCGGATTTAAGGTGTTAGCATTGCTATTTGCATTTGCGTTGTGGGTTATTGTTTATAACATTAATGATCCAACTAAGACAAGGACGTATACAGCAGAAGTAGAAGTTAAAAATGCTGATTTTATGACTAACTTAGGCAAATATGCAGAAGTAAAAGATGGAACAGGTTCAGTAAGTTTTTCAGTGACAGCCAAAAGAACTGTCCTAGACAAATTAAATGATGATGACTTTGTAGCGGTAGCAGATTATTCAAAGGCTCTTATTTCAAAAGATGAGAAGTCAGCTACAGTTCCAGTTGATATAGAAAGTAAAAGATCAAATGGAATGCTTAAATACAACGCCCAAGGAAAGTACGTTACATTATCTTTAGAGAAGCTAAAAGCAAAACAGTTTGTAATTTCAGCAAATACTACAGGAAAAGTAGCAAATGGATATGCTTTAGGTAGTGTAAAGGTTGTAAATCCTACAGTATTAAAGATACAAGGTCCAAATTCAGTAGTAAAAAGAGTGCATTCTGTTGTAGCTACTATAGATGTAGGCAACATGAACATAGATATTACAGATAAAGTAAAGCCTAAACTTTACGATGCACAGGGCAATGAAGTGCCTACAGATAAATTAAAACTTAGCAACGTATCCATATCGGTATCAGCTAAGATTTTAAAAACTAAAAAAGTAAATATTAACATTCCAAATAAAACTATAAAAAATTCTGATGGCAAGAATGTAAGTTTAAAAGCTAGTGAAAACTCTGTACTTGTAATGGGATCAGATGAAGCATTAGAGCAGATAAATGATATTAATATTTCATCTGATGTTTTCAATGGAAATTCTATAAAAGGAAAAACAGAAGTTACAATAGACTTAAAGAAATATTTGCCAGAAGAAGTAGAACTTGTTAACGAAAAGGAATCAAAGCTTACAGTACATCTTTATCTTGAAGGAGAAGAAGAACAAGCTGTGACTTTGACAGTTCCAACAAGTAGTATTAAAATGAATGGGTTAGATAGTAAATATCAAGCAAGTTTTGTTCAAAGTAATGTAGTTATGAAAGTGACAGCAGACGCAGCTAATATGTCAGCGCTTAATGCAAATGATGTAGAAGCAGTAGTGGATTTGTCGGGACTTAGCGCAGGAACTCATAGTGTGAAAGTGACATTAAATCTTGATTCAAGCAAATACAAATACAGTGGTATTACGACACAAGTTGTGATAAAGAATCAGAATCAGACTCAGTCACAACCACAGACGAATACACAAGAACAAACTAACACACAAGACAACATAGTGACAGACAGTAACACAACAAACAATTAGCGGACAGATTTTAGGAGACATTATATTATTGCAATGTAGTTGCTGAGCAAAAGATGAAACGGGGGTTATTATGGTTTCTCAAGAAGTACAAATTAAAAATCCTACAGGATTGCATTTAAGACCTGCAGGTGAACTTTGCAAGGAGGCAATTAAATACAAATGTAAAATTACATTTGAGCATGGAAATTCTATATCAAATGCTAAAAGTGTACTTAGCGTATTAGGTGCATGCATTAAATGCGGAGATGTAGTTAAATTTGTATGCGAAGGAGAAGATGAAAAAGAAGCTCTTACTGCCATATTAAAATTAGCAAAAAGTGGCTTTGGGGAATAAGATTTTGGAGTTAGAAAAAGATGAAGAGACAACGTTATAAACATTTATTGAATTTTGCTGCAAATGTAGTCTCACTAACCGTGTATGGTGTGCTATTTGCAATTCTTTGGTATAAATATTATGCCAATTGGAATATAGGTGTGTCAGTTGTAACACCTTATTTTAGACGAGGAAACTGGGCAGTTATTGGAATGTATCTGTTATTTATATTCTTTTTTACAAAAGTGTTTGGAGGATATAGAATAGGTTATCTAAGATTGACAGATATAATTTTGTCAAATGTTTTAGCGCTTATATTAGGAAATATAGTAGCGTTTTTTGAATTATGTTTGATTTGTCGTGATTATGTTAATCCAATTCCGTTAGTAGACGTAATGTTTATAGAAATTGGATTTATTGTATTGTGGAGTATTCTTATAACAGAATCCTACAAAGCATTGTATCCACCTAGACAGATGATCGTAGTTTATGGAGCATATCCATCAGACGACTTAATTGCAAAGATTAATACACGAAAAGACAAATATAATATTTGTACAACAATAAGTTGTACAGTCGGTAAAGAAAAATTATATGAAGCTATAAGCGGATATCAAGGTGTAGTATTAAGTGATTTACCAGCAGAGACTAGAAATGATATCATGAAATACTGCTATCAAAATAGTATAAGAGTATATTGTACACCTAAGATTTCAGATATTTTATTCAGAGCTTCAGATGATATACATTTATTTGACACACCATTGTATTTACTTAGAAATCAAGGGTTATCAATAACACAGAGATTTTTTAAAAGAGCATGTGATATAGTTCTTTCATTAATAGGAATTGTAATTGCTTCACCATTTATGATAATTATTGCATTATGCATTAAACTATATGATGGTGGTCCAATTTTTTACAAACAAGAGAGACTTACAAGAGACCATACACCATTTAGGATTATTAAGTTTAGAAGTATGACTACAGATTCTGAAAAGAAAGGTGCTAGACTTGCAGCAAAAGGTGATTCAAGGGTAACGCCGGTAGGAAATATTATTAGAAATATTCATTTTGATGAATTGCCACAGCTTTTTAATATTTTAAAAGGAGATATGTCTTTAGTAGGACCAAGACCTGAAAGACAAGTTATTGCAGAACAATACATGGAAGAGATTCCAGAGTTTGCATTTAGAACAAAAGTAAAAGCAGGTCTTACAGGATACGCACAGGTATGGGGTAAATATAATACAACCCCATATGATAAATTAAAGATGGATATAACTTATATTGAAAATTATTCGTTGTGGCTAGATTTCAAAATATTGTTGCTTACATTTAAAATCTTATTTGTAAAAGAAAATACAGAAGGTGTAGATGCAGCACAGACAACAGCCATGAAAAAGCATTAATTAGCCTTAAGATAAATGCCCATGAGTAATTCATGGGCATTAACTATGTAAAAAATTATATAAGTAGTATACTTATAATAAGAATACTTTATAGAAGCTAAGGAAGGAAACATTATGGGAATATCAGTACTTATGTCTGTATACAAAAAAGAAAAACCAGAATATTTTAAAAAGGCATTAGAAAGCATTATTAACCAAAGCTTACAGCCTGATGAGATCGTATTAATAAAAGATGGTCCCCTTACTGATGAACTAGAGTCAGTTTTGCTAGATAGTATAGAACATTTCCCAAATATAAAGACTTTTCAGTTCCAAAAAAATGTTCAACTCGGGAAGGCTTTAAAAAAAGGTGTAGAGTTATGTAGTCAGCCATTAATAGCAAGAATGGATACAGACGATATAGCAAGGATTAATAGATTGCGTCTTCAGTTTGAATTTATGCAAAATAATAAAGACGTAGCAGCATGTGGAGGCTATATTCAAGAATTTTATGATGACGGTTCTCATAAAAATATCAAAAAAATGCCAACAGGGCCAGAAGAAGTAAAAAGATATGGTAAATATCGAAATCCATTAAACCATATGACAGTTATGTTTAGAAAAGAAGCAATACTAGAAGCAGGTAATTATAGACATTATCCTAATCTAGAAGACTATGACTTATGGATTAGAGTAATGTCTAAAGGATATAAGTTAGATAACATACCAGAAGTTTTAGTAGAAGCTCGAACTAATGAAAGCTTTTATGATAGACGAGGCGGATCAGGTTATGGAAAAAGATATTTAGCTTTAAGAAAAAAAGAACATAAATTAAAAATTACGAATTTTGGAGAATATGTAATAAGTTGCTTGCTAACAATGGCAATGGTATATTCACCAACAAAATTAAGAAAAGTATTTTATAAGAAACTTCGTAAAGGAGGCCAAAAAGATGGAAAGTAAGACTTCACAGAGTAAGACTTCACAGAGTAAGATTTTAACAGTAGTAATTCCAGCTTATAATGTTGAAAAGTATATAGATGAGTGCTTAAGCTCATTTGTTAACAAAGGGGAAATAAAAGAGGTAGAAATCTTAGTTATAGATGATGGTGCAACAGATAGCACAGTAGAAAAAGCGAAAGTTTATGCCCAAAAATATCCATCAATGATAAGAATTATCCAAAAAGAAAATGGCGGACATGGTTCAGTAATAAACCGTGGAATCCAAGAAGCAACAGGAAAATATTTTAAAGTTTTAGATGGTGATGATTGGGTAGACACAGAGGGATTTATTAAATTAGTGGACACCTTAAAAAGCGTTAATTCAGATATAGTAGCTTCAGATTACAAATGTGTAAATGAAAGTAATCCAGCAAAATCTGAGATACGAAGAGCAGCAGCTAACGATCCAAATCACTACGGTAGAAGTTGGAAGTTTACAGAAGTAGTAAGAGAACCAATAATAAAAATCCATTCATTAACTGTAAGAACAAAAATATTACAAGAAAATAATATTAGAGTAGATGAACATTGTTTCTACGAAGATGCAGAATACATTTTGTATCCAATTCCATATTGTACTAATGTATATTATGATAACACAATTGTATATATGTATAGATTAGGTAGAGATGGACAAAGTGTAGATATAAAATCTATGCAAAAGCGTCGAGGAGAGCATGAAAAAGTATTGAAATCTCTTTACGCATTTTCAGATGAAAATGAAACGATTGATTCATATAAAAAGAGATATATCGACAAAGGAATAGCCTTGTCAGCACAAAATCAATTCCAGATTTATTTTAGCCTAGGAAACAAAAAGAAAATAAAACAAGAAATGATAGATTTTGATATGGACATGAAATTGCATCATAGAGGTGTATATAATGCCATAACAAAAAGAAGCATTTGGGCATTAAGAAAAACAAATTACAGAATATTTGCTATAGGAGCCCTTGCTTACAAACTACTTAAAGGCTAAGATTAAATTGCAAACACAATACTTAAAATTAGTTTTAATAAATAGACACTATAATATCGCAAATTAGTCTCATTTGTGCTATATTATAATCATGTGAAAAAACGAGGTTAAAGGAGAACTATGGATAAATTATTATCAATTGTAATACCAACATATAACGCAGAAAAATTTTTAGATAAAGGTTTAAGCACTTTTATCATGGATGATAAAGATAAAATGGACAAAATGGAAGTCCTTATTGTAAATGATGGAACACCTGACAATAGCGTAGCTGTAGCTCAGAAATTTGTAGATAAGTATCCAGATACTTTCAAAATCATTAACAAGGAAAATGGTGGACATGGCTCAGCTATTAATGTTGGAGTTGAGAATGTTACAGGTAAATTTTTTAAATGTATAGATGCAGATGACTGGGTTATCACAACAGCATTAGAGCATATGATTGATTTCCTAGAAAGAGCAGATGCAGATGTAGTACTTTCAAGTTACGTAGATTATGATATTTCTAAAAAAAGATATACAAGTAGAGATATCGTTAATAGAGATGTTAATAAAGAAAGAATATATTCTCTTAAAGAAATTATGGATATGTGGCCAGATATTTTTAATGGCGTGCAATATCATGGTATTTTATATAATACTAAATTTTACAGAGATCAGAATTACAAACTTACAGAAGGTATTTTCTATGAAGATCAAGAATATGCTACAATCCCAGCATGTAAAGCACAGAAAATACAGTTAGTTGCAGAAGAATTATACGTATATAGAGTAGGAGATGTTAACCAAAGTATTGCAGCTGAGAATCAGCTAAAACGTCTTCCACACTTCCATAAAGTAATTGATAGCATGCTTAGATATGAGCCAATGCTTGAAAAATGTCCAGATCCAGAAGGTGCTAAGTTGTTCTGGGCTAAGAAGACATCAATGTTTATCGGAAGTTACTACCAGGTAGCTTTAATTAAGAGCCCTGATAAGAAAAAATATAGAAAAACAGTTCAGAAAATGAATGCAAGAATTGCAGAAAAAAGCCCATATATGTTCAACTGTGTAAAAAATAAATACAAAGTATTTACATGGTTTAACAAGATTCATATGAGTGACGGATTTTATAATAGTAAATTTTCAAGATTTTTATTTAACCTAAAGAGAATTTGGAAATTAGACAAAAAAGTCTATTACTAGTTTGAGGTAAAACAAATGAAAACAGATAAGATATCAAAAAGATGGGAAATAGGCTTTTTAATAGTCTATGGACTCATACTGATACATGATTTTTTGGACACCACAATGTTCATAGATAAGTGGCCTCCTAAGTTTGGTCTTATTTTTTATGCTCTAATTGCATTTTATACAACAGCAAAGATATTTTTTAATCGCAAAAAATTCACAAAAGTAGAGTATATTAAATTCGGTGTGCTACTAATAGTGTTTGTGTCAGCTGGACTTTTAAGTGGATATTCAGTGCTCCTAGAGATTGGACTATTAATAATAGGAGCAGCAAATGTATCAGTAGATAAAATATTAAGAGTTTATTTCTGGGTGGGCTTTGTTGTAGTAACAGCAGCATTTTTCGCTAGTCAATATGGTTTAATTGACAATTTGGTATATGAGATAATTGGAAAAGGAACAAGAAATTCCTTTGGTATCATATATCCAACAGATTGTGCAGCTCACATATTTTTCTTAATAGTTGTAGGCCTATGTATTCAAAATAGAATAGTTACAATAGCAGACATTTTGTTGACAATATTTTTTGCACAATTTGTATTAGTAGAGAATGTATCATATACAAGTTGGGCATGCTTAGTAATGTTGACAATCTTAATTATTTATGAAAAATTCTACGAGTATACAAAAAGCTACGAAAAAATGCCTGTTGGCACAATGAGCTATAAAGAATTTTTTGACATTAGAAAAAATACAATATTTAAGTTAATGTCACTTATGCCTATAGTTATGACAATTTTAATAACAGTTTTAACAGTAGGTTTCAATAAAAACAGCCCTAAGTGGGCAGCCCTTGATACTAAATTAAGTTCAAGACTCACATATTCATCACAAGGACTTAAAAAATTTGGACTAAAACCTTTTGGTCAATATATAAAAGAATGGGGCTTCGGAAAATCCACAGTCTACCATGAAAAATATTTTTTCCTAGATGATTCGTATATAAGAATTATGCTAATGTACGGAGTAGTGATGCTAATTGCAGTATTAGTAATGTGGGTAGTAATATCAAAAAAAGCATTAGAGACAAAAAGACTTGTTTTGTTAGTAGCAGTAGCAGTAATTGCAGTTCAATGCTTTATGGAACATCACATGTTAGAAATGGCATATAATCCGCTATTTTTATTACTTTTTGCAGACTTTGAGTGTAAAGAGAGAAAGAAAAGTATATTTTTATTAAAAACAGATAGTGGTAACATAATCTAGATGTTTTAGCGAGGATGAGGAGGACTTTATGTATCGCAAGAAAAATTTGAATTGGATGAAACACTGGGATTTCGAGATATTAGACATAATTTGTATGGAAATAGCTTTTTTCCTAGCATATTCTATTAGGCATAAAGAAAGCTTATTAAACGGACAAGAAATGTATTCAAAGTTAGCAGTTATTTTAGTAGCTTTTGACATAATAGTAGTGTTCTTTTCACAAAATTATAAACATATAATACAAAGAGAAGCTATAGTAGAAATACTTTACACTACGGAGCATGTAACAATGATCCAGTTACTCTTGTTAGTATATGAATACGTAATCAAAGAATCATATCTTTTATCACGTACAGTATTCTTACTAAGTTGGGGACTTTCAATAGTCTTTTGTAGTATTGCAAGAATTATATGGAAACAAGTAGTGAGAAAAACACTTACAAAAGAAAAAAATCAAGCAAATATGTTGATTATATCATCAAGTAATCATATTGATAATTGTCTAAAACAGATTTTAAACAAAAAATTTAGAGACTATAAGATTAATTGTGTAGCATTTCCAAGCGAAGATTACGCAGGAAATGAAATTAACGGAATCCAGGTAATATCAGGAAAAGAAAAACTAGTTGAATATATAAAAAGAGATGTAGTAGACGAGGTTTACGTAGATACATATTGCGAAGACATCGATATTGACAATCTTGTAACAACATTTTTAAGCATGGGTGTAACAGTTCATATCGGATTAGGATTTTTACCAGAAGGTTTACCTAATGAACTAGTAGAAAGAATTGGTGATGCTCACGTAATTACAACAGCTGTAAAGGCAGCTACAGGTTGGCAAATAGCCTTAAAGAGACTTGCAGATATAGCAGGAGCACTTGTAGGATTAATCTTTACAGGAATAGCATTTATATTTGTAGCACCAATTATCAAAAAACAGTCACCAGGTCCTGTATTTTTTAAGCAAAAACGTGTAGGAAAAAATGGTCGAACATTTTATATGTATAAATTTAGATCAATGTACATGGATGCAGAAGAACGTAAAAAAGAGCTTATGGCTCAAAATGAGATGAGTGGATTTATGTTTAAAATGGAAAACGACCCACGAATCATTGGTTCAGAAAAAGGTCCAGGAAAAGGTATCGGTAACTTTATCAGAAAGACAAGTATTGATGAATTACCACAATTTTGGAATATCTTATTAGGTGACATGAGTTTGGTAGGTACAAGACCACCAACAGCTAATGAATATGAAGAATATGACTTGCATCACAAAATCAGACTTAGTATGAAACCAGGTCTTACAGGAATGTGGCAAGTAAGTGGACGTAGCGACATAACAGATTTTGACGAAGTTGTACGTCTCGACACTAAGTATATCGAGAATTGGTCAATAATTCTTGATATCAAAATATTATTTAAAACTGTAAAGGTTGTACTAGGCAAAGAAGGATCGAAATAATGAAGAATTTATCAGCATCAATTGTTGCATATAGAAATTACGATGAAATAGTAGAAGCAATAGAATCAATGGAAAGATATACTGACAAGGCTATTACTAAGACAGTTTATATCATCGACAACACCGAATGTGTAACAGAGGAAGATTATAAAAAAAGAGAAGATTTTAAAGCCGAATTAGCAAAATATCCAGATGTAGAATTTAGAACAAAAAACGAAAACATGGGATTTGGAAAAGGCCATAATTTGGTGTTAGACGAATTAGATTCAGAATATCATGCAATCGTTAACCCAGATATTTTGTTTAATGAAGATGCGTTTTCAAAGATATATGCATATATGAAAGAGCACCAAGAAGTAGGTATGGTGATTCCAAGACTTACAGATGAAGCAGGTGAACTTCAGCATGTATATAGAAAAGAGCTAACTATTTTTGACATGTTTATCAGAATGTTTATGAAAAACAAATTCCAAAAAAGACAGGCTGAGCATACATTACAACATATGGATTATACAAAGGAATTTGAAGTCCCTTTTGGACAGGGAAGCTTCCTTGTAATTCAGACAGAATTATATAAAAAATTGGAAGGATTTGACGACAGATTTTTCATGTATTTAGAAGATGCAGATCTTTGTAAAAGAGTAAATCAAGTATCTAAATTGATGTATTTTCCAGATGCAACAGTAATTCACAAGTGGGAAAAAGGTTCTCATAAAAATAAAAAATTATTTAAAATCCACGTGCAGTCAATGTGGAAATATTTCTGCAAGTGGGGATTTAAATTAGCATAACAGGAAAAAAGATAGCTATAGTTCATAATAACATATTATGGCTATAGCTATATGAGTTATATGACAACGATACAAAACAGCGAGGAAGTAGTAATGATTTCAGTATGTATGGCATCCTATAATGGAGAAAGATATATAAAAGAACAAATAGAATCCATAATGGCAAATTTAACAGAAGAAGATGAACTTATTATTTCAGATGATTTTTCTACAGACAAAACAAGAGAAATTGTTGCCAAAATGCAAAAGCAATATCAAAACATCATATTGGTAGATGGCCCTAAAAATGGCGTTAAAAAGAATTTCGAAAATGCATTAGAAACAGCCAAAGGGGACTATCTTTTTTTATGTGACCAAGATGATATTTGGGAACCAAATAAGGTTGAAGTAGTTCTAAAAACATTTGAAGAAAATAATTGTGCAGTAGTAGTACATGATGCAGAAGTATTCAATGAAAAGAATGAAGTTACAATCCCATCGTTTATGGAATTTAGAGGTTCAAAAAATGGAGCATTTAAAAATATCGTAAAAAATTCATATATTGGATGTTGTATGGCATTTAAAAGAGAGCTTTTAGAATATGCTCTACCAATACCAAATTACATTGAGATGCATGATCAATGGATAGGAGTTCTTGGAGATCTCCATGGTGGATCAGTATTCAAAAAGCAAGTTTTGTTCCATTACAGAAGACATGGTGATAATGTGTCATCAATGAGCCACTACGGAGTATTTAAGATGATAAAGAATAGACTATTTTTCGTAGTCGCATTATTAGGCAGAAGTATTAGAGGAAAAAGAAAGCTAACTAAATAAGCTTAAGTTTGAGAGGTAAGAAATATGATTTTAGCAGGTATCACATTATTTAATCCTGAGATGGACAGAATAGATGAAAACATAGCTGCAGTAATTGATCAAGTAGACGCAGTACTTTGCGTAGACAATGGTTCAAGTAATTTACAAGAAATAGAAGAGAAAGTTTTGTCAAAATATCCAGCAGACAAATTAATCGTTGAAAAAAACGGCGATAATTTAGGAATAGCAAGAGCGCTTAATCAAATGTTTGAGTATGCAAAGGCAAATGGCTATGAATGGGTTTTAACATTAGACCAGGATTCAGTTGTACCAGATAACATCATAAGTGAATATAAAAAATATACAGATAAGTTAGAAAATATAGGTTCGCTTAGTCCACTTATTTTGGATAGAAATTATGGAAATAATGAAGATAATAAAGGTGATGTAGAAGAATTAGATAAATGTATTACATCAGCATCTCTTACACCAGTTGAAGCATGGGAAAAAGTAGGAGGATTCTTTGAAGAACTCTTTATAGATTTAGTAGACCATGATTTTTGTGCAAAGTTAGTAGAAAATGGATATAAAATATATAGAATCAATACAGTAAAATTGTTGCACGAACTAGGACATGGCGTAAGCCACCGCTTCTTAGGCAAGAAAATAACTGTAATGAATCACTCACCATTTAGAAAATACTATATTGTACGAAACAGATTAATTTATATGTATATGCACAAAAACAGCATTAACATTAAAAAAGAAAAGATTAAATACTATATGTTTTTAATAAAGACAGTATTATATGAAAAAGATAAAATGAAAAAATTTAAAGTTATGCGTAAAGGAGCAAAAGATGGAAAAGCTTTCATAAAAAAAATGAAAGCAGAAAATGGAGGAAATTAAATTGGGGAAGATAATTGAGTGGTTATTCTATCTTTTATTATTTTCATTTGTTTTGCCGTCAGGAAATGTGCTAGGAATTCCAGTGAAAATATTATTAGTTTTGGCATTATTTGGTTGCATAGGCCTTGAAATGATTCGCCAAGATAAAATAAAGATAGATAGATATGTTATAAATATTATGACAATAATACTTATAATGATGATGTGGGCCATTTTAAGCTTGGCAAACGGATATACACCAGGATTAAAAACTTTTATTAAATCAAGTTTCTCATTACTTAGTGTAGTGGTAATAGCCTTATTATGTATTACAAATGGATGGGTAGACATAAAAAAAGCAATAAAAGTTTTATGGGCAGCAGTAATCTTTTATGTTGGATTAAAAATCTTAATAGAATTAGCATTAATAGCTCATGTAATATCTTATGATGCAGTAGGTAATATATTCGAAAATTATCTAAGAGCAGAGTGGATGAGTCTAGAATTCCCACTTGGCCCTATAACTTGTTACAGAATTACAACGTCAAACGATACTATACCATTAATTCTTATGAGTGTAGAATTAGCATGCGGAAAGAAATCTATTAAAAATAGAATTTTTCTTATAGGTACAATGGCTGTATATTCTATGATTGTATATTCAAGAATAGTGATTGTACAATTTGCAGCAATGGCCGTAATAGGAATGTTCTTCTACTTTAAAAAGCAAGGACTAACATACGCAAATATGCTAATACTTGCAGCGATTGTAATATTTGTATTTGGCTTTGCTGGATTATTGATCTTTTATCAAGATGGAAAATATTTAAATAACATAATAGGAACATTCGCTTATAGATTTTCAGGAACACAAGTAGAAGCATCAGATGGAACGCGAGTAGAACAATTTACTCACCTATATGACGGTTTTGTAAGTGCTCCATTTATAGGCCATGGACTAGGATCTTTTGTTTCAGATTATATCAGATCAGAATCTAATCCGCATAGTTATGAATTAGAGTATTTATCATACTTGTATCAGCTAGGCGTTGTAGGAACATTCTTGATTATAGGTGGACTAATGTATAATTTCTTTGAAGTAAGCGTATTATGGTGTAAAGAGAGAATACCACAAATAATTTTGTTTTTAAACTTTGTGATTTGGGCAATTAAACCGTTCTTTAACCCAGGTTTTATGTCAAGTTGTTCAGGAATGACAATAATTTCATTTATGATTATTGGGTTATATTACAATGAAAAAGCAAAAGAAAAAACGGCAGAAGAGGTCTAAAACAAAGGAGTAACAGATGAAGTATTATGTACTAAGTAGAAGTAATTATGGAATAATTAGTAATTACATGCTTTCAGATTTACAAAAATTAGAAAACGTAGAATTTGTTTATGAAAAAGATGAATCTAATATTTCAAATAATAGATATATAAGAAAAATTCAGAGAATAATTAAACAAATAAACTACAAAATAGTTCGTAAGAATAAACTGATTAAATCTATAATAAATGATTCATATGATTCAGATAATGTAAAAATTTTAATTGCTACAAATGAAGCATTACAGGAGATAGAAGTATCAGATTTAGAATATTTACGCAAAAATGGAATAAAAGTAGTATTGCTTATGATTGATCCAATGTCAGCAAAGTATCCTAGCGTATCAGTGGCAAAAGAAATGATAAAGAATTTTAAATTCGACAAAATCATAAGCTTTGATCCAAAAGATTCAAAGGAGTATGGATATTTATATAGCAATACATTATATTCAAAATTTGATGTGAAAAATAATAATATCGATACAGATCTTTATTATGTGGGAAATGTAAAAAATCGTTTTGAATTTTTAGATTTCTTAAAACAAGAAGCAAAAAATAACAATGTAAAACCTCTTATAAAATTGTTAGGGCTAAATGCAGAACAAAAAAGTGAGTTAAGCCAAGATGAAATAATTCAATCATATATGCCATATGATGCAATGGTAGAAGACTTACAGAGAACAAAATGTATTTTAGACATAACGCAAAGTGGACAATCAGGAATAACTCTTAGATATTATGAAGCAGTAGTTTATAACAAAAAATTGCTAACAAATAATCCAAATATCAAAGAGCTTCCATTTTATGATGAAAGATACATGAAGATATACAAAGATATCAAGGACATTGATTGGGATTGGATCAAAAATGATGAAATGCCAGAATATAATTATAATGGCGAATTTAGTCCTATTAATTTGTTAGATTAGGAGGTCAAAAGTGAAAGAAAAATCCGTAAAAATTAATGCGATAATGAATTCGATTTTATCATTATCAGCTTTTTTATTTCCTTTGATTTCTACGCCTTATGTTTCTAGAGTTCTAGGAAAAGTAGGAGTAGGAAAAGTAGGATTTTGTTCAACAGTTGTAACATATTTTTCTATGTTTGCTCAGTTAGGTATTCCAACATATGGTATACGAGTTTGCGCTCAGCATAGAGATAATAAAAAAGAGTTATCAAGAATAACACAAGAATTAATTATAATAAATATGGTTACAGTTGTATTAGCATATTTATCACTAGCAGTTGCAGTGATGGCTGTTCCAAAATTTTATCAGCGAAAAGAAGTCATTATTGTAATGAGTTCCATTATCATATTAAACGCATTAGGCGTAGAGTGGTTGTATAAAGCATTAGAAGAATACTCATATATCACTATGAGATCAATAATCTTTAAGATTATCTCATTAGGTCTTATGTTTTTATTGGTAAGAGGAAGAACCTACACAGATATTGTATTTTATTCAGGAATAGTAATTTTTGCATCAAGCGCATCAAATGTACTAAATATGATTAATCTAAGAAAATATGTTTATCTAAAGCCAGTGTGGGGCTATAAATTTAAGAGACATATGAAGCCAATACTGATATTTTTTGCAATGGCAGTTGCCGGAACAATTTATACAAACCTAGATAAATTAATGATAGGTATGATGGTAGATGATTCAGAAGTAGCGCTTTATGAGACAGCAGTTAAAATAAAAACAATTTTAGTAAGTTTAGTAACTTCTGTTAGTGCAGTATTACTACCAAGAGCATCCGTATATGTAAAAGAGAAAAAAATGGATAAGTTCTATGAAATCCTAGAAGAAGTAATGAATTTCACAATGATTATAGCTACATCCTTTATTATATTCTTTACATTGTTTGCTAAGGAAGGTATTGCATTCTTAGGAGGAAAAGAGTTTGGCGCGGCAATTGCGCCAATGCAAGTAATTATGCCATCAATCTTTTTTATAGCTGCCACATCAGTTATAGGATACCAACTGTTGATTCCATTAGAAATGGAAAAATACGTTATGTATTCCTCAATAGTTGGAGCAATAGTAGATTTGATACTAAATTCAATTCTTATTCCAGTTTTAGGAGCAACTGGAGCTTCAATAGGAACAGTAGCCGCAGAAATTTCAGTGCTTATAGTACAATTTTTTGCACTTCCAAAGATAAATATAAGATTGTTTAAAGCAGTAAGTTTTGGTAAAATTATTTTAGCAAATGCCTTAGCTTTTATAGCAGCATTTTTCGTAAAATATATTCCTCTAGATTGCACAAGTATGGTTCAAGATTTTATATTGATGGCTATTGCAGCAACAGTATATTTTGGAGTGTATTTGATAGTTCTACTTGTAACTAGAGAAAAATTAATAATAGAATTAGTGTCCCAGGCATGGAACACAGTACTTAGGAGGAAGAAATGAAAAACGAAATAGTAGTAAATATTAAAGATATGCTACTTAGCATTTTATTGAAATGGAGACAGATTTTAATCTGCATGGTTATCTTCATGGTAGTATTAGATGGAGCAGCAGTTTATAAATCTTATGGAGAAGTCCAGATTGCAAAAGAAAAACAAAAGGTTGCATCAAAGGGTGGAAAAATTTCTTATGACGATGTAACAGCAGAATTAAGTGAAAGTGAAATTAAAGAAGCCGAATATAGATTCAAAGCTTATAAAGATTACTTAAACAAATATAAAAAATTAACAGATTATTCAGAAAAATCATTATTAATGAATTTAGATCCTAATCACCTTTATAAAGGAATAATTACATATGTTGTTTCAGATAAAGAACACAAAGATGATGTAGAGAGCTACTTAAAAGCAAAGCTTTCTAATAATAGCGTTTATAAAGAATTTGTAAATGATAATAATTATGATTCGTCAAAAAGTTATGTTTCGGAGTTAGTTCAAGTAGGTTCAATCAAATCTACTGAAAAAGATTTAGGACAGTTAAAAAGTGATAATGCTAATAACACAATTCAAATCTTTGTATTAGCAAATACAAAAGATCAAGTAGAGGCACTTGAGAATATCGTAGAAAAAAAAGTTTCAGATGTTTCAAAAAACATTAAAGAAAATTATGCGAATACAGTTGTAACTAAAGTTGGGGATACTGTTTCACTTGCTTCAGACGAAACAGTATTAAAAAAACAGACAAACGTTTCAGATGAAATAGATACAATAAATAATTCCATTGCCAACAATTTAAATAACATGGATGAAGGTGCAAAGAATTACTATAAAGCAATGGTAGAAAATTTATCCGTGGATGAAAATGATAATATTATTTATGTTGATTCAACAGATGGAGCAGTATCAAACAAAAGTAATAAAAAAGTAGAAATTGAAATTCCATCAGTACAGTTTGTAAACAAAAAATATATTGTACTTGGAGCAGCCCTTGGATTATTTATTGCATTAATTGTATATGCATTAAAATATTTACTTAGCAGAAAATTAAAGGCATCCGAAGAATTAAAAGATTCATTTGGTATGACTGTTATTGGAAATATTATGGTTAATCCAAAAAGAAATAGTAAAATCGATAATAAAATTATGGAAATCTTTGGTAAGAAAATGTTACCAATGGAAAAGGCACTAAAAAATATCAATAAGAAATGTGTTGCGCTAGCTAAAAAACAAGACATTGATTCCGTAATTTTTATTAATAATGAGGATGTAGATTTAACAAGCTATATCCAAAAAGATATGTTTGAAGGTATTAAGATTAACTTCATGACAGATGAAGAACTAATTGATGAAGCTGCAACTTCAAGCAAATCTCAAACAGTCATTATGACAGTAATAGCAGGCTCAACATCATATAAAGATATTGATGATTCAATGGAATTATATGAAAAATTAGACATAAAACTCCTTGGTGGCATTGTATTAGAATAAGCAATAGCTAGTGTAAACACAAGTGGGAGGTAATATGACCGACAAGTTTGTTACAATTTTGAAAGAGAGGAGGAAAGCATTACTTAGCGTAGCAATACTACTTGTACTTACTGTGTGTGCAGCAATTTTTGCTTATAACAAGATGAGTAATGGTCCGTTAAATGGATTTGCGGTGTTAGAGAAAAATGATCCAGAATACGGAAAACGTGATGGATCAAAGGACAAATCCGAGACTAACATTACATATGATAGCTTTGCTAACAAGAATACATCTAATAAGGCATGTAAAAGTCTTAAAAAGGGTGTGGATGTATCAGTTTATCAAGGCAATATCGATTGGAATAAAGCAAAAAAAGCAGGTGTACAATTTGCGATTATTCGAGTAGGTTACCGTGGAAAAACAGCAGCAGGAACAATTGGGGCAGACAAGAACTTCAAGAAGAATATACAAGGAGCAATTGATGCTAATATTCCAGTAGGAGTATATATATTCTCACAAGCAACAACACAACCTGAAGCTGTAGATGAAGCAAATTACGTACTAGAAAAAATTGCAGGTTACAAAATCTCATTACCAGTAGTAATTGATTATGAGTATGCCAGTGGAAATACAGGTCGTTTGTATGATGCACATTTAAGTAAAGAAAATGCAACAGCAGTATGTGATGCTTTCTGTAACAGAGTGGAAAGTGTTGGTTATACTGGAATGGTATATGCCAATGCAAGCATGTTAAAAAACCAGCTTAATGCTGAATCTCTTGCAAAAAAACACAGAATTTGGTTAGCAAATTATGTGAACAAGACATCTTATAGTGGCACTTATGATTTTTGGCAATGTAGTTCAACAGGAAAAGCAAGTACATATGGCATGAGTTCAACTTATGTGGATTTGGATTTCTGGTTTGACGATGGCGAAAAAGTAAGAAAAGATTATTCTCTTGTATTTGATGCAGAATTTTATGCAAATAAATATAAAGATTTAAGAGATGCCTTCGGTCATAATTATGTAGCTCTTCTTCAACATTTCATTGATTATGGAATGAGCGAAGGACGTCAAGCATGTATTGGATTTGATCCACAATTCTACAGAAATAAATACTATGATTTACTAAGTACATATGGACTTGATTGGGAAAAATATTATGAACATTTTATAAATTACGGCTTAAACGAAGGTCGTCAAGGTTCAGCTCAATTTAGTGTAAAATCATACAAAAATGCCAACGTAGACTTACGTAATGAATTTGGAAATGATTATGAAAAATATTACAGACATTATATGAGCAGTGGCCAGTATGAACCATCTAGAACTAATACTGTAACAGGATATGATAACACTGTAGTAGGAAGTGTTACTATGTATAAAGGTGTTGACTATTCTAAAGTATTTGATTTTGGATATTATAAAGAACATAATGCAACAATTAAGTCAAAATATCCAAGTAATGATGTAAGTGCACTTGAGTATTTCGTAGGAACAGGAATGAAAAATGGAGACCAAGCATGTGAAAGCTTTAGTGTAAAATCATATAAAAATGCTAATCGTGATCTACGTAATGCATATGGAGATGATTTGAAATCATACTATAACCATTATATTAATGTAGGTTATAACGAAAATCGTATAACTACAGGTTATGATGATAAGATTGCAAATCCAATTACAGTATACAAAAAAGTAGACTATAAGTTAGTATATGATTTCAACTACTATGTTCAGCATAATCGAGATGTTTTAAATGCCTTTGGTTGTGATGAAAATAAAGTTCTAGAGCATTTTGTAAAATACGGAATGAATGAGGGACGCCAAGCAATTGAAACATTCAATGTAAAATCATACAAAAATAGATATTCTGATTTAAGAAATGCTTATGGAGATGACTATAAGAAATACTTTAATCATTATATGGAGTATGGTTATAAAGAAGGAAGAGTAGCAACAGGCAACGAAAATGCTGTCGTAGGATTTATTACAAAATATAATGGTGTGGATTATTCACCAGTATATGACTATAACTATTACATTAGTAATAATCCAGATGTTGCAAATACGTTTAAAAAGGATGAAACAAAAGTCTTAATGCATTTTATAAATTATGGAATGTCTGAGGGACGTCAAGGTTGTGAGCGATTTAATGTAATATCTTATAAGAATAGATATTCTGATTTAAGAAGAGCTTACGGAAAAGATTTAAAGAAATATTATATGCATTATATTAATTATGGAAAAGCAGAAGGAAGATTAACAACTGGTTTTGAGACACAAGTTGTTAATCCACTAACAACGCTTGATGGAGTAGATTATTCTCCGGTTTATGATTACAATTACTACATCAAGAATAATCCAGACGTATTTAATGCATTTAAATATGATGACGAAGCAACTTTAAGACATTTTGTTAATAATGGAATGAATGAAGGACGAAAAGGAAATGAGACATTTAATGTTTCTGAATATAAAGACCAACATCCTGAATTGTATGTAAAATGTGGAAACTCATTGAAAAATTATTATATGGAATATTTAAAGAGTTTCAAATAATAAAAATTTAATAAGTTTTAGTATTAACTTTTAAAGGGTAAAAGCCGATAGGGCTTTTGCCCTTTATTATTTTGCATTGCAATAAAAATATTACAAAAAAATTACAAAAAAGTTAATTTGCTTAATGACAGAAATGAGTTTTAGTGTTATGATAATTGTGCAAGAGTGTGGAAACCGAAAGGTGACACAAAAAACTTCATACTTCATCCAAAAAGCAGGGGATAGGCAAAAACTATGATTAAGAAGGGAATGATGAAATGAAAAAGAGATTTTTAAAAGCAAGTGCATTGCTTTTAACATTGTCTGTCGGTGCGTCGTTAGGAGTAGTTAGTAATGCAGCTACAAGTAATGGTAAGGATGGAATGTTAAAGCAACAAGTGCGAGACAAAGAAGCTAGTTTTAAGACAGCAAAAGACGGGGCCCAGTTTAATTTTCAACAAGACGAGACACAATCGAGTTTAAAAAGCCAGGATGCATTAAGAGGTAAGCCATTATCAAGTGCTAATACTTCTAGTGTAAGAACGGCCACAAAAGAAAATGATGAGGGTAGTACGCCAGAAGATTTATCAAGCTATGTTGTAACTTTGGATGGAGATGGAAAACTTGTAAGTGATAACAGCGTTGAAAAAGCTTTGAACAATGCTACTGAAGACGTGAATAATTATGCTACTAGTTTAGAAGATAGCAAGGTTCAAACATTTAGTAAAACATACAAAGCGAGCAAAAATGTTGTAATTGTACTTGATCCAGGACATGATGCAGTACATGGTGGAACAAGTGCAGGAGGTGTGCCAGAAGCAGAGATTAACTTAGACATCGCTTTAGCATGTCGAGATGAACTATCTCAGTATAGTGGTGTAACAGTTTATATGACTAGAACTACATCAGCATGTCCACATCCAGGAACTACTTCAGGTAATGATAACTATTACAGAGTACAATACGCTAAAAGCGTAGGTGCAACAGCATATGTAGCACTTCATTGTAATATGTCATCTAATCCTAATTCAAATGGAGCAGAAGTATATTATCCAAATAATGGTGGAAATGCAGCAATAGGTGCAGCAGGTTATAAATTAGCTACACTAACTCTTGATGAGCTTACTAAGCTCGGCATTAGAAATGCAGGTGTTCATACAAGAAATTCAGAGACAAACACAAGATACGCAGATGGCTCTCTTGCAGATTATTATGGAGTTATTAAGCAAAGTAAATTGTGTGGATTTCCAGGAATTATTATTGAACATGGATTCCAGTCTAACGCATATGATATGAATAACTTCCTTAGAACAAAATCAGGAAGAAAAAGACTTGGAATTGCAGACGCAACAGGGATCGCAAGGGCGTACGGTTTAACAAAAGGTTTAACTTATAAAGGTCTTGATTATAAACCAGTATTTGATTCACAATATTATGCACAGCATAATCCAGACGTTGCAAAAGCTTTAGGTACAGGTGAAGGCGCTTTGTTCAATCATTTCATAAATTATGGAATGAACGAAAGACGTCAAGCATGTGCTAATTTCGATGTGAAATCATACATGAACCAATATGTAGATTTAAGAAATTGCTATGGTAAAGATTATCAAAAATATTATGCACATTATATTCAGTATGGAAAAGGTGAAGGTAGAAAAGGCACTGGTTGTACTACACGCCAGGGTAAAGTTACTAAATATAATGGTGTAGATTATTCGCTAGTATATGATTATGATTATTACCAAAGTCATAATTCAGATATAAAAGCAGCATTTGGAAATGATGATATTTCTACAATTGCACATTTCGTAAATAACGGAATGCGTGAAGGACGTCAAGCAAAAGATACATTTGATGTTAAGGCATATAAAAATGCAAACAATGATTTACGTTTAGCATATGATGATGATATGCAAAAATATTATATGCATTATATTAAATATGGTAAAAATGAAGGCCGTAAAACAGTAAATTGCGATACAGTTACATATGTAACATCATATCAAGGTGTAGATTATTCAAAAGTATATGATTACACATATTATGTAGAGCATAATTCAGATGTTAAGGCTACATTTAAAGGCGATGACGTTAAGACTTTAAGACACTTTATTGATTATGGAATGCGTGAAGGACGCCAAGCAAAAGATAATTTTGATGTTAAGTCATACAAAAATGCAAATAGAGATTTAAGAGTTGCATATAAAAATGATTTATCAAAATACTACATGCATTATATTAACTATGGATATAGAGAAGGAAGAACAACAACAAATTGTCCTGAAATTCTTAAACCAATTACACAATATAATGGAGTAGATTATTCTTTAGTATATGATTATGACTACTACATTACCCATAATAATGATGTTAAAAATGCATTTGGCGGAGATGATATAAAAGTATTAGAGCATTTCATTAATTATGGAATGAATGAAGGACGCCAAGCAAAAGAAACATTTAATGTTCAGACATATAAAAACAACTATGGAGATTTAAGAGCAGCTTATGGAAATGATAATAAAAAGTATTACATGCACTATATTAATTATGGATATAGAGAAAACAGAAAAGGAGCATAAATAATTTGAAAAGTTATATTAAAAAATTATTTAGTATTCTACTAGTTTTTACTTGTATAATGACATTTACATTTGTTGGAGATGCAACAGTAAAGGTTAAGGCTGCAATGTCAGATAATTTATATTCTATAATGGGACAGTCAAATGTAACATTAGATCAAATGATAAATTATTATGAAAAGCATGCAACTTACCCTAGTTTTTACAAAAACACAGATGCACCAACGATTTATCATTTCTGCAAAATTTATTCAGAAGAATGCGAAGCAGAAGGCGTAAAAAAAGAAGTCGCTTTTTGTCAAGCAATGAAAGAAACTGGATACTTAAAATTTGGTGGAGATGTAAAAATCAACCAGTATAATTTCGCAGGAATAGGTGCTACAGGAGGCGGTAATCCTGGAAATTCATTTAGAAGCGTTAGAGAAGGTGTAAGAGCTCAGGTTCAACATCTTAAAGCTTATGCATCTACAGAAAGAGTTAAGAATCCAGTTGTAGATCCAAGATATCAATATGTTTATTCAGACAAAGTAGCAAAAGCACCATATGTTCAGTGGTTAGGAATTCATGAAAATCCTAATCATACAGGATGGGCGGCAGCATCACGATATGGATATAGTTTGATTGATTCTTATATTGCAGATTTGTATGGAGTCTCAAAATATAGTACATGGTATAATGGAGTAGATTATAAAGATGTTTATGATCCTAATTACTATATGTCAAGATATGCTGATGTAGCCCAAGCATGCGGTGGAAGTTCTGATACATTAATTGGACATTTTGTTAATTATGGAATGAATGAAGGAAGACAGGGAAATTCTGAATTCGATGTTCATTCTTATAAAAATGAATATGCAGATTTAAGAAGTGCATACGGCACAGATTTAAAGAAATATTATATGCATTATATCAATTACGGCAAAAGAGAAGGACGCCATGGCTTAGGATGTACTTCACTAAGTGGAGTAGTTATTTCTTATAATGGAAAGAATTACTCAGCAGTATATGACTATAATTATTATGTAAATAATAACCCAGATGTTAAAGCAGCATTTAACGGTGATGATGTAAAAACATTAAAACATTTTGTGGAATACGGAATGAATGAAGGCCGTAGAGGTAGCGAAAATTTTGATGTTGTTTCATATAAAAATGCATATGGTGACTTACGAGCAGCATATGGCAAAGATTTAAAGAAATATTATATGCATTACATCAATTATGGTAAAAAGGAAGGTCGTATTACTACTGGAGTTAGTACATTACAGAATCCTATTAGAACATATCAGGGAGTTGATTATTCATTAGTTTATGATTATAACTACTATATACAACATAATCCTGATGTGGCAAGAGCATTCCCAAATGATGATGTTGCAACATTAAAACATTTCATCAACTATGGAATGAATGAAGGTCGTATTGCAAAAGATACATTTAATGTGAAAGCATATAAAAACGCATATAGAGATTTAAGAGCAGCATATGGTAATAATATGTCTGCATATTACAAACATTATATTGATTACGGATATAGAGAAGGTAGAGTAGCAGTCTAATTCTGCGAATCCTAATTATTAACCACACACCTTAGGGTGTGTGGTTTTTTGTAAAAAAATTGATATATATCTTGACAAATTATATATATATATATAATGGTTTGGCAAAATATTAAACTTGAATGAGAGACAACAAGGATGAACATGATATGAAAGTTTAATTATGAGTTTCACATTCAGTAATGCAGTTCATGCAATAATTCCCATATAATACTATATAAAGTTTGTATATCAAGAATGGATAGTGATATGCGATTAAATTACTAGAGAAAGGATTAGACTTAAATGAAAAAGATTAAGGTATTTAACAGTAAAAGAGTGTTAAGTTATTTAGCACTGTCTATTTTTGTGCTTTTGTCAGTAATGTTTTTAAATCAAAAAAATATTTACGCAAAGAACACAGTTGAAAATAGAACAGGATATAAAAAGCTCGTAGGCTATAAAGTAGACAAACAGACTGAAGATAAAAAACATGTTCAAGAAGATAAAAGATTGGGGGGTTATAATTGGGGAAAATTTGGCGCTAGATATTATTACAGTCAAATGAGACCAGAAGAGAAAAATTTGTATGATAATTTATATAACCGCTGCATGCAGCTGCTTTGTAATGAAAATTTAAATTGTCAAGAAGAGAAAAAATATGATAAATATAGCACGCCGGATGTAAGTTATTCCAATAATATATCAGACAATGATTTGGAAAATCTTATAACTTGCTTCAAATTAGAAAATCCTCAATTTTATTTTTTAGGGGATAGTTATTTTTATGGAACAGGAAACAATAAACATGTCTCTTTGGAAGTATATCGTAGATATGCATCAGGAAAAAATAGATATGCGGAGAGTGAGCATATAAAAAATAAGCTTGAGAGCTGGTTAGGATATGTTAATAAAAACAGTACTTCAATGCAAAAATTAAGAAGAATTGAAAAAGTGGTTTGCGAAAATACAGAATATGATTTAAATTCACAGATGAATCAAAGCGCAGCAAGTGTGTTATTATATGGCAAATCTGTTTGTACAGGATATGCAAAAACATGTACTATGCTAAGCAACGCAGTTGGAAATGAAGCTGTTTGCGTTATAAGTAACACTCATGCGTGGTCAAGAGTTAAAATAGCAAAAAAATGGTATAATATGGATCCAACATGGGATGATAATGGAAGTAGTTCACCAAAAACAAATTTCTTCTTGGTAAATGAACAAAATACTAAAGTATTTGATAGAGATAAGGAACATGAATTATATTCCCTTTTTAGAGGAGAAATCAAAGCACCTGAAACTAAAAATGATTTCATGAAACCTATTTATTCTAGTTATTATTATTTCGGAAAATATGAAGATTTAAGAAATAGTTTTGGTAATATTAAAAGTGACGGAACTGTTGATGGTGTTTATTTAGATCATTTTATGAGAAATGGAATGAAAGAAGCTAGACAAGCAAGTGATATTTTTAATGTTGAGTATTATAGAAGTCACAATGAAGATTTAAATAAAGCTTTTGGAAATGATTTAGAAAAGTATTATGAACATTTTGCAGAATTTGGATATGAAGAAAAACGTCAAGCAACAGAACCAGAACAAATTCAAGACGAAGAATACCTAAGTCTTTATGATGGAGTAGATTATTCAAGTGTTTATAACTATAATTATTATATAAACAAATATCCAGATGTAAAAAAAGCATATGGAGGAAATGTTAGAAAGACACTTGAACATTTCGTACATTGTGGAATGAAAGAAGGCCGTCAAGGAAATGAGACATTTGATGTTCATGCATATAGAAGAGCATATCCAGATTTGAGAATGGCTTTTAAAAATGATTGGGTAAAATACTATGAACATTATATTTTTAATGGAGTTTACGAGAATCGTCAAACAAACAATTGTGACAAAATGGTTGATCCAATAACAAAGCTAGATGGAAAAGATTACGCTCCAGTATATGATTATGAATATTACATAAGTCATAACCCAGATGTAGCAAAAGCTCACCCAGATGATGATTATGCAGTACTCTATCATTTCGTACATTGTGGAATGAAAGAAGGCCGTCAAGGAAATGAGACATTTGATGTTCATGCATATAGAAGAGCATACCCAGATTTGAGAATGGCTTTTAAAAATGATTTGGTAAAATATTATGATCATTATTTGAAAAATGGACAATATGAAAAACGTCAAACAAACAATTGTGACAAAATGGTTGATCCAATAACAAAATTAGATGGAAAAGATTATGCCCCAGTATATGATTATGAATATTACATAAGTCATAATCCAGATGTAGCAAAAGCTTATCCAGATGACGATTACGCAGTACTTTATCATTTCGTACATTGTGGAATGAAAGAAGGCCGTCAAGGAAATGCAACATTTAATTTAAATGAATATAAACAAAACAATCCAGATTTAGTACAAAAGTTTGGAAATGACAATCAAGAATATTATAAGTATTATATTGAATATGGCCATAATAACGTTCAAATGGCATCGTAATCTATTATAATAACTTATATGAAAAAAGTCGCATGCACTGTTGTTGTAATATACATAAATTGTATGAACTATAAGAAAAATATTTGCATTAAAAAAACTATTTAAAAAATTCGCAAAAAGCTGTACACTATTATAGAGGTGTACAGCTTTTTTTATATCGAAATTATACAGCCACAATAAAAATTCAATAAATTTTTTAGAAATGGCTTATATAAAGATAAAAAAGCATAAAATAAACCGATATAATTAATGAAGCTGTATATAAAAATATAATAAGGAGGTTTTTAAATGGAAGGTAACAATTATACAATTCATCGAACTCGAAGAATTGGATTGGTATTATTGGCCGTAATATCTGCAATGCTTTTAGTGCTTTTTACTCAATCACATAAAGTAAAAGCAGCACCTAATGAAGCTGGTTATAAGCAGCCAACTTTTGAAAAAGTTGACCAGCTTGAAGACGTTGTAGAGCAAGGGGAGATTGACCAAAATGTATATAACCAATATAATGCGTATTATACTGCAAATCCATATTGGGTTAAATACGGTTCAAGATACTACTACAACCAAATGACAACAGCAGAGAAAACATTTTATAATGCATTATATGCAAGATGTGATGCAATTTTGAACTCTACTGAAAATTGTAAAATCTTAAGTTCAGCTTATACAGTAGGAACAGTATTTTACAACTTAGGTTCATTTTCGGAAGATCCAACAGAAGATGCAAAGATTGCTAATGAAGTAGCATTAATCTTCTCATTGGAAAATCCACAGTTCTACTTCTTGAATAGTGGATTTACATATGGTCAATATGGAACAACACAAGGCTTTGTAGCTCCAAATGTTTATAGCGCATATGTAAACGGAAATACAAGAAGTAATGTAACAGCACAATTTAAAGCACAATTAGAATCATGGAAAAATCAAGCAAGTGGATATCCAACAAGAATGCAGAGATTAAGAAAACTTGAAACATTAATCGACGAAAACGTAACATATGTTTCAAACGATAAAGATCAAAGTGCAGTAAGTGCTGTACTAGATAAAAAATCTGTATGTACTGGATATGCAAAAACATTTGAAATGATTAGCAATGCCATGGGAATTGATGCAGTGAATGTAACAAGTGCAACTCATCAGTGGACACTTGTAAAAATTGGTTCAAAATGGTACAACGTAGATGCTACATGGGACGATGATGGAACTAATGATGGTGTAGCAAGTGGCATGTCTTATTTCCTAGTAAGTGATGATAATGTTAAAGTAAATGATCAAAACGGTCTTCATATATTAGAATCAAGATGGGAAGCAAATGGAGTAGCCACTGTTCCAACAAGTAGTGAAAATTATTTAGATGATATTTTCTCAGTATCATATTATAAAAACAAATATAGAGATTTATACAATGCTTATAGAGAATGTGAAGGTGCATATCTCGATCACTTTGTAAATTTTGGAATGAATGAAAAACGTATTGCAAGTGATAAATTCAATGTAAATGTTTATATGGGAAATTATGAAGATTTACGAAATGCCTTTGGTACAAGATATGCGTCATATTATGAGCATTATATTACAAACGGTAAGGACGAAGGAAGAGATCCTTTAACAGTTATAGATTCAGCAAAAGTAAAAAAATATAATGGAGTAGACTATTCATTAGTATATGATCCAGATTATTACATGGAACACAATCCTGATGTTGTAGCTGCATTTGGTAACGATTATACAGCAATATTAAGACATTTCGTAGATTATGGAATGAGAGAAAAACGTAAAGGTAATAGCACTTTTAACGTAATTTCATACAAAAACCGTTACGCAGATTTAAGAAATGCATATGGAAATGATTTGTCAAAATACTATTTACACTATATCAATTATGGAAACAAAGAAAATAGAGTTACAACAGGTTACGAAAATACAATTGTTAATCCAAGAACAGTATTAAATGGAGTAGACTATGGTCTCGTATTTGATGCAAACTATTATGTAAACCGTTATAAAGATTTATATAAAGCATTTGGATATGACGATGAGGCTCTTTTAAGACATTTCGTAAACTACGGAATGAACGAAGGCCGTCAAGCTTCAGAAAAATTTGATGTAGCAGTATATAGATCAAATTATGTTGATTTAAGAAGAGCATATGGAAAAGACTTAAAGAAATACTATATCCATTATTTGAATTATGGACATAGAGAAGGCAGAGAAGCAGCATAATTTACTAAAAAATCACAAATAAAAAATTTATATGATCCATCCACTTGGCAAAAAATAAAATCAAGTGGATGGATTTTTTGCCCCTAAAAGACAATTATTAAAATTTTATTAAAAAAAATTAAATGAATTATAGAGAAAATTTATGAACCGATATAAAATATGAAGCTTTTGTAGAATAAAGTTAAGCAATTCAAAAAATACGATAATGTAAAAATTATCTTATATAAAAAAGGGGGTAAGACATGTTTCGTAAAAAAGAAATTCGAAGCAAAGTTTTTAAAGTAATAATTTCAGCAAGCTTCTTTTTAGCAGCTCTATGTGTGAAGGATGAAGCAAAAGTAAATGCAGCAGAATTGCAAAATAATCAAAAGACTGTAAATGCAACAGAGGATACCTCAAACGTAGCAAGCACAGAAAAATCAGAACAAACAGCTGAAAAATCAGAACAGCAATCTAATACACAGTTAGATTTAGAAAAAGAAGAAGAGTCAATTGGAAAATCCCAGGAAAGTATAGATAAGGATTCAAAAGAGTTAAATAACGTAAAACAATTTCAAGATTACAAGAAAGATGATACGTCAACTAACAGTCAGGTTTTAACCCAAGACTTCAATCAATATGAAGCAGATGCAGCTATAGAAAAAGGTGTAGTTGCACCACTAGAAGGAACAACTATATATCAAGGCAAGGATTACAGTGCAGTATACGATTTTGATTACTATATAAACAATAATCCAGATGTTTATGCAGCATTCGGCTATGATGATGAGAAAGTTTTAAAACATTTCGTAGAGTTTGGAATGAATGAAGGACGAAGGGCAAGCAAAAACTTTGACGAACAGTCTTATAGATATGCATATCCAGACTTACGAGTAGCATTTAAAAGAGACCATAAAAAATATTATCTACATTATATAGATTATGGTCAGCGTGAAGGAAGAAAATATACTACAGGCGTAACTAAACTGTGTAATCCAGTAACAAGGGTAAATGGATTCGACTATTCAAAGGTGTATGATTATGATTATTACATCAATAGATATCAAGATTTGAAGAAGGCATTTGGAGATGATGATGTAAGCGCAATATTACACTTTTACAATTATGGAATGCAAGAAGAACGCCAAGCAAATGAGACATTTGATGAAAAATCTTATAGATACCAGTATCAAGATTTACGTTTAGCCTATACAAATAGACATGCAGAGTATTATAAACACTACATAAAATATGGATGTGCAGAAGGTAGACAGACAAGCGGTACAACAGAACTTCAGAATATTATTACAAAGATTAATGGAGTAGATTATTCGAAAGTATATGACTTTAAATATTATATCAATAGGTATCCTGATTTGCAGAAGGCTTTTGGTTTAGATGATGATGCAAGTGCAATAAAGCATTTTTTCGAGCATGGAATGCAAGAGCAGAGAAGAGGAAATGAAACCTTTGATGTAAGATCTTATAGATACCAATATAGAGATCTTCGAGCAGCTTATAGAAATAACTATAAATTATATTACAGACATTATGTTTATAATGGAGCAGCAGAAGGTAGAAATACATCAGGAGTAACAAAATTACAAAATCCAGTAACTGTATATAAAGGAGTAGATTTATCTCCAATATATGATTACTATTACTATTCAACTAAGCATCCAGATTTAATAAAAGCCTTAGGAGATGATGATTATACATTGCTTGATCATTTTGGCGGAGTTGGAATTGTAGAAGGACGAGTAGCAAAAGCTAATTATAATCCAGATACATATTCAGCATTAAAAGAAAAATTGCATCCAACACCAGTAGCCAGTGATCCAATGTATTATATCGCTCAAGGATATTCAAGCCCATCGCAGTATTTGATTTTGGTAGACAGATCAAGACATCAAGTAGGAATATTCAGTGGTGGAAAAGGTAACTGGCATGAGCAAGATTATTTCCTATGTGGAGATGGAAAAGCATCAACACCTACAGTAGAAGGTGTATTCCACATTATTAATAAGAAACCATATTTTGACTCAGGTTCAGCTAGGTGCTGGTATGCAACAAGAATTTATAGAGGATATTTATTCCATTCAGTATTATATTCACAGACACCAACACCAAAGTACATCAAAGATGGTAGACTTGGAGTAGGAGTGTCTCACGGTTGCGTAAGATTAGATATTAATAAAGCAAAATGGATTTATGATAATGTTCCAATTGGAACTACAGTAGTAATTTATAGTTAAAATGTAAAAATTGTATTTAAAAAATAATATATTTATTAAGAAAAAGGCAGGTATAAGAGAATACCTGTCTTTTTTGTGTAAAATTTTTATGAAAATCATACAATCTGTGTTATAATATATAAAGCTATGCGCAGAATAATTAGGAGGGAGCTAAATAAAGAATGAACGCGATAACTAAACTTAACACAGCTAGAAAAAAAACAGATAAAATTCTAACAAAGTTAGTGAAATATCGTTGGATTATTGCATTAATTATTTTTGTTTTATGTGTTGCATTTAAATTACATGGATCATCCATAGGAATATACGATGGAATTTTCCCAACTCATATAAGCGAAGCAGATGCGCAAAAATATCATATTTTAGGAGGACCACAGATTATTAGAGGTGATGAATTTGTAGTTCACACTCCAACATATTTTTCACAGTACTATAATGGATTTAACAAATATAGTCAACAAATGTCTATGCACCCTACTAATATGGTTTTAGATTATTATGCACCTGTAAAAGATATTACATTATTATGTAAACCATTTAACTGGGGATACATTTTATTCGGTAATGAAAGAGGATTAAGTTTTTATTGGTGTGGACAAATGATAATGCTATTTATGGCAGCATTTGAAATGTTTTATATTTTAACAAAGAAGAATAAATTACTGTCATTTGTAGGTATGTTTATGGTAGGATTTTCACCAGCAATGCAATGGTGGATGATACCTCATATGCCTATAGTATTCATATATGCGATGACATTGTTTGATTTAGGTTACTATATGCTTACTTCACAGAGTAAAGTTAAGCAATGGATACTTACAGTAATTACAGGATTTATAGCAGCAGGATTTGCATTATCTATCTTTCCATCATGTCAGATAGTAGCAGGTTTAGCAGTAGCAGTGCTATTAATCACATGTTTAATAAGAGATAGAAAAGATATAGGAATTTATACTGAACTTGAAAAAGAAGAAATTAAAAAGAATACTATCAATATGATAATAAAGATTGCCGTAGCAGGATTTATTGCAATAGCCATATTGATTTACTTTTTACTTACATCAAGAGAAGACTTTAAGTTATTAACAGGAACTACATATCCAGGAAAGAGAGTTTCTCTTGGACAATATTCTACAATTTCAGATTTATTTACAGGCTTGAGATCACTAACTTTAAGTTACAGAGAATCAAATGTTTTAAATAATTCTGAAGTAGCCACATTTATACATTTTACACCATTATTTTTATGTTTATTTCCTAGTCTTGCAAGAAGACTCAGAAAAGAAAATACAGAAGACACAAAAATGGATTTGCTTATTGGTAAATCATTATTCTTGTTGTTGTTATTAGAAATTGTATTTATGGGAATTGGTTTCACACCAAGACTTGCCAAAATTACATTATTTAGTTATATCAACAGAATGCAAATGGGATACGGCTTTACAGGAGTAATCTTTAATGTATGGAGTATTAATACTATTTGGAAACACAAAGAGTATTATAAGAAGTGGCAACTTATTCTTGCAACATTGTTATTTGCATTTGTATATGAAATGACTATAACAGTGGAATTAAGAGGATATTTGAAAGAACGTTACTTGTTAGTAGAAATAATAGGACTTTCAGTTATTGTATTTATGGCTATGATGAGATATAGAAAGCTATTTGCAGCAGGAATGTGTTCGGTGATGATAATTGCAGGAGCATTTGTTAATCCAATTTGTTCAGGAATATCACCAATTGCTAATCATCCTATTAGTAAGGTTATTAGAGAAACATCTGAAAAGGATCCAGAACATTATTGGGTAACAGCAGATGCAACATACATTACATCTAATTTTGTAATGGCAAATGGAGCTAAAAGCCTTAGTTCAACAAACTTTTATCCAGACTTCGATAAATGGAAGATTTTAGATCCTAAAGGAAAAAATGAAGACGTATATAATAGATATGCGAATATGGTTGTAGAAATTACAGATAAAAGGACAAAAATGCATAATATTTCACCAGATGCTATTTCATTGCGTATTAATGCGAATGATTTACTAAAATTAAAGGTGAAGTATATTATGACTAGTCAAAAAGTAGAAAAGATTTTCAAAAAAGAAAACATTACCTACAAAAAATTGATTACTCAAGACGGTTATACAATTTATGAAATCAGTAAAAAAAAGTAAAATATTCTTAAAATCAAAAGAATATATATATATAAAGACATAAGACAAAATTAATTATTAAATAGAGGTGGAGGAAAAATGGATAAAATAGCAGTTTTAATACCTTGTTATAACGAGGCAAAAACAATTGAAAAAGTAGTAACTGACTTTAAGAGAGAATTGCCAGAAGCAGTTATTTACGTCTATGACAATAACTCAAGTGATGGAACAGATGAAATCGCTAGAAAAGCAGGAGCAGTAGTACGTTACGAGTACCAGCAAGGAAAAGGTAATGTAATTAGACGTATGTTCGCAGAAATCGATGCAGAATGTTACGTTATGGTAGATGGAGATGATACATATCCAGCAGATCAAGTTCAGCCATTAGTAGACAAGGTTCTTAACAAAAAGGCAGATATGGTAGTAGGAGATAGATTATCATCTACATATTTTGAAGAAAACAAAAGACCATTCCATAACTTCGGAAATTCAATAGTAAGAGCAAGTATCAACTTATTATTTAAGAACGACATCAAAGATATCATGACAGGTTATCGAGCATTTAGTTATCGATTTGTAAAAACATTCCCAGTATTATCAAAGGGATTTGAAATCGAAACAGAGATGAGTATCCATGCTATCGACAAAAATATGTACGTAGAAAATTCCGTAATTGAATATAGAGATAGACCAGAAGGAAGCGAGTCTAAACTTAATACATATTCAGATGGATTTAAAGTTATTAGAACAATCATAAGATTATTTAGAACTTATCGTCCAATGGCATTCTTTGGAATAATAGCATTAATATTAGCAGTTATTTCAGGAGCATTCTTTGTACCAATTTTAGTGAACTTCACAAAAACAGGATTGGTACCTAAGATTCCAACACTTATGATTTGTGGATTTGTAATGGTAGCAGCTCTTCAGTCAATGTTCACAGGTCTAATTCTTCAGACTATTTATGCAAAAAATAGACAGGATTTTGAAATGGACCTTAATAGAGTTACAAAAGAGGTAGAAAACGAAAAAAATAATAAATAATTGTAGAAATTAATTGTGACAAGTAGGTGGAAAAATGAAAAGTAGAATAACGGTTAATTATAAAAAAATTATTTTTTTAATTTTAGTAGTTTTAAGTGCTTTTAGAGTATTAATAAATTTAAGAATATCATACTGTATTAATCAGCAGTTGATGGATGATGATGGATTAATGTATTTGTATGCAGATACATTAGGTCATTTAAAATATTTAGGCGTGTATACGTCAAGAACGTTAATTAAAGGTATTTCATATCCACTTTTTTTAGCAATGTGTAATAGATTATGGGTACCATATTCAATAGCCATAAGTATATGTGATATATTAGCTGCATATATATTTGTTAAAGCTATAAAACCTAAAATTAATAATTCAATTATTTTGAGTTTTATATATCTTTTGATTTTATATAATCCTGTTAATTTTGATGCTCAAATAAGGCAAAGAATGTATAGAAATTCTTTGATTCCTGATTTTACAGTATTAACCTTTGCAATGTTAATAGGACTATTTTTAAGAAGAAAAGAATCTCTAAAAAAACAATTATTATGGACACTTGGAGCGGCCTGTTCATTAAGCTTTTTCTACTATTTGAGAGAGGATTCAGTATGGATACTGCCATTTGTAATAGTTGCTATGCTATTAGAAATATTAAATTTATTTTTATTTGATGGTAGAGAAAATATTAAAGCCATTAGATGGAAGGAAATTCTTATATATGCAGTGCCAGTTATTGCATTGTTTACATGTACATATACATTGAAAACATTAAATAAATATAATTATGGCATTTTTGTTGTTAATGATAGATCAGATTCATATTTTGCAGATGTCATGGAAGATTTATATAAGATAGATGCAAAAAATGAAAATGAAAAGGTTTGGCTATCTCGAGATGCATTAAAAATAGCATTTGACAATAGTAAAACTTTAAGAAAAATAAAAACAGAGTTCGAGACGAACTTTAATTATTGGAAGATAAACCCAGAAGCATTCGATGGAACAAATGTGGCTGGCGACCTATTATCATGGACATTTAGAGGTGCAGGAGCAGATCATGGTATATATAAGGATGCTGTAACAGCAAATAAATTTTGGAAAAATGTAGATACAGAATTAAAGGAAGCGGTTAAAAAAGGAAAAATAAAAAATAAACCAGGTATATACTTGTCAAAGCAGGCAAGAGGCGTTCAACTAAGCGAAATTCCAAAATTCAGCTTAAGAACATTAAAGAATTTAAATAAAGCAAGCAAATACGAATATTGTAGTATGGAATCGCAAACAGTAAGTTTAGGAAATTTACCAGATATTAGAAGATACGAAACAGAGTATGGTGTGCATGCTCAATTACCATTTGATACACCTGATGCCCAAATGGCAACTAGTTTAGGTGCAACTGGTAAAGCAAATAAAATCATTGCTATTTACCAAAAAGCGTCAATGCTAGTAAATCCGATAGCTGTTTTATCATATATAGGATTTACCATAATTACGATATACGAATTGTTTAAGAAAAAATATTTGAATTTAGAAATGTGGTTGATGATTACAGGAATAATATTAAGCGCATTTGTATTAATGTTAGGAGTAACATTTTTCTCATGCTTCCTTAGTGAAACAGCATGCTTGTTCTACGGTTCAGGTTCCTATAGTCTTATGCAATTAGGAAAATACTTGGCTATTGTATGTTTTGGCTTATATATTTTTGAGACTATTAAGAAAAAACATAATGCTAATAATTAGTTACATAAATAAATTAATTAAAAAAATATTAAAACAGCGTACAATAAATAAACGATAATAAATAAACCTACTTATTGGGAATACTTGAAAAAGTAGCACTGTACAGGGAGATAAAATGAATTACAAGTTACTAAAATATAAAATGAAGAAGGCAAAATATTTATACGAAAAACATGGTGTTAAAGGATTGTCTAATAAAATATTAGATAAAAATAAAAAATATAACAGCTATAGTGAATGGTTTTATGAACATGCAGTATCTAACAAAGAAATAGATAAACAGTGTCAAAAAACTATTAAAATGTTAAATAAACCATGTGTAGAAGTAATAATTTTACCAGGTATAAATGAAGATAGCAACAAAGCCATTCCATCATTAGAAGAGCAAACATATTCAGAGTGGACAAGTATCATCTTAGAGAATGAACCAAGAAAAAAAGGATATGGAATCAAAGATGATTACATGAATAGTTTTGAAAAAGCTATACGAGATAAAGATAAAAGTATGCTTGAACAAATTCATGATATGGTGAGAAACACAGATGCAGATATAATTTTGTTTACTCGTTTAGACAAAGAATTTGCACCAAATTATTTATATGAATTAGTAAACAGTTATCTTGACAAGACATTTGAAGTATATTATACAGACTCAGACTTTGTGGCAGAGGTAGATGGAGAACATTACGCACCAGACTTTAAGCCAGATTATAGTATAGATATGCTTAGAAGCTGTAACTATATCGGAGAAGTATTTGCAATTAGCAAAACAACACTTATGAATATTGAAACAGATAAAGAGTTAGGTTTAGAAACAGTAGAATCTACTTTGTACAGTGTTATCTTGCAAAGTTGTGAAAATGCCAGAGTAATAACACATTGTCCTCAGGTCTTAGTTCATAACGTATATGAAAGCGAAGACATAGATAAGATTTTCGAAGAAGAGAAAAGAATCTTAGAAAAACAGTTAAATAGAGTAGAACAACCAGCAGATGTGCAAATAAATAAGCAGTACAAAGTCTTTGACTTGAAATATAAGTTAAAAGAGCATCCACTAGTATCTATTTTGATTCCAAACAAAGATCAAGTAGAAACATTAGCAAGATGTATCGAATCTATCGAGAAATCAACATATGATAATTATGAAGTAATTATTATAGAAAATAATAGTACAGAAGAAGAAACATTTGCATACTACGAAGAAGTTAAGAAAAAAGGCATAAAAGTAGTAGTCTGGAAGAGTATATTTAATTATTCAGCAATCAACAATTTCGGAGCATCACATGCCAAAGGAGATTATTATGTATTGCTCAATAACGATATCGAGATTACTTCACCAGATTGGATGGAAAGAATGCTTGGTAACTGTATGAGACCAGGAATCGGAATCGTAGGAGCTCATTTATATTATCCAGATAAAACCGTTCAACATGCAGGAATAGTAGTAGGATTAGGTGGAGTAGCTCAGAACTTGTATCCAGGCCTAGATGGAAAAGTAGGTGGATATCACAATAGAGTATTTACTCAGCAGAACTATAGCGCAATAACAGCTGCTATGTTTATGGTATCTAAGAAAATATTCCAGCAAGTCGGTGGACTAGAAGAAAGACTACAGGTAGCCTTTAACGACGTAGACTTCTGCTTGAAAGTTGCCAAGGCAGGATATTGGAACGTATATGATCCAAATGTAACAGCACTACACTACGAATCAAAGAGTCGAGGAAAAGAAGATACTCCAGAGAAAAAACTTAGATTCGCAGGAGAAATCGATTATATGCGCACAAAATGGAAAGGAATCCTATTAGAAGGAGATCCATTTTATAACGTCAATTTATCAATGGCTAGACCAGACTTCGCCTTAGAAGGCTTAGATGAAGCACTATAATCAAAAGTAGTAATGTAAAGCACGTAACGTGAAAAAATAACGTGTGGTAAACAGTGTGAAGCAGATAACGTGAAAGGAAATGTATGTATGGATATTGGACAAAACAATAACAGCATGGCCCAAGAAGACATATTCGATAAGATAATGTCATTGCCAGTGCTCAATATATTCAATCCCTTCTATAAGAAAAATAAAGAAATGTTACTTTATCTATTCTTTGGAGGACTAAGTTTTATCGTAAGCGTAGCAACCTATGCTGTATTTAACGTGACATGCGGCTTTAACGCCTTAATCGCTAACGTATTATCATGGGTAATAACAGTGATGTTTGCCTTCTTAACAAATAGAGTATGGGTATTTGCAGCGCCAACTAAAACAGCTATGGAATTCATCAAACAGATGATATCATTCTACTCAGGAAGAGTGATAACATTAGTAGTAGAAGAAGTGATTTTAGGCGTGTTTATTAACCTATGTGGATTTAATAGCATCCTAATAAAAATCATAGCACAAATCGTAGTAATAATATTAAACTACGTCATTAGTAAATTGTTTATATTCAAAAAATAAATTACTTGCATTTAAGAAAAAAACTGTTACCCTATTATAGGTGTGCAGTTTTTTTGTGCACTTTTTTAGAAAAAAAAAGGGAAGCGCATCCCATAGATTAAAAGCGCTAATCAAGGAGGTTTTAATGAAAATTAATAAAAATACAGTAACAATTTCTCAGTTAATCAAGTGTTTTCTATCAGTATTAGCATTAGTAGCAATAATGGCATCAGCATCTAATATAGACGTTACATCAGCAAGTTCAAGCATATCTGTGCAATCACACACAGTTAGTTCAAATATATCTGTGCAACCAACCCTTCCCTAAAAAACTAGTTTAATCGGAAACTTTTCTTGAAAAAATTAAAAAAATATAAAAAAGATGTAAAAAGATGTAAAAAAATTGTAAAATTATGGTATTATTATATAGTAAAGCAATTTTGTAAAAACGGATTTTTACAGAAAATTATGAAATCGAGGAAAGGCTATGAAGAAAAACAAACTAAAATGCATAGGGCTTTTTGTATTGTATTTAGTGTTGGCTGCACTAATAGCAGTAAGTTCAATTGCATTCCCACTATGTAAATGGTACAAGAAGAATATCAAGGTAAGTATCGCTGCTGCGTTATTTACCCTAAGATCACCATTAAAAGGAACTAATGAATCAATTACATCAGATGTTATTAACTCCGCGATTCCAGGAATAGTAAGAGCAGTAGTAATAATTTTGATATTAATAGTAATTGAGTTATTAATTAGAAAAAAGGATATTAGAAAAAAAATCAAATTATTTAAAAAAGAACACAGCATAAATCTAAAGTATGTATATAGACTAGCATTAGTTGTAGCGACATTTACATATTTAGGAAATGCTTATGTATATGCAGACAAGGATATCGGAATCACAAAATATGCAAAGCAGAGGTTCCAAAGTACAAAGATATTTCAAGAAAAGTATATCGATCCCAACAAAGTAAAAATCAAGCCAAATGACAAAGTAGAAGTAGCAACATCAGAAGATGAAGTAAATACTACAAGCGGTCAGAAAACAAAGAACCTCATTTATATTTACGTAGAAAGCTACGAAACAAGTTATGGCAAGAAAAGCGAAGACGGATGGCAGAAAGAAGATATTGACCTAATCCCAAGAACAACAGAGTTAGCAAAAGAAAATGTCAGCTTCTCTACAACTAACAAAATGAGAGGAATCCGTAATACAGAAGGAACAGATTGGACATTTGGTTCTATGTTTGCAAGTACAACAGGAATTCCATTTAAATTCCCAGGTGGAGTAGAAAACTCCATGAACGATAGAAAGAAAATCGCCAGCGGAGTTACTACACTAGGAGAAGTCCTTGAGAAAAAAGGATACTATCAAGAATTTATGTGCGGTTCAGATGCTAGATTCGCAGGAAGAGGAAAATACTTCAAACAGCACGGAAATTATCATATTTTCGATCTTTTTACAGCTAGAAAAAAAGGATTGATTCCACAAGATTATATGGAAGGTTGGGGATTCGAAGACGAGAAATTATATCAATATGCCAAAGACGAATTAGGAAGAATCAGCAAAAAAGATCAACCATTTAACTTTACAATGCTTACAGTAGACACACACTTTCCAGTAGGACACAGATGTAGACTCTGTGGCGACAAATACGGCGGAGCAGGCGACATAGTAGAGTGTATGGACAATCAATTAGCAGACTTTATAGAATGGTGCAAAGAGCAAGACTTCTACGATGATACAGTAATTGTTATACAAGGAGATCATCCTAGAATGGATAAGAAGCTTATCAAAGGAGCACCAGCCGAAGTAAGAACAGTATATAACTGCTTCATCAACTCAGGCCTAGAGCCAAAACTCGGCGAGAAGAAGAGAGTAGGAACAATCATGGACATGTTCCCATCTACATTAGCAGCCATGGGATTTGAAGTAAAAGGAGATAGACTAGGTCTAGGAACTAACTTATTCTCAGATAAAAAGACACTGGCAGAAGAAATGGGCTTTGATAATTTTGATGATGAATTAAGTAAGTACTCTCAATATTACGTAGATAAATTCTCATAAAAATTTGGTGTTTTGCTAGTCCTATAGTAGGACTAGTAAAAACAACCAAAACCGTAAGAACTACTTCAGAATAATTGCCAAATCTGTCAAAAATCATGCCAAATGAAAACTTTGACAAATAAAGATAGCAAATAAGATAATGTCATACAAATAAATTAGGAAAATTTCGTTAATAATTATGTAGAAATTATAAAAAAAAAGTGATATAATTCTTAACGTAAAATCGTATTAAATTTTCATAAATGAAGGGTGCCCTTACAAATTGGCACCTTTTTTAATGGAAGTCATTGCCTAAATGTACAGCAAAGCCCCTAGGAAAATTGGTAAGGTTCTAGATGGTGTAACTGTACTGTGGTAGCAAAAGTGCAGAAAAAAGGTTGCCACAAGGGTATAAACAGTGGCAATGACAAAAATAGCAATACTAATGGCAAGAGTATTCTATTATCAAAATGCGAATTTGCATGTCGAGACATTCCATAGATTGTGTCACCTAAGAATATATGTAGAGAGACGTCTTGACATTTGGGAGTATTGGACAAATAGATTGCCGCATAGATACTGGTAGCGATAACCAAAAGGTTATCTCTGTGTGATAACTTGTTTTTTTGATATTCTCTATAATGCAATGAATTGAGGAAAGAGAGAAAGAAAATGACAAAGGAAATATTAGACAGAATAGAAAATACTAATCAGAAATACTTAAAAAATTATATAGACCACCTTGGAGCAGAGAAAGTTCCACAGAAGTTAGATGAACAGTTATCAAGTATGGACTGGTCATACTTAGATCTTATCAACGGAAAGGGACAGCAAAGAGGAAAATTTTCACCATTAGGTGCAATGGAGATTTCCGAAATCGAGCAGAATAAAGAGAAATTTAAAAAGATTGGCTTAGACGCAATCAGAAAAGGAGAAGTTGGCGCAATCCTTTTAGCAGGAGGACAGGGAACACGTCTCGGTTTCAAAAAAGCAAAAGGAATGTTTAACATCGGTGTAGATAACCAGTTATTCATCTTCCAGCAGTTAATTAGAAATTTATTAGACGTAACAGACGAAGCAGGAGCATTTGTTCCATTATACATCATGACAAGCCAGAAGAATGATGCAGACACAAGAGCATTCTTCAAAGAGCATGACTACTTCGGATATAACCCAGAATATATCCAGTATTTTGTACAGGATATGGTACCTTCTATTGATTTTGACGGAAATGTATTACTTGAATCAAATGATTCTCTTGCAATGTCTCCTAACGGAAACGGTGGTTGGTTCTCATCAATGGTAAGAGCAGGTCTAGATAAAGACCTTACTAAGAGAAACATCCAGTGGTTAAATGTATTTGCAGTAGATAACGTACTTCAGAGAATAGCAGATCCAGTATTCATCGGTGCAACAATCGCATCAGGTAACGAATGTGGATCAAAAGTAGTACGTAAAGCAAATCCTAACGAAAAAGTAGGAGCATTATGCCTAGAAGATGGCAAACCATCAATCGTAGAATATTACGAACTCACAGAAGAGATGGCTAACGCAAGAGATGAAAAAGGAACACTCTTATACGGATTCGGCGTTATCTTAAACTATTTATTCAAAGTAGATAAGCTTTGGAAAATAGTAGATGAAAAATTGCCAGTTCACGTAGTTAAGAAGAAAGTTCCATACATGACAGAGCAAGGCGAAGTTGTACGCCCAACAGAGCCAAATGCTTATAAGTTTGAGTTGCTTATCCTAGACATGGTATACATGATGGATAACTGCTTATCATTTGAAGTAGATCGCCGTAAAGAATTTGCTCCAGTAAAAAATGCAACAGGAGTAGACTCAGTAGATACAGCGAGAGAACTTCTCAAAGAAAATGGCGTAGAATTATAATCACGATGATTGAGGTTAAATTCGAAAATTCCAAATATCGAAACATTTAAAACATTAAAACACCAGCTAAGCATTAAGCTGGACAATTAAAACATATAAAGTCACATTTAGCTCTAGCTAGAAGCGAAGATCAAGATATTGATCGAAGCTTCTAGCTAGATTTTTTTTGTTAGAAAGATAGGAGATAAAACAAAGTATAAAATATAGCTAAAAAATAAAGTAAGAGATACAAGAAAATTATTCAAAAAAATATAAAAAATTTATAAAGTTTTTAGATATGCGGTACGATATAGTCTGTGTAAACAAAAATGAAAGGAATTTGCCGTATCTGGTAAGCAAAATAAAAATTTTGCAAATAAAAGATGAACAAATCCTTTATAAATCAATGCTTTGTTTACATTTTGGAAAACTAATTAAAAAAAAAATTAAAAAAATTTTCAAAATTAGTTGACAGAAAATTCGAAATGACTATAATAAGCATTAGAACAAGTAAAAGAAAAACATCTTGTTGACAGACAAATAAGCACGAGTTGCTAGTGATGACATACAATTATCCAACAGCAACAATCACTTTATATAGGACATCCAAGAGAAGAGACTTAAATAATAGTTTTAAAGAAGTATAAGTAGATTCCATTAAAGTTTTATAAAAGTTATATCAGAAAAACAAAAAAAGTTTTAAAAAGGTATAAAGTTTTAAAATATTTAGTTCGAAAAAGAAAGTACAAGAAATAAGACACTAGGTTATTTAAGATTACCGTTTATTCATCTTGGGTGTGGCAGCAACGCGTACCAGAACGCCCAAACATGAAGATAATCAGCCAAAGGATTGTCTTTATATTTGGACGTTTTTTGTTTTGGAGAAGGGTAAAAGTAGGATCCAAAAATCAAAAAGCGTAAAAAAGCCCAAGTGAAAAATAAGGAGGAAAATAAAAGATGATAAGAGGAATGAAGAAAAAATTGTTGATAGGGTTGTTAACAGCAGCAGTGGTAGGAAGCAGTCTAGCGCCAAGTGTGCCATATAGTGAAGAGTTTACGCAGGAAGTTAAGGCTGATACTCCATCTGCAG
>FOPE01000016.1 GCA_900113385.1 Lachnospiraceae bacterium C7
GGTGCTCTTTGCGATTGTAACCTCGTTCTAAATAAACCGTCATGCGGTATCTAACTGATTAACAAATGAACAAAGAGACTGTGGTTGGAGCCTTTCTTAAACCATCAAGTGGTAGGAAATAATAACCGATCCACAGCATCCTAAATATCATAGTCGAACCTATAGAAAAGGTAAAGAAAAGACTATGACTTAATAGTTATAAAGACCTTGGAGAGGGTCTCTAAAAACTACTACTATATAATACGAGGACGTAATGATTTCATTACATAAATTATGAGTTTAACAAATATTATTTTACAATTAACAGATGGAATGACAACTACAATAATGATTTTTGCATTGACATTGATTTTTTCTTTGCCATTAGGTCTTTTGATATGTGTAGGAAGAATGTCAAAAAATGCAGTAATTAGAAGTATTGTAAAGATATACATTTCGATTATGCGCGGTACGCCACTAATGTTGCAACTTTTAGTAGTGTATTTTGGACCATATTATTTATTAGGGCTTAACATAGCGCCTTGCTATAGAGGAATAGCTGTTGTAATAGCTTTTTCTATTAATTACGCAGCATATTTTGCAGAAATTTACCGTAGTGGAATAGCATCAATGCCAAAAGGACAGTACGAGGCAGCAACATTACTTGGATATAGTAAAGTTCAAACATTTTTTGTGATTATTTTGCCACAGGTTGTAAAAAAGATTTTGCCAGCAATAACAAATGAGGTAATTACTCTAGTAAAGGATACTTCACTTGCTTTTTCAATTGCATATGCAGAAATGTTTACAGGAGCAAAAGCCCTTGCAGCAGCAGAAAAAAGCATGTTACCTTTTGTTGTTGCAGCAGTATTCTATTACATATTTAATTTCGCTGTAGCAACAATTATGGAACTTTTAGAAGAAAAAGTAAATTATTATCAGTAAAAGCAAAGATTCGATAAATAGAAAAGCAAAAGGAAGATTCTTGATATGAAAATTTTAGAAATTAAAAATGCCAAAAAAAGCTTTGAAAATGTAGAAGTTTTAAAAGATATAAGCTTTTCGGTTAATGAAGGTGATGTTTTGTCAATTATTGGACCTTCAGGTTCTGGAAAATCAACACTTTTAAGATGTGCCACATTTTTAGAACAGCTAGATAAAGGTCAATTAGATTACATGGAAAAAACTGTTATTGAAACAAAAGAAGGAAAAGCACAATTTGTTTCAAAAGAAGCTAAAAAAGAAGCAATGGGCTGTTTTGGCCTTGTTTTTCAAAATTTTAATCTTTTTCCTCATTTTAGCGTACTTAAAAATATAATAGATGCGCCAATTCGTGTTCAAAAACGCAATAAAAATGAAGTTATTGCAGAAGCACGAGAATTATTATCAAAAATGGGATTAGCAGATAAAGAAAATGCATATCCATGTGAATTATCAGGTGGACAACAACAAAGAGTTTCCATAGCAAGAGCCTTAGTACTTAATCCTAAGATACTCTTTTTTGATGAACCTACATCAGCATTAGATCCTGAACTCACAATAGAAATATTAAAAGTAATTAAAGAGCTTGCAAAAGAAAAAATGACTATGGTTATTGTTACTCACGAAATGGATTTCGCAAGAGACGTTTCCAATAGAATAATATTTATGGATAAAGGAATTATAGTAGAAGAAACGACACCAGAAAAACTCTTCAGCTCTACGAACCAGAGAACTAAAGAGTTTTTGGGAAAATATTCAAAAGTCTAGAGGTAAATTTGACAATTTGCTAAATTATGTATAAAATATATGCAAATGTCTCATAAGAAAGGTATAAGAATTATTTTTCTATGGGACATTTTATGTTTTTAATTTAGGAAATAGAGAGTTAAAATATGAAAGCATTGATTTTAGACAAAGAAGACGATGGAGTTGTCGTACTGCGTGAGGATGGCGAGGTTCTTACGGTTAATAGTCAAGGCGATATAGGTGAGTCGATAGAACTTGATGATGAAAATAAAAAAGCCAGCGCAAACAGTTACCTTAAAGGTATTATGTTAAGCGTTGCTATGTTTTTTATGGTTATTTTTGCAACAGGTAGTTACAGATACTATTGTGTAAGTCCTGTGGCATATGTTTCTATGGACGTTAATCCATCAGTAGAGTATGTGTTAAACCGACAAGGTAATGTTATAGAGGTTAATGCGCTAAACAGTGATGGAGAGAGCATTGTTAAAGAATACAATGAAAAGAGCAGATCTCATTGTAGTTTATCATCGGCAGTGGTTAGCACGACTAATATATTGTATGACAACAGATATCTTAGAAAAAGTAAAAATTACATATTGGTAAATGTATCTAGTGACAATATTAAAAATCAAAAACAAATTGAAAAACAGGTACAAGAGGCAATAGATGAAAGAAAAGATACATCCATTAATTTGTATGTAACTGAAGCTACAACAAAAGAGCACACTAAAGCAAAAAAATTAGGATTATCAACAGGCCGTTATGTAATGATGGAGAAAATCTACAAAGGCGACAAGGATTATGTTGATAACGATGATGAAGATATTTCAGAAGAAATGGTTGAAAATTGTGCTAATGATTCAGTATTTAATCTACTTTCATCTTCAGGGTGTATTAAAGAGGATACATCAGAAGGAGAGACAATTTTAGCTGAGGATAGTAAAAATAGTAAAAATAAACTAGACAAAGAAAAGGCTAAGGTTGATGACAAAAACTTAGAAAAGGATAGTTCTACTAAAGGTAGCGAAAAGGCTACGGATGACGATAGTAGTTCTATGAACAAAGAGTTTGCTGATAAAAATTCTACTAATGCACAACAAAAAGATACTAGTAATATTACATCAGAAGATAACACTAAAATCGACAAAAGTATAAAATTTATAGAGGGCAATGAACTTCCAGCAAGCGGAGGCAACGGAAAAGATTCACAATCGATTTTTTCAGGTAAATCAGCTAACAATACAACTACTGAAGATCAAAGCCTAAGCAACAAATTTAATAAGTCAAATAAGAATAACAAAAACATTCAGCAAAAGCAAAATACCCAAGACAAGCAGAATCAGCAGTATGGTGAATGATGACAGCAAAGTCGCTCTTACATAACGTAGGGGCGACTTTTTATTATCGCTTTTTATTATCGCTTTTTATTGTAGATTTTTATTATTAATTTTTGGTATTAATATTCTTTATCAATTTTTGTTGTCAATTTTACTAGCAATTTAGTTTTGTTAGGGACTTGAATTAGCAACAAATGAGTCAATAGAAGAAAAAATATAAATAAATAGTAAAGTTTCTAAAAAAAATGCCGATAAACTATGAAGACAGTATTAAGGCAATGTTTCTAAAAACTAAAAAAATGAAACGATTGTAAAATAAGACCACTTGAAATTGGTAAAATGTTATAGTAAAATTAAACTTATACTAAAAAAAAGCAATGAAGTGCACAAATTTGGAGAAGGGTTAAAGTATAATGTAGATCAGATTTGATGCAGCAACTAGTGAGGAGGATGGTAATATTTTCTAGGGTAATTTAATAGAGAAGCTATATGTTAACCGAGCATTTTCCTTAAATAGAGGAAGAGAAGAGGAAAACTATGAAAAAATTGTTAGTTCTAGACAAAAAGAATTATACAGATAAAATGCCTGTATATGAAAAGTTTTCAGTTCGAGCTGTCATTGTAAAAGACGGCAAATTAGCAACCCAATTAGGCAGTGATGGGGATTATAAAATTCTAGGTGGAGGAATAGAAGCCGGGGAAGATTATAAGACTGCTATTATTAGAGAGGTTAAAGAAGAAGCTGGACTTGTAGTTAAGGCTAATTCTATCGTAGAAATCGGGGAAATTGAAGAAAAAAGAGAAGATTTGTACAAGAAAAATATAAAATATGTATGCCATTCATATTTTTATTTCTGTGACATTACAAATGACAGAGTAGAAACGCATATGACAGAAAGTGAGATAAGAAAAGGTTATCATTTAAGTTGGGCATTGCCGGAAGAAATTATAGAAGGTAATAAAAAATTTTTAAATCAACCTTGGATTTATAGGGACACTGAATTTGTCAAGATGTATAAAAATCATGAATTTGATGATGTTTATGCGCTTTCGAATGAGACTTCAATTATGTAGATTAAATTAAGTAGGTTATATGAATTAAGTTATGTAGGTTGCAGTCGAGTCAGTCTACGTAAATTTTACTAAATTTTACATAACCATGATAGAACAAATTAATTTTTTCCTTTAACATATTTTTGAATGCTAAAGAAAAACGGTTTTAAATGCTAGAAGGTTAATTTAGGAAAAAGATTTTTGCGAGAAATCGCGTGATTTGGGGGAGATATATCATGGAAAAGACAATAAATAATGCATCAGTTTTATTTAGAACAAGAATAGATATTTATTCAGATGATAAGAGAAAAGAAGAAATTTTATATAGATGGAGCGAGAAAGAATTTCAGCAACTTCACGAGCGTGCAAGATGTGAAGTGATGAATTATATTACAGAGATGGATGAGATGTATAAGCAAAAAAATGGAAATGGATTTATTCGCCATCTTGAGAATAGAATGAAGACTCCAGAGAGTATTTGTGGCAAATTAGAAAGAAAAGGATACCCATTTGATTTTGACGTAGCAGTTGAAAAGTTAAACGATATTTCAGGGGTTCGTGTGATTTGTTTTTGCCTAAAAGAGATATATTGGCTTGTAAATAAAATTAAAACAGATGGAAGATTTAAAGTATTAAAAACAAAAGATTATATTAAGCATCCAAAAAATAATGGATATCAAAGCTATCATATTATTTTAGAAGTCCCAATCAAAGACGAAAAAGGTATCCGTACCATGAGAGTAGAAGTTCAAATTAGAACAATTATTATGGATGCATGGGCATCGGTGGATCAAAGAATTATATACAAAAAAAAGAAAAAAATTTCATCTCGCCTTAAAGAAAGAGTTAAACAATATGGAAAAATAGGACATTTATTAGATGAAATGATACAAAACACAATAGATGAGGCGTAGAGATAATTAGTTATGCAAGACACAGGGAATATTCTTGAAAAGGGATATTCCTTTTTTGTGTAAGATATGTGGCTTGAACTATAATATTTAGTTACAAAATAGCAGATATATGATAAAATAGTAGCAAGGGTTTTATTAGCTTAATTAATAGAGGCTATGACTTAAGATAAGACATTTATTTTGAAGATAAAGGTTTAGAATTATGGAGAACCTTAATATATAGGTAAAGGAAGAAAGGGTCACTGAAATGGAAAATAATAACAAAGAAACAAACGAACAAGTAGACATCGAGATGACAATAGATGTAAAGAACAAAGAATTAGAAGAATTATTAGATGATTATAATGAGCACAAAGATGCACCACATCTTACAAGATTAGTTAATCATATTGCAATCAGTAGAGTGCTTGTGCCAGCATTAATGAATGATGATGAGCAGCCAGTTCCTTGCTTTATTCAAAACAAAAATGGCGAGTTGTACATGCCAATTTATACATCAAAAGAGCAGATTCCAGAGGAGCCTAAGAGCCCTATTATTATCAACATGCCATTTATTGCAGTTGCCGATATGGCTACTAATCCAGAATTAAATGTTACTGGAATTGTAATTAATGCTTTTTCAGGTAACTTAATTTTCAAAAAACAATTACTAGAAAAGATCATGAGAGTTGAAAAAGCAAAACGTGAAGGTGATATTAAAGGCGTACAGCTTACAGAAGAACAATATCACGTTTTAACTAGAAAACAAGTAGAGTTTACTCTTTTACCAAAGAAATTATTTGATGAAGGTGAGAAATTAATGGATGAAATTTCTGATGGTAAAGAAGAGTATATGGATCAATTATATGAAGATTTTTATCAAGAAAAAAGATTATATCCATATCTTGAAGAAGAATTTTCAGTAATGACAATGAACTTAAATGAAAATCTAAGAATCTTAAGAGTAGATTTTCCAGAAAGATACATGGAGGTACCTTCATGCTATAGAGTCTATTTAGTTTGGGATAAAGAAAAAGAAGAAGGTAGATATTTTACTATCGAAAAAACTGAAAACTCAGATGAAAGACTTTTAGGTGAAGTTGTCGAAGAGATTTCCCATGTTGATCATGGTACAGCACCTGTAGAAGGAGCAGAACTTCAGACAATTGTGGACCTTGTTATGAAGGAAGAAGTAGAAGCGTAGGAGGAATTTTTATGCGCGCATATTTAGATGATGGAACTTTTGATTTGTTAGGGTTAGTATATTTATTTCAAGTTGGAATAGATATATCAGCAGGACATATAACTCCAGTGGCATATATTAATTTTGTAGAAGAGCCAGATTTTGGATGTGAAGGTCGACCAGAGGGCGAAATCGTCTTTGCAAAACTTGAGGTTTATACAGATAAGGGACCAAAAAAATTATTAGCAACAGAGGCTATGCTAGATGAGACTGGTTTATATGATCATATGTGGGTAGGCTTTTTGAAGAAAAAAGACGGAACAACAGAGTTTGTTAGCCACAGAGATGGTATAGACGAGTATACGGTTGTTGATAAATCTAAGTGGGATTCCTTAAAAGAAGAGTAGCAAATAAAAAATCTAGTAGAGAGACTTAAAAGTCAATCTGCTAGATTTTTTTTCTTAGTGTTTTGCAATAATGTCAGCAAAAGTAGAATTAATAACTTTTGTAAGATCCATAGGATTTAATTTAATAGATGTTCCAATTCGACCACCACTAATATAGATTTGATCAAAATTTTCGGCAGTTGAATCAATTACAGTTTGAAACTGTTTTTTCATACCAAGTGGTGAACAACCGCCACGAACATATCCAGTTAATGCAGTTAAATCTTTTACATGAATCATTTCAACTGACTTTTCTTTTACAGAACGGGCAGCAGCCTTTAAATCTACTTCTTCTGCAATAGGGATAACAAATACGTAATGTGTTCTGCTTTTTCCCTTCATTACTAAAGTTTTATATGATTGCTCGATAGGAGCACCAGTTGCTTCAGCAGTATGAATTCCATCAATAAATTCATCACATTCATAGTTTATTAATTCGTAATTAATTTTATTACGATCTAGAATGCGTACAGCATTGGTTTTTGCTTCTTTTTTTGCCATGATTTTGTCCTCCTATTATAAATCCGGTTAATGGCCTAAATTAATGTAGCCAATTTGGATTATAGCAAAATAGCAAGAAAATGACAAATCAGAGGTGATATGCTAGCCTATAATGTTAAAAATTTATATTTATTTTTGAAACTAAAGTATCTTTAGAATTTCCACCAACATAAATTTTGAACAATCCATTTTCTAAAACATATTGTCCCATATTATTGTAAAAGCCCATTTCAGATTTATCTAGGGTCAATGTGACAGTTTGTGATTCGCCAGGTTGAAGAGAAACTTTTTTATAACCTTTAAGTTCTTTTATAGGACGAACTATAGAGGCTGTTACATCTTGTATATATAGTTGGACAGTTTCAGTACCAGGTCTTTTACCGGTATTACTAAGGTTAAATGTAACGTTTACAGAAGATGGCGTCTCTTTAAGTGTAAGGGAATCATATTTAAAAGTAGTGTAAGATAGACCATAACCAAATGGGAAACAAGGTTCTAAAGGTGTGTCAACATATTTGGAAGTGAATTTACTATTAGAAGCAGGTCTACCAGTGCTAGTGTGGTTATAATATAAAGGCTCTTGACCATTTACTGATGGAAAAGTACATGAAAGCTTTCCTGATGGGTTAATATCGCCAAACAAAGCAGATGAAATTGCATTGCCCATTTGTATACCTAGATGCCAACCCTCAATTATAGCCTTAAGGTTTTCTTTTTCCCAGCCAAGTGCTAAAGGTCTACCATTCATTAAAATAGCAATAACTTTTTTATTAGCTCTTAGTAGAGATGCAAGCATCTCACGTTGTTGACCAGGAAGTATTAAATTGGCTTTAGAAGAGGCTTCACCACTCATACTTTTTAATTCACCAACGACAGCTACGATAATATCTGAATCTGAATTAATTGCAGAATCTAGTTCTGACGAATTTATAGAAGTATTAGGACCACATATTGGGTAGTAATCAAAATTGGCATTAGAATTCTCAAGGCCCTTTTTAATAGAGACACAATCTTTAGATTTAAAACCTAGAGCCCATGAGCCAGTTACTTCATCAGGTGAATCAGCAAGGGATCCAACTAAAGTAAATTTCTTGTTTTTGTCTAAAGGTAGAATGTTTTCTTCATTTTTTAAAAGAACAAGAGATTTCTCAGCAGATTCTTTACAAATGTTAATGTGTTCTTTTGGAATAGCACAATCATATTGCTCAATTATTTTTTCATCAATATACGGATTTTCAAATAAGCCAAGCCAAACTTTTACGCTTAATACTCTCTTTACAGCATCATCTAGCACATCCATAGACACAGTTCCATTTTTTATTGAAGAAGCAAGGTGATTTAGATAGATGCGAGTGCCCATATCCATGTCAAGTCCAGCATTAATTGCCATTTCTCCAGCAACAATATCATTTTCGGCGATGCCATGATTAACACATTCTTTAATAGCATTAGCATCACTTACGACAAAACCATTAAGACCAAATTCATCCTTTAAAATATTTCTTAAAGTATATGAGTTTACTGTGCAAGGAATACCATTTAAATCATTAAAGGCAGCCATAGCAGAACAAGCACCAGCATTCATTGCAGCTTTAAAAGGTGGCAAGTATACGTTAAACAATGTGTTTGTGGACATGGTCGTAGTGTTATAATCTCTACCACCTTCGCAAGCGGAATATCCTACAAAATGTTTTGTACATGCAGCTACATAATTGTTTGATGAGGATTGATCACCTTGTAATCCCTTAATTTTAGCAGTAGCAAAACGACTACTAAGATATGGATCTTCTCCAGGGCCTTCTGAAACTCTTCCCCATCTAGAATCTCTTGCAACGTCAATCATTGGTGCAAAATTCCAGTTTATTCCATAAGCTCTAGATTCTTTAGCTGCAATAGATGCAGTTTTTTGCATAAGTTCATCATCAAAACTTCCAGCCTCAGCAATGGCAATAGGGTAAACAGTACGTAAACCATGTATAACATCAAAGCCTATTAAAAGTGGAATACCTAATCGAGTTTCCTCAACGGCTATTTTTTGTAATTCGTTTGCTTTTTTAGGATCATTACCCATTACAGCACCCACAAAACCATTTCTAATATCATCTTCGTGGTAGTCCCTTTTTACATTAGTTATTTTTTTATTGAATTCAGTTTGAGAAATTCGACCATCTGTAAGCATTTCAACTAGTTCATCAAAGGAAATATCAAATCCTCCAACTATAGAAGGTGAATCTTGAGTTAATTGTCCTATTTTTTCTTCAAGTGTCATTTTATTTAATAAATTATTTACAAAATTAATTTGTTCTTTTGTTAATTTCATTTTAAAGCCCCCTAAATGTTTTTTCTAACTATAAGTTTAGGTTGACAGATCGTAAAACGCAATATTAATATTGTAATATAAATATAAGAAAATTAAGGTGAAGAAATGTTTATATCATTTAATTATAAAAAAAATGAATATGATAAATATCCGTTAATGCTGACACTGTTAGGAAAAAATCATATACAAGAACCAGTATATAGAATTAGAGGAATTACAATGCATCAGATCTTCATATGCAAAGAAGGAAAAGGTGAACTGATAGTTGAAAATAAAAAATATTTAATAAATAAAAATCAATGCTTTGTGATTTTAAAAGGGGTTCCTCATGAATATCGTAGTTTATCTGAAAAATGGGTTTTAGATATTGTAGGATTTAATGGCTCAATAGTGCCACAGATATTTAAATCTTTGAAAATAGATCATTCAGGAGCATATTTTTTAAAGAAAAATAAATACATTAACAAGCACATTAATAATTTTATAAAAATTGATAAATTAGAAGACCAACGAAAAAACATGTTATTGTCCCAAGAATTATATTGTTTTCTTACAGATTTGTATTTTGAGTTAGGTCAAGCAACTATAATGGCAGCAGCTAATAAAAATGCAATAATTAACGATGTTATTAATTATATTGAGACCCACTACATGGAGGATATTTCTGTTGAGTTCCTCGCCGAAAAAGTATCAAGAACACCAGAGCATTTATGCAGTATCTTTAAAAAAAATACAGAAATGACAATTGTTAAATATATAAATACAGTTAGATTGCTACATGCAAGTATTTTATTAGTTCAGGAACCATCTGTCCCCATAAAAGAAATTGCTTTAAGATGTGGATTTAGAAGTGCAAGCTATTTTGGAGCCCTATTTGTAAAAAATTATCATATGACACCAAATCAATATAGAATGATGTAAATAAAACTTTCTTGAAGTGAAATATTTAGAATGTTATAATTATTATGGATAAGTAAAAACAAATAAAACAATGAAAGCATAGAGGTGACGGTTATGTATAATTTTTTTAGAAGAATATATAGCATTTATACTAATGCAATTATAATGGCTATAATATCATGCTTATTTGGAGCAGTGCTTCTATTTTTCCCAATTGGAAGTATGACAGTATTAAGTGTGGCTATAGGAGCTTTATTGATTTTTGCTGGATGTACATTAATGGGAAATTATTTTTTGAATCAGGCTACGGCAGGAGCTATTTCAATTTTTGGAATTATACCATTGATATTTGGAATTTTATTAATAGCAAATCCTGCAATGTTTATAGATTTTGTACCAACAATGTTTGGAATTTATGTACTATTTGCAGGTATAGACGAGTTGTCTAATGCATCACGAGCAAGAAGTTTAGGTTATAGAGTAGGATTAAGTTATTTGCTGGCTTGTTCGACAATTATAGTGGGACTAGGCTGTATAATTTTTTCGTGGTTTGTTGCAAAGCTAGCAATTAGAATCGTAGGAATATCAATTATATATAAAGGAATCACTAGATTGATTTACGATAGAAACATGAGAAAAAAAGCAACTAAATTTTATGAAGAATATAATTCAGATGTTATTGACGGAAAATTTAGAAATTAGTATGTCTTAGAGGAGAGGTTCCCGCCTTTAGGTAAAGTATAGGTAGGGATTAATCTTCGTCTGAGAGTTATGCAAGTAAGATTTAAATTAATAATGGAATTTTGAGGGGAATGAAATTATTAAATATGCAGAAAGAAGGAATTTGATGCGTAAAATGGAATTTAAAATGGAGCGCCCAGGTCTTACAGAAGTAGGTGCACATTTGAAAATTACAGAAGGAAAATTGCCAACATCATATTATTACACTATAGAACATGCTATTGCTATGTCTGGAAACTATGAAGTTAGTGAGAGACTTAAATCAAGAGAAGGTACTGTAGTGGATATCAAAGAAACGGAAAAAGGGTATTACGTTATTATGGAATTTGATGAATAAAAAAAGGGGTAGGACGAGGTTTAAAACAAATGACAGGACAGCGTAAAAATAATGCTATAGACATTGTCTTAGCAGAAAGTCTCAAGCAGCTAGTAGAAAAAAGGCCAATTGAGAAAATTACAATTAAAGAAATAACTGATAAGGCAGGAGTTATTAGGCCAACATTTTATAATCATTTTCAAGATAAATATGAATTAATTGAATGGATTATTAAAACAGAACTTATAGAACCTATGAGACCACTTATAGAAAATGGAATGGTAAGAGAAGGAATGGAAATTCTACTTACAAACATGGAAAAAGATAAAATCTTTTATACCAATGCAGTTAAGTTAGAAGGAAGCATTTCTTTTATGGATATTGCCAGAAAATGTGCCCAAGAATTATTATATGAGATTATAGTAGAATTTGCAGACAAGTCCCTAGAATTAAAACATAGATGGCTTACACCGGAACATATTTCAGCATATTATTCACAGTCTATTTGCTTTGTGGCAATTGAATGGGTTAAAGGTGGAATGTCTATAACACCAAAAGAACTATCAGAAGTATATGAGTATATCTTGAAGCTTTCTTTAGACGACATTGTTAAGAAAATGTAATAAAAGATATACAGATTTAGAAAATTGTATAAAAACTTAAACACATAAAAAAGATTGAATATTCTCTTATTCAATCTTTTTTTTTATTATAGACTTATAAAAATATTTCGTGAAACTAGCCCATAACAAAAGTGAAACGAAAAAGAATTCAAGTTTAAAGAAAGCGAAGGTGGCAAAATGATTAAATTTGGAAAGGCAGTTGTAAAACTTAGAATCCCAATTCTAATTTTATCACTACTATTGTTGATACCAGCAGGTATAGGATATCTAAATACTAGAGTAAATTATGATATTTTATCCTATTTACCTTCTAATATTGACACAATGAAAGGCCAAGATATCTTATTAGATAAATTTGGCACAGGCGCATTTTCATTTGTAGTTCTTAATGGAATGGATGATAAAGATATAGAAAAGACTGCAGATGAAGTTAAAAAAGTTGACAGTGTAAAGAAAGTACTTTGGTACGGATCAGTTGCTGATATTAGTATTCCAGCAGAAGTTTTACCAGATGATGTATATAAGTTCTTTAATAATGCAGAAAAAGATAGTCAACTTATGGTTGTTTTATATAATAAGTCCATGGGTGATGATGCAACTATGGAGGCAACAGAGAAGATACAACACTTACTAAAGAAAAATTGTTATGTAAGTGGTATGTCAGCAGTACTTAGAGATACAAAAGAGTTGTCAGAAAAGGAAGTAGCAGCATATGTTATTATCTCTGCAATACTTTGTTTCATAGTTTTATCATTGACTATGGATTCCTTCATTATACCGATTTTATTCTTGTTTAGTATTGGTATGGCAGTTATTTACAACTTGGGAACGAACTTTATACAAGGACAAATTTCTTATATTACACAAGCCCTTGCAGCAGTACTTCAGCTAGCGGTTACAATGGATTACTCAATTTTCTTATGGCATTCATACCAGGAAAATCAAGAACGATTTCCAGGCGATAAGCATAGAGCAATGTCTCATGCAATTTCAAATACTTTAACATCAGTTGTAGGAAGTTCTGTAACAACAGTTGCAGGTTTCGTAGCATTATGTTTCATGAGTTTCACACTTGGACTTGACCTTGGTATTGTAATGGCAAAAGGTGTTGTATTTGGTGTGTTAGGTTGTGTAACAATTTTACCATCGCTCATTTTATTATTTGATAAAGCTATTGAAAAAACGACACATAGGGTTTTACTTCCAGACATGGGTGTTATTGCAGATTTTGTTGTAAAACATTTCGCAGCAATTTTAATTGTATCAGTTGTAATCTTAGTACCAGCTTTATGGGGTTACACACATACAGAAGTTTACTATGATTTAGCAGGTACTATGCCAGATAGTTTACTTAGTAAACAAGGTAACGATAAGTTAAATGAAGAGTATTCAATGGGTGCAACATCTATGATTTTAGCAGATAGTTCTCTATCTCCTAAGACAAGTAGACAAATGATTGATGAAATTCAAAAAGTAAAAGGTGTAAAACTTGCAGTATCATTAGATTCACTTGCAGGCCCAACAGTACCAGATGAGATGATTCCAGAAGAAGCAAAAGAAGAATTGAAATCTGGAAGATATCAAATGATGATAGTTACATCAGAGTACAAAACAGCATCAGATGAAGTTAATGCTCAATGTAACAAAATTGAAAAAATTATTAAAAAATACGATAGTTCAGCAATGTTAGTAGGTGAAGCTCCTTGTACAAAGGACTTGATTGAAATTACAAATGACGATTTTAAACGAGTAAGTATTGTATCAATCGGAGCAATTTTCCTTATTATCATATGTGTATTTAAATCAATTACATTACCATGTATTTTAGTAGCGGTAATTGAATTTGCAATATTCATTAACATGGGTATTCCAGCATATACACATACTGTTTTACCATTCATTGCATCAATTGTAATTGGAACAATTCAATTGGGTGCAACGGTAGATTATGCTATTTTAATGACTAATAAGTACAAGAAAAATAGAGTAAACGGCATGAACAAAAAAGAAGCTATTACAGGAGCACTTGAAAGTTCAACACAATCAGTTATTGTAAGTGCATTAACATTCTTTGCAGCTACATTTGGTGTAGGAATGTACTCACAAATCGATATGATTAGTTCTCTTTGCTCATTACTTTCAAGAGGTGCAATTGTAAGTATGTTTGTTGTAATCTTAGTGCTTCCATCAATGTTTATGTTATTTGATAGAGCAATTTGTGCAACAAGTAGCGGATTTAAAAAAAAAGTTAAAATAGGTGAACATATAAACGTATAGGAGGAAAGAAAATGAAATTACAAGAATTAAAAAATAAATTCAAAAGTAAATTTGCAGTACGAGTAATAGCAGGTGTACTAACAATCACTATGCTTGCTACAGGGGCATCAGTATATAACGTATATGCTGAAAAAAATAACATTGAAACAGTAGATAAAGAAGCAACAGAAAAGAAAGATACAGTTGAAGACCTTGTTGATAATCAAGCTTCAGCAGCAACAGAAAAGAATGTAGATAAAGAAGAAACAGTTTATCTCATTTCTAATGCATCAGGTGATGTAAAAAAGACTATTGTATCTGATCATTTATTAAATGGTGATAAAGCTAAAAAAATCAAAGATAAATCAAACCTTGAAAACATCAAAAATGTAAAAGGTAATGAGAAATTTGATCAAAGTGGAGACAAATTAACTTGGGAAGCTAATGGAGAAGAAATTTATTACCAAGGAACTACAACAAAAGAAGCTCCTGTAAGTCAGAAAGTTACTTATTACTTAGACGGTAAAAAGATTTCACCAAAGAAATTAGCAGGAAAATCAGGAAGAGTTACAATTCACTATGATTACAAAAACAATTCAAAATATACAGAAACAGTAAATGGCGAAGAAGTAACAGTTTGTGTACCATTTGCAGCAATTACAGGTATTGTATTTGATAAAAACTTTTCAAATGTTGAAGTTACAAATGGTAAGCTAATCAACAGTGGAGAAGGAACAATGGTTGTTGGTTATGCTCTTCCAGGGGTAAAAGACAGCTTAGGAGTAAAAGACAAAGACTTTAACGAAAAAGTAAATATTCCAGATTCATTTGAAGTTTCTGCAGATGTTAAAAACTTTAAACTTGAAACAGCTATGACAGCAGTTGTTAATGGTTCAAACTTAATGAATGAAGAAGCAAGTGATACATCAGATATTGACTCAATGTTAAATGAACTTACAGATGCAACAAGTAAATTACAAGAGGGCTCAGGCGATTTAGCAGATGGTCTTGATACATTAGATTCAAGCTTTGGTCAGTATTCTGACGGTGTATCTACATTACAAAGTGGAATCAAAGAATATACAGATGGAGTATCTAAGGTAGCAACTGGAGCTGATCAGTTAAATAATGGATTAAAAACATTTGGCTCTAATTTACCAACTTTAACACAAGCATTACAACAGTTAACAGCTGGAATCCAGCAAGCTAATGCAGGAAGCCAAAAATTAGTAGCAGCTTATAAAGGTGATGGAACTGCACAAAACCCAGGACTTTACAATGTAGTACAAGCATTAAAACAAGGTACAGCTGGTCTTTCAAGTATTTCAACATCTGCTCTTACAGATGGAATTGATCAAAATATTGCAGGATTAATTCAAAAAGTACAAGCTGCAACAGGTTCAAATGCTATAACAGTTGATAACTATAGTACAGCAATTGATAATGCAGTTAAACAAATGCTTACAGCAGGTGGCGGAACAGTAAATTCAGAAATGGCACAAAATATTTATGCATTAGGTCAGGCAAAAGGTGCTTTAGATTCATTAGTTCAAGTAAAAGCTAATTTATCAAAGGCAACAGAAGGTCTTAGCAAATTATCTGACTTACAAACAGCTATAAATGGATTAGATCAGTACGTAGGTTCACCAGATAATCCAAATTCATTATATGGTGGAACAGTAGCACTTGCTAATGGACTTGGTCAGATCTCAGATGGAACAGCACAACTTGGCGATAAATTACCACAGATTTCACAAGGGGTTAATAAATTAGTAGATGGAACACAGCAACTTTCAGATGGTTCTAATTTATTAGTAGCAAATAGTGGAAAATTAAATGATGGAGCAAACCAATTAAAAGATGCAACTGGACAACTTTCAGACGGTATTGCACAACTTAAAGATGGTTCACATCAATTAGCAGATGGTATTGTACAATTTAATGCAGAAGGAATTACAGAAATTGTAAATGCATATAATGGAGATCTTAAACCATTAGGAAACAAATTACAGGCAATGATTGATGCAGGAAAAGATTATCAGACATTTACTGGAAATGCAGATGGAACAAATGGAAACGTTAAATTCGTTTACAAATTAGAATCAATCAAGAAAAATTAAGTTTGACGGAATTTAATCAAAAAAAATAAAAAAAGCTATGGAAATATATACAACTTTAGGTATAATATGTAGTAGGTATTTGCAAGTAGGAGGAAAATAAATGACATGGGTTGAAAATCTACTAATAGTTATTGGACTTTCATTAGATGTATTTGCAGCTATGGAATGTCAAGGATCATTAGTAAACAAAGTTGATAAAAAACATTTGTCATTAGTTACGGCATTAATAGTGGTAGCGCAATTATTAGCGCTTGGATTAGGTTATTTCCTTTCTACGCTTTTATCTAGACACAGTGATGCTTCAAATGAGGTTTTCATTGGTCATATTCTTGCAATCGTTATACTGTTTTGCCTTAGTATACGACTTGTAGTTAAGGCAATTGTAAATGAGCAGGTAGATGAACATCTTGAACAACATCTTGGATTTAAAAGATTTATACCAATGACTTGGACCACCGGTATATATACGTTAATAGCTGGATTTGCTTTTGGATTTCTAGGAACTACTATAGTCCAATTACTAGTTATGCTAGGAATAGCGCTGGCAATTTTAGTTGTAGCAGGAATGTACTGGGGGTTTAGATATGGTTTTGAATCTAAACAAAGAGCATATATTATTGGAGCAGTGTTACTTCTGATTGCTGGAGCAGATATTATAATTCGCCTTGCAATAGGTAAAGGCTTATAAAGAAAGGACTATTAAAATGATTGAATTTAAGTATGACACACAATTATTAATTGAAGGTCATGATCTTGATGAAGATGCAATTAATGATTACTTTACAGAAAATTTTAAAGGTGATTGCCTTTTAGCAGTAGGAGATGATGAACTTATTAAGATTCATTATCACACAAACGAGCCATGGCTTGTTTTAGAATATTGTGCTTCTCTTGGAGAAATCTATGATATCGTAGTAGAAGATATGGATAGACAAGCAAGAGGATTACAAGGTTAATTCAAATTAATACAATTTGTTGACATTAAGCCAGCCCAAAAGTGGGCTGGCTATTGTTATATTTACATGTAATGTGTTACAATTAAGAAAAACACTGAAAGGTTAAGAATTAAAAAGCGAAAATTATGAAAACTTTAATAAAAAAATTTAAAGAACATAATGAAAAAAAAGCTATATTTTATAGAGAGGCAAAAGCAGAGATTGCCAAGAGAAATTTATTAACACTTAGAACAATAAGCTTGATTGTAACATTTATGATCTTATTTTTAATAACTATTACACCATTATTGGTAAAAACATGGAGAATAACTATTCAATATATTCTTTTTGCGCCAGTAACAGCAGCTTTTGCAATAATAGCAATAATAGCAATATCAGAAAATGTAAAAAGTCCAGGTCTAATTACAGGACTATGTGTGATATTTGAAATAGTAACGTTTGGTTTTATTATGGCTATAGATATATTCCCATATCCAGATAGTGCTTGTACATTTACTCCTCTTGCCCTTGTGGTATCAGCAGCATTATTTATATTCCCATTTTATATGGAAATTCCACTGCTTACAATTATAGAAGGTGTATTTATAATGCTTACTATGAATAATAAGCATTTGTTTATAGCAGAAAATGACGTATTTACATCATTAGTGGGTTATTTTGTAGCAATTATTTTATATGGTTTCTTTACAAGAATTCATTTACAGTATTATTTAGTCAGAGAGCAATATGTTAAAGTAAGTCAAAGGGACGAGCTTACAGGTGTGCTAAATCATATAATTGCAGAAGAGAGAATGCGTAGCTATATGAGGGAAAAACCTGACACTGAAAATGTTGCAGTTATTTTTATTGATTTAGATTATTTCAAAAAAGTAAATGATACATTAGGAAAACTAGCTAGCGATAAATTATTAAAAGATGTAGGAACATTGCTTAAGGATGTTTTTGAAGAAAAATCTATAATAGGTAGAGCTAGTGGAGATGAATTTTGTATTTTATTTAAAAATATACAATCAGATGTAGAAGTTTCAGATATGTGCACTCTTTTTAGAGAAAAGCTGGAAAAAAATACAGCTGGTAAATATGATATTCAAATAACATGCAGTATAGGTGCAGCTAGAACAGCAGGTAAGTATTACTCGTTTGATGATTTAAGATTAATGGCAAAAGATGCACTTTATGTAGCTAAGAATTTTGGAAGAAATAGGTGCGTTTATAGAAATCCTGAAGAAATTAATATTGCGGACATGAAAAATAAATGTATAGTAGTAGCTCATAAAGATGAAGAAACTAGAAAAAATATTATAAGTAAATTTTCAGATGATACAGAGTGTCTTGAAGCAAGAAATGGAAATGATGCAATAGAATTAATAAGTTTGCATGGAAATAGAATCGGTGCAGTAATTCTTGACATGGATTTTGAAGATCTTAATGGATTAGACATTTTGCATTTTATGAAAACAAGAATCTATATAAAGAAAATACCAGTACTTTGTATTGCTCAAGGCGAAAAAGAAGGCGATAAAGCAATACTTTATGGTGCAGATGATGTTGTATACTCACCACTTGATGCCACAAATGTAAAACTTAAAGTTGACCAAATTATGCAAAGAAATGCAAGAATTGGAGAAAAAGTTGATTAGTGAAAGAACAAAAGAAATATTAAGAAGATTTGATGAAGAATATGGCACTAATTATAAGTGTTACTTAAATTATAGTAAACCTTATGAACTTTTGATTTCTACAATTTTAAGTGCACAGTGCACAGATGCTCGAGTAAACATGGTTACAAAAGATTTATACCAAAAATATGATACTTTAGAAAAATTCGCAGGTGCAGACCAAAAAGAATTAGAAAAAGAAATATATTCGATAGGTTTTCACAAGAATAAATCTAAAAATATAATATTATGTGCACAAAAATTGATTAAGGACTATAATGGTCAAGTGCCAAGAAGTCTAGAAGAATTGACATCTTTAGCTGGAGTAGGACGAAAGACGGCTAATGTTATTAGAGGAAATATATATAATGATCCAAGTATAGTAGTTGATACTCATGTGAAAAGAATTTCAAGACGACTAGGACTTACAATGGCCACAGAGCCAGAAAAGATAGAAAAAGAATTAATGGAAGTGCTTCCTAAAGATCATTGGATATTGTGGAATATACATATTATAAGATTCGGACGTAGCATATGTTTTGCAAAAAAACCACAATGTAATCAATGCTTTTTAAAAGACATATGTAATTCTAAAGATAAGGTGATTTAATGGATTTTGTAGAAGACTATACAGTAGTAGACCTTGAGATGACAGGCTTAGCTGTAAAAAAAGATAAGATAATAGAAATTGGAGCTATCAAGGTTAGAAATGGAAAAGTAGTAGATGAGTATAGCACATTGGTAAATCCTTGTATTAAGCTAGATAAACGAATTGTTGAATTAACTGGAATTACAGATGAAATGCTACAAGATGCTCCAAAAGAAAATGATACAGTTAATAAATTAATAGAATTTATAGGTGACGATGTCTTAGTAGGACAAAATATCAATTTTGATTATGGCTTTATTAAGCAATGGGCATTAAATAACAATGTTAAAATAGATATGTTCTATTGTGATACTCTTAAAATAGCAAGGAAAATGTTGCCAGCAGAGCAAGAAAAAAATTTAGAAGCATTATGTAAATATTTTGGAATTTCAAGAGATAATGCCCATAGAGCATTAGATGATGCCTATGAGACAATGCAAGTTTACGAAAAATTTAAAGAAATGATATCAGAAATTCCAAAAGATGATGTTAATTATAAAATTATTCAAAAATGTTTTTTTCCTAGAAAATTTAACATAAAAATAAAAAAACAAACTCCAGCAACAAAGAAACAGCTAGAGCAATTACATAGGTATTTAGATGGAAATCATTTAGACGAAGATATAAAAAAACAGATAGAAGAGCAAATAAATTGGGAGACCTTGACACGAAGTGAGGCCTCCCGTATTATGGATAAATTATATTCTAGACGAGATGTCCCCCGTCTCTAAGCAAAAAAGTGAGTTAGTGGGAGACTTGAGTCTAAGTATGGTAGATAACTTCTAATTTTTTTACTAGAGAATCCTTCGTAAGCATATTCATAGAATTTACCTTATCAACTAAAGCGGGAATTTTATCATTCTTGCCAACTTGTTTATATACATCAGCTAATTCGGTATAAATTGAACTAACATCAGCATCAATTGAGACGCCAAATTCTAACAGTTCAATTGCAGAATCAAGATAATTAGCTTCAATAAGTTCTTTTGCGTAAACAGGAATTGTAGTAACTAAGGTGTTATAATTTGATTCATATTCTGAAAGAATTTCAAGGTTAGCAAAGCCGTATTCTAATTTTAAATCGGTATTAGAGACACCTGTGAAATTTAAAATTTTTTTATCGGTCAAGGATAGGAAACGTTTTTCAGAATCTGTGTTAACAAGAGGTGGAAATCTTTCTACAGGTATGCTAATATAATCAAGAGTTGAAATATCAGCTTTAAGTGTAGAATTAGCTTTACGCTCTTTCTCCCAAAAAGCGGCTTCAACGGCTGCTTGTTCAGCAGTAGACTTGCGGATGTAATAAGTTAAAATTGCAATAAAAACGATGAAAATAGCTAAACATGGAAACATGGCAATTATTCCTTTCTTTATTAATAGATTTTTAACTTACTTATAGCAATAATATATTTTGATATATATGTTCAATAATATATTTCTAATAATAGTATAACTTAATTTTCGGAAAAAGAGGTGAAAAAATGTATAATTTTAATGGTAATCCTAAAAGAAAAAGATTGGTAGCTGTAATAGTACTTGTGTTAATAGCTGCAATGGTGGTAACTACTATCCTAGCTAGTTTTGTCTAGAAGCTTGAAAAAGCTCCTAGTTATGATAAAATATCACAAGTGAGAGTACTCAATTTTTTGAAATATTTAAGAAGGTTTAGGTCAAATGCAATTAACAAAAATGAAAAAGGTTTTATTAGCTCTAGGTATTTGTGCAACTGCAGCATTTACAGTGGTAGGGGCTAGTAATGCAACAAAAGCTAATGAAAGCGACAAAATAGAAAAAGGGGTTTACATTGGAAACATCAATGTAGGCAAAATGAATTCTAAAGAAGCAACAAAGCAGGTAAAGAATTATTTAGATGAATTTAAAACGACTAAATTTACACTAGTTGGACCAAAAGGTCAAGTTGAAGCAACAGCAGAAGAAATGGGTATCACAACAGATATAGATGCAACAATTGCTGAAGCAAAGGCAGTAGGAAAAAGTGGAAGCTTAATAAAAAGATTTAAAGAAAACCAAGATCTTAAAAAAGGTAAAGTAAAAATAAATCTTAGATTAGAAGTTAATAAACAAAAAACAGCTAAATTTTTATACAGTCATAAAGATGAACTCAATATAGAAGCAAAAGATATGACTGTTTCTAGAAACGGAAATAAATTTCAGGTAGTAGATGGAAAAAAAGGAAAAGAAGTATGCTACGAGAAATCAGTATATAAAATCAACGAATTTTTAGAAGAAAAGTGGACTAGCAGTAATACAGAAATCAAATTGGTATCAAAAGTTGTAAAGCCAAGAGGATCTAAAAAGGAACTTTCTTCTATTAAAGACTTATTAGGAAGTTATTCAACTAATTTCTCATCATCAAGTGCAGGTAGAGCTAAAAACGTTAGAAATGGTGCAGCAAAAATTAACGGAACAGTGCTATATCCAGGAGATGAGTTTTCAGTTTATAAGACAGTAAGTCCTTTTACAGAAGAAAATGGATATGAGTTAGCAGGTTCATATTCTAATGGTACAGTTGTTGAGTCATTCGGTGGTGGAATTTGCCAGGTTTCAACAACACTTTATAATGCTGCTATTAAATCAGAACTTGATATTACTATGAGATATAATCATTCTATGATTATTAATTATGTTAAACCATCTCAAGATGCAGCAATTGCAGGTACTTTCAAGGATATGAGATTTAAAAATAACAAAAAAACTCCAATCTATATTGAAGGTATATGTAGTGGTGGAGTAATAACATTTAACATTTATGGAAAAGAGACAAGACCTAAGAATAGGGAAGTTTCATTCGAAAGTGAAGTGGTTTCAGAAACACAGGCACCTACAGAGTACAAAGCTAATCCAGGAGCAGCTCTTGGTACATATGCATCTACTCAGTCATCACATACAGGATATGTTGCACAGCTTTGGAAAATTGTAAAAGTAGATGGAAAGCAAGTAAGCAAAAAAATCTTTAACAAGAGTACTTATAAAGCATCACCTAAGATTATATCAGTAGGTGTAGCAGGTGCATCACCACAGCAATTAGCTAAGATTAATTCTGCATTAGCTACAAAAAATGATGCTCAAGTAAAAGCTGCGGTTTCGGCAGTTCAAGCTGAGATTAGTAATGCAGCAACTCAGCAACAGCAAGCGGAGGCAGCAACAGAAGCAGCTAAGCAACAAGCAGAAGCGCAAAAGAAAGCTGATGAAGAAGCACAGAAGAAAGCAGCAGAAGAGGCTGCACAAAAACAAGCAGCAGAAGAAGCTGAAAAACAACGTCAGCAACAGCAACAACAGCAGCAACAGCAGCAACAGCAACAACAACAGCCGGCAGAACAACAGCCAGCACAATAATAGGAAATAAATTAAAGAAAAGAGAGAATCAATGAAAGCAGGAAAGGTATCAGAACAGATTTTAAAAAGAACAATTTTAAAACAATTAAATAGTAAAAATAGTAATGTGGTACTTTCTTCCGCTGTAGGTGAGGATTGTTCAAGACTAAGAAGTGATAATAAAGATATTATTTTTTCGGTTAATCCTATAACAATACCTCTTGAAGTAGAGGACATGGGTAAACATGGAATTTATAGAGCTTTCAATAATATTTCAGCTAAAGGAGCTACACCAGTAGCTGCTTTAGTGAGTTTACTTATGCCAACTAGTTCAAATGAGCAGGATGCTAGAACAATCATAAAGGGATTAGATGCTGCCGCGAGTAAGCTGGGCGTTCAGGTAATAGGAGGTCATACAGAATGCTGTCGAGGCGTTAATGTACCAATTATTACAATTACTGGAGTCGGCCTGGCTGAAAGAGACATAGATATGAAAACTTCCAACGTTGAACCAGGTATGGACATTATAGCCACAAACTGGGTAGGCATGGAAGGCACTCTAGTACTACTTAACCAAAAGAGAGAAGAGTTATTACAACACTTTACTAATCCGTTTTTGGACAAAATCAGTGTTTTTGAACAATATCTAAGCATAAATGAAGAAGCAAAAATAGCTTGCAATAATAATGCAGCTACAATCCACGACATTTCAGAAGGCGGAATTTTTGCAGCATTATGGGAATTAGCAGAAGGTTCAAAGGTAGGACTAGAAATAGACAGTAGAAAAATACCAATTAAACAAGAAACCATAGAAGTGTGCGAGTTTTTTGATATAAATCCATACAAAATTGCCTCTATGGGAAGTGCATTGATTGCAGCAAAAGATGGAAATACAATAGTACATGAGATTGAAAAAGCTGGAGGACATGCTACAATAATTGGTAAGGCAACAGATAACAACGACAGGGTACTTTTGATAGGTGAAGAAAAAAGATTTTTAGAAACACCTCAAACTGATGAACTCAGAAAAGTACTAACATATTAGGCAGAAAACATCTAATTACACATATTGATTACGAAAGGGAGAATAGAATTATATGCGTGAAAAAATTTTGACTTTTATCGAAAAAAATAGCAGGGTAGATTTAAAAGAGCTTGCAATTATACTTGGGGTTGATGAAGCCACAGTTGTAAATGAATTACAAGCAATGGAAAAAGAACACATTATTTGTGGTTACCACACATTAATTGACTGGGATAAAGCAGGAATTGAGAAAGTTTCAGCTCTTATCGAAGTACGTGTAACTCCACAAAGAGGAATGGGATTTGACAAGGTAGCAGAAAGAATTTATAACTATCCAGAAGTTAATTCAGTATACTTAATCTCAGGCGGATTTGATTTAATGGTAACATTAGAGGGTAAAACACTTAGAGAAGTTTCTAAATTTGTATCTGAAAAATTATCAGCACTTGATACAGTTTTAAGTACAAAAACAAACTTTATCCTCAAAAAATATAAGGACCATGGAACAGTAATGACAGCTCCAGCAAAAGACGAAAGGATTATGATGTTCTAATGAGAAACCCATTATCAAAAACAATAACAACAATTCAACCATCAGGTATTAGAAAATTTTTTGATATAGTAAGTGAAATGGATGATGCCATTTCATTAGGTGTAGGTGAACCTGATTTTGATACACCTTGGCATATCAGAGATGAGGGTATTTATGCCCTAGAAAAAGGAAAGACTTTTTATACATCCAACTCTGGATTAAAAGAATTAAAAGTCGAAATCACAAAGTTTTTAGATAGAAAATACGACATACAGTATGATTATAACAAGGAAGTTATGGTGACAGTCGGTGGTAGTGAAGCTATTGACGTTGCAATGAGAGCAATGCTTGATCCAGGAGATGAAGTACTTATACCACAGCCAAGTTATGTTTCATATGTACCATGTTGTGTACTTGCAAACGGTACACCAGTTACAATTGAATTAAAAGCAGAAGATGATTTTAGACTTACAGCTAAACAGCTAGAAGACGCAATTACAGATAAAACAAAACTTCTTGTTTTACCATTCCCTAATAATCCAACAGGAGCAGTTCTTGAGAAAAAGGATTTAGAGGAAATTGCAAAAGTAGTTAAAAAACATGACTTATTTGTGTTAAGTGATGAGATTTATTCAGAATTGACATATGTTGAAGGAAAATCTCATGTTTCAATTGCATCTATTCCAGGAATGAAAGAAAGAACAATTGTAATTAACGGATTTTCTAAAGCTTTTGCTATGACAGGATGGAGATTAGGATACGCTTGTGGTCCAGAAATTCTCATTAAGCAAATGTTAAAGATTCATCAATTTGCAATTATGTGTGCACCAACAACTAGCCAATATGCAGCAGTAGAAGCTATGAAAAATGGAGATGGCGATATTGCAATGATGCGTGAAGAATATAATGGCAGACGTCGTTATTTAATGCACAGATTCAAAGAAATGGGACTTGAATGTTTTGAACCACTTGGAGCATTCTATGCATTCCCAAGCATTAAAGAATTTGGAATGACATCAGATGAATTTGCAACAAGCTTCTTAAAGGCTAAAAAAGTAGCTGTTGTACCTGGAACTGCATTCGGAGATTCAGGAGAAGGTTATCTTAGAATATCATATGCTTATGCGCTAGATGACTTGAAAGTTGCGTTAGATAGACTTGAAGAGTATGTTAATGAATTAAGAGCAAAGCAATAGAAGACTAATCTTTAAATAGACTAAAACCCATTGTTTTCTCCAAAAGGTAAAACAATGGGTTTTGGTATGTATAAAAATAATGTTAATATATAAATGTGACATATAATATGATATTTTATATGTCATATAAGAAATTTTTAAAGTAAGGAAGTAACAGAAAATGGCAAAATTAAACATTGTATTACACGAACCAGAGATACCAGCAAATACAGGAAATATTGGAAGAACTTGCGTAGCAACAGGGGCAACTCTTCATTTGATAGAGCCTTTAGGCTTTTCGCTAGATGAAAAGCATCTTAAAAGAGCAGGAATGGATTATTGGAAAGACTTAGATGTAAGAACTTACGTTGATTGGAATGATTTCTGTGAGAAAAATCCAGGCGCAAAAGTTTATTTTGCAACAACAAAAGCTAGACATGTATATACAGATGTATCTTATGAACCAGATTGTTTTATTATGTTTGGTAAAGAAAGTGGTGGAATTCCAGAAGAAATTTTAAAAGATAACGAAGAAACATCAGTAAGAATTCCAATGATAGGAGAAACACGTTCATTGAATTTATCCAATTCAGTAGCAATTGTATTATACGAGGCACTTCGTCAAAATGATTTTGACCACATGAAGATGCAGGGAGAACTTCACAGATTAAGATGGGATGACTAAAATATGGGAATTATAAAAGCTATAAACTTAGTTCACGAATATATAAAACGTGACGAAGATAATAACGTATCAGACATTGTAAGGGCATTAGATGACGTAAATATTGAAGTCGAGGCAGGGCAATTTATAGCCATTTTAGGGCATAATGGCTCAGGAAAATCAACATTTGCAAAGCATCTTAATGCGCTGTTAGCACCTACAGAAGGAACACTTGTTGTAGATGGTAAAAATGTAAAAGATGAAAAAAATATTATGGATATTAGGAAAAATGCAGGAATGGTTTTCCAAAATCCAGATAACCAAATTATTGCAAGTGTTGTAGAAGAAGATGTAGGATTTGGACCTGAAAATATTGGTGTTCCAACAGAAGAAATTTGGGAAAGAGTAGATAATAGTCTTAAAGCAGTTGGAATGACAGAGTATAGGAAACATTCTCCTAATAAATTGTCAGGAGGACAAAAGCAACGTGTTGCTATAGCAGGCGTAGTAGCAATGGAACCAAAATGTATTATTTTTGACGAGCCTACAGCTATGCTTGATCCAAATGGACGTAAAGAAGTTATTAAAACCGCTCATAAGCTAAATAAAGAAAAAAATGTAACAATTTTACTAATAACACACTATATGGAAGAAGTAGTAGACGCTGATTACGTGTATGTTATGGAAAAAGGAAAAGTTGTTATGGAAGGCACACCAAGGGCAATTTTCTCCCAGGTAGATGCTTTAAAGGAACACAGACTAGATGTACCACAAGTAACCCTTTTAGCAGACGAATTAAGAAAAAGTGGGTTAGATATTCCTAAGGGAATACTTCGAAGAGAAGAACTTGTAAAAGCACTAGAAAAAAATATGGCAAGGTAATAAAGAGAGGGTATTATGTCAATAATTTTAGACAAAGTTAATTACTCTTATAGTGTGGGGACAGCATATGAAGTTAATGCACTAAAAGATATTAATTTAAAAATAGAAGACAACGAATTTATTGGAATTATCGGACATACAGGTTCAGGAAAGTCTACTTTAACACAACATTTAAATGGATTAGTTAAAGCAACATCAGGTCATATATATGTAGATGGTGAAGACATATATGATAATGATTACGACATGAGAAAACTTAGAAATAAAGTAGGTCTAGTATTTCAATATCCAGAGCATCAACTATTTGAAACAACAGTCTTTGAAGATGTATGTTTTGGACCAAAGAATCAAGGATTAGATAAGAAAAAAGCACAATTAAAGGCCTTTGAAGCACTTTATAATGTGGGATTTCCAGAAAAATTATTTTATTCATCTCCATTTGAATTATCAGGTGGTCAAAAGAGAAGAGTTGCAATTGCAGGTGTTTTAGCAATGCAACCTAAAGTTTTGATATTAGATGAGCCAACAGCAGGATTAGATCCAGCAGGACGAGATGAAATCTTTGAACTTTTAGCAAAAATGCGTAAAGAACTTAATATTACAATTATATTAGTGTCACATAGCATGGAAGATGTGGCTAATTATGTAGATAGAATAATTGTAATGAACAAAGGTCAGGTAATGTATGATGATGCGCCAAGAGAAGTCTTTAAACACTATAAAGAACTTGAAAAAATGGGGTTAGCAGCGCCACAAGTTACATACCTTATGCATGAACTAAAAGAAAAAGGCTTACAAGTAGACGAAACAGCAACAACTGTAGATGAGGCAAAACAAAGTATACTTAGGGCATTAGGGAGATAAAGGACATGATTAGAGATATAACTATTGGACAATACTATCCAGCAAACTCAATAATTCATAAATTAGATCCAAGAGTCAAATTATTCTCGACATTGCTCTATATTATAGCATTGTTTTGTTTTAAAGGAATTCTTGGAATAGGTATAATTACAGTATTTTTATTTACAACAATCAAAATTTCAAAAGTGCCAATTAAATTTATAGTAAAAGGATTAAAGGCAATAGTATACTTGCTTTTAATTACTGCAGTATTTAATTTATTACTTACACCAGGCAATAGAGTTTTTTGGCATTATAAATTAATAAATATAACAGATACAGGTATAACAAATGCAGTTGTTATGTCTGTACGACTTATATATTTGATTATAGGTACATCACTTATGACACTTACAACAACACCAAATCAGTTAACAGATGGTTTAGAAACATCATTAAAGCCATTAAATAAGATTAATGTGCCAGTGCATGCAATAGCCATGATGATGTCAATAGCTCTTCGATTTATTCCAATTTTAATTGAAGAAACAGACAAAATCATGAAGGCACAAATGGCTAGAGGTGCGGACTTTGAAAGTGGAAATATATTTAAAAAAGCAAAAAACATGGTGCCACTATTAGTGCCACTTATGGTTTCGGCCTTTAGACGAGCTGACGATTTAGCCATGGCAATGGAAGCAAGATGCTATAGTGGAGGTGCAGGCCGTACAAAGATGAAGCCACTTGCTTATGAAAAAAGAGATAGAATAGCTTATTTAGTGGCTATACTATTTTTTGTGGCAGTTATAGTAGCAAGAGTATTATTACCATTTCCACAGTAAAGTGTTCTTAGTAAAAAAGCTTAGTAAAAAAAGCCTAGTTAAAAAAGCCGAGTTAATAAAACTTAGCTAATAAAACTTAGACAATAAGACTAAGATACATTGTTTGAAACATAGTGATTTAATATGAATTTTTAAAAGACATAGGTTGTAATTTTAGTAAGCATATTTAGTAGTTGTAACTAGAAAAGGCCTGTGTCTTTTTTACTATAAGAAATAGATTTAGGAAAGAAGAAATATGAGAGTAAAATTAGTAGTAGCATATGATGGAACAAATTATAACGGATGGCAAGTTCAGCCTAATGGCGTAACTATAGAAGAAAAATTAAACGAAGCATTATCTAATCTTTTTAAATGTGATATAAAAGTAATAGGAGCTAGTAGAACAGATGCTGGAGTACATTCATTAGGAAATATATGTATTTTTGACGTAGAAACAAGAATGCCAGCAGAAAAAATATGTTACGCTCTTAACCAAAGACTTCCAGAGGACATCGTAGTGGTAGATTCGCAAGAAGTAGCAGAAGATTTCCACCCAAGATATGTAGAAAGTGTCAAAACATATGAGTATAGAATTTTAAATAGAAAATTTCCAGATCCAACAAGAAGGTTAGATACACATTTTTATTATTATGATCTAGATGTAGAAAAAATGGCAAAAGCTGCAACTTTTTTAGAAGGAGAGCATGATTTTAAAAGCTTTTGTGCAGCAAACGCTCAGGTAAAAAGTACTACAAGAACTATTTATAAATGTAAAGTAGAAAAAAAAGACGATATAATTACTATTCGAGTAACTGGTAATGGCTTTTTGTACAATATGGTTAGGATAATAGCAGGAACATTGATAAAAGTAGGTAGTGGAGATATTGCTCCAGAGGAAATGGCAGAAATTATAGAAAAAAAAGACAGAAAATATGCAGGTCCTACAGCACCGGCAAAAGGCCTTACAATGATAGAGTGGCATGAAAAAAATAACTAAATTGTGCGACAATAAAGGTTGAAACAAACATTTACAACATTTATAATTATATAAAAGAGAATGATGGGGGATAACTATGAGTGAAAGTAATGAGGATTTATTGTTAGAGATTCTAAAAGAAGCTAAGGCAAATAATGCTTCAGATATACATTTAGCACCGGCTAGCCCTGTAATGATAAGGGTTGATGGAGCCCTTGCGCCATTAAATAAGTATTATTTAAAGCCTTTTGAAATTGAAAATATATTAGAAGTTATGATAAATGAAAATCAAAAAAGTGAACTAGAAGAAAAAGGTGAGCTTGATTTTGCATATTCTATTTCAGGTTTTAGTAGAATAAGAGTAAATGCATTTAGACAAAGAGGAACCTATGCTATGGCAATGAGAATTTTATCTTTTGAAATACCAGATGCTAAAGCAATAGGTGTTCCTAATTCAATAATAAATTTGGTTCATAAGAAAAAAGGATTAATTATAGTAACAGGAGCGGCTGGAAGTGGAAAATCTACCACATTAGCTGCGTTAATAGATGAAATTGCAAAGAACCAGTCAAAAAATATTATTACCATAGAAGATCCAATTGAATATTTATTTAAACATGGCAAATCAATAGTTTTACAAAGAGAAATAGGTGGAGACACAAAATCTTACGACAATGCGTTAAATGCAGCATTACGTGAAGATCCAGATGTTATTTTTGTAGGAGAACTTAAAGATTTAGAAACAATATCGGCAGCAATATCAGCAGCAGAAAATGGACATCTTGTTTTTTCAACCTTACATAAAAATACTTCAGCAGAGGCAATAGATAGATTGGTAGACGTATTTCCAATGCATCAACAGCAACAGGTAAGAGTGTTGCTATCAGAAGTACTAGAAGGCATAATTGCTCAGCAATTGTTACCATTAAAAAAATCTAAAGGAAGAATTGCAGCATTTGAGGTTATGATATCAAATCAAAATATACGTAAATTAATTCGAGAAGGAAAAAATTATCAGATTCCATCAGAAATGGAGCGATTCAAAAAAGATGGAATAAGACTTATGGATGACTCCGTGTATGATTTGTATATGAAGGGACTTATAACAGGAGAAACAGCTATAAATTATGCACATGATAAAGTAGTAATGAATGACAGAGTACAAATTAAATAGAAGTATTAGTAATAGCATATAAATAGTAGAATAAGTAGTATAAGTAGTATAAGCAATATAAGCAATATAAATAGTAACACTAATAGAGAATGTGACAGTGACGGTAAAGGAAAAAATATGATAAAAGGGGTGCGGGATAATATGGAGAAAAAAATGTTATGTATAGAGATAGGTTCTCAAATCGCAAAAGTGTATTTTATTTCGTATACGAAAAGAAAATCCCAGATAGATGCATATTTCCAATTTGATACGCCAGAAGACATAGTCTATGATGGCGCAATCTGTAATGCAGTCGTATTTTCAAGGCTTTTAGAAGATAATATGAAAAAAAATTGCATGATTTTAAATAGCAAATTGTCCAACAAAAAATTTACTTTTTTTAAAAATCTAACATTAGAAAAATTGCAGAAATCAGCCTATAAAGATATGGCATTTTTGGTTCACTCTACAAAAATTATTGCAAAAAATGATACTATAGTATCAACTAGAAATGCAAATAATAGGAAAACAAAACAAGAAATCATAAAAAGTTTCCCAGTAAATAAAAAAATGTATAGTGTTTTTGTAGAGCAAGACAGAAAAAAACTAGATAAGGAAGAAAAGAAAAATGGAGAAAAACCATACTCTTTAACAGCTGTGCCAAAGAAGATTTTAGAAGAATGTAATGAAGTAAGCAGGAAATTAAATCTTAGATTTGCAGGTATAAATGTTGTAGAAAATATGTATGACAGCGATTTTGCAAGACGATATAAAAATATTACGATTATAGATATTGGAATGAAAAAAACAGTTTTTATTGATGTGAAAAATAAAGAGATTGTAAAGAAAAAGGTTATTATGCAAGGAATAAGTGAAGTTGTAAATAGCCTTATTAAGCATGAAGTTTTTGGCGAATATGATGAAGGAAGTTGTTGTAGAATTCTAGAAAAAATAAAAAGAAGAGATTGTCTAAATCATGGAACAGATGGAGAATATGAAGAGGACTATAAAGACTTAGTTATTAGAAAAATTCAGCTTTTAATAAATGAAATCCAGGATGTTTTAAAGGAACTTAATTTTGACAAGAGAGAGGATAGAAAAATTTTTATTACTGGAGTAGGCAGTAAAATGTGCGGTATAGAAAAATTTATGTCAAAGATACTAGAGGCTGATGTTAAAAGTGTACATGAAGGTGTCTTGTACATAGAAGAAGGAAAATTAATGGATTTAGAAGGAGATGAAAAAACTCCTGTAATAAAGAATATTCATAGTAATACATCTTTTGTAAGGACTCTTTTGTTTGGTTAAAAAATTGCATAAAAATATAATGAGGGATAGGTCCTAAATTTTTATAAATAAAAATCGATATTTATCTTATAAAACTATATCCAAATGCAGTAAAGTTTGGTATTATATACTGGTAATTGCTTTATTAGCAATTTCAGGGGTAATATATATAAAATTTAGGGGAGAGGAAAAGACATTGAATTACAACATAGTACAGATTAGATATAGACTAGAATCAGTCAAAGGGGTAGAAATTGACAAACTAGGTAAGATAAAAGAGATTCGAGAAATGAATCATCAAATCGATCAAAAAAGTGAAGTTATAAGATATGCAATTGCAGACGAAGAGATTTTATCTGTGATTAATGAAGCAGAGATATTGACTGGTGCAGAGGTCGCAGAGATTAAGATAAAAGGTCCTAAAGCGGTTACAGCTACAGTTGGAAATAAACAGTTGAAGATGTTATCGAGAGATGCTCAGATAGAAATTATAGGAAGTAAAGAAGAACTTTCTGCAATGAGTGAGTTACTATTGAAGAATATTAGAAATGGTGCAATAACCATGATTACAGCAGACACAAGCCGTGATGATGGAATAGTTACAGCTTATGTTGATATGCGTTTTTATTCAGTAAAAAAAATATACAACTAATATAAAAATAAATTTAAAAGCCGCCAGGTGATACAATCTTTCGAGAGTATAACAGGGCGGCTTATAATTTCGGCTCAATAGCCTTAAAATTATTAAATACTATAAAATAATAATTATTTATTATTTATTATTTATTATTTATTATTTATTAGATATTAACTATTATCTATAAACTATTAAATATATAATTAGTACTGTTCAGGTTCTGGGTATGTTTCACCGAAACATTCAACAGTAACTTTTTTCATGACTTGGTCTTCTCTTGGACGATCTGAAAAATCAGTAGCTACTTCAGCAATTTTATCTACAACATCCATACCTTCAATAACTTTACCAAAAGCAGCATATGCACCATCAAGGTGTGGAGCATCTTTGTGCATGATAAAGAATTGGCTACCAGCTGAGTTAGGCATCATAGAACGAGCCATTGATAAAACACCAGCAGTGTGAGCTAGAGTGTTATTAAAGCCGTTTTGAGCGAATTCACCAGCGATGCTGTATCCAGGGCCACCCATTCCAGTACCTTCAGGATCACCACCCTGAATCATGAAACCTTTGATAACACGATGGAAAATAAGACCATCATAGAAACCGTGGTTTACAAGGCTAATAAAGTTATTTACTGTATTAGGAGCAACATCAGGGTATAATTCAGCCTTAATGATATCTCCATTATTCATTTCAAATGTTACGATTGGATTTGTCATATTAAATTCCTTTCTTTATAAACAATATTAAAGTATACTAGAACATTTTACCGAAAAATATTAAAAGCGTAAAGTGAAAAATAAAAAAAGAGGTGGCAAAATGGACAGAACACTTAAAAAAGCCATATATTTTAAGGGTCAAGAGAAAAAAGATCCTAATTTTTTAGAACTAAAAGAAAATTTGAAAAATAATGGAATAGAAATTTTAGAAATAGATATAGATGAGATAATAAAAAAAATACAAGAAGATAAAAAAAGAGAAAGTAAAATTAAAGATAAAATTCAAAAAATAAGTATAGTAGGTTACTTGAAAAAAATAAATACTAAAAAAGATGTAATAGCTTTTACGTCTCGAAAGACTATGCTAAAAGCATGTCACGACGCAGAAATACCAGTTGTAGGATATTATAGTGAAAATTATTATGATGAAAATCTTATGGGAGCAGAAATTGTTTTTTCGGGATTTAAAGGTCTTACAAGCGAAGATATAGAAGATGTGTATAAAAGGTATTATAAATTGCCCATTACAATATGTCAGACCAAGCGCTGTATTATAAAAGAGATGTCATTAGATAGATTTGATGAGCTATATGATTTATACCAACAACCACATTTTACAGATTATATGGAACCCCTTTTTGAAAAAAAGGAAGAGTACGAATACCAAAAAGCATATATAGAAAACGTGTATCCTTTTTATGGCTACGGATATTGGCTTGTAATAGATAAAAAAACAGATAAAGTAATTGGTCGAGCAGGAGTAGAATTAAAGGAAAGACAAGGAGAAACAAGCGTAGAGTTAGGCTATGGAATACATCCAAAGTATCAGAGACAAGGTATAGCGAAAGAAGTGTGTAAAAGCATTTTAGAGTATGTAAAAAAAGAATTTGGATTAGATGAGATAAATTGTTATATAGAAAATGGAAACTTACCCTCAATTGCTCTGGCAGAAAGTTTGGGGTTTGAGCATATAAAAGACGTAATTGAAGGAAAAACTTTAATGAAAAAATATGTTATAAAAATGTAGAGGGAAACGGGAAAAATATGAAAACTAATGACATGCAATATATTGATTTTTCTGATAAAATAAAATATAATTAAATATCATGGTATAGGTGAATAGTCTGTATTCACGAAATTTTGAAAGGTAGGTGATCAGTGTGGCGGATATTTCTACAGAGGAATTGGAAAAAATAGAAAAAGAATTTCATTCTAATGTGGACAGTATTAAGACGATTAAAGAATTCGTAAGTCCAGAAGATTTGTATGAAGATTTGATTGCAAGTATACAAAAATATCATCCTTCAGCTGATATTTCTTTAGTAGAAAAGGCATACAACATAGCATATAAGGCTCATGCTGGTCAAACACGTAAATCAGGAGAAGCATACATAATCCATCCACTTTGTGTAGCTATTATTTTAGCAGAACTTGAGATGGATAAAGAGACAATAGCAGCAGGTTTGCTTCATGATGTTTTAGAAGATACAAAGATTACGAAAGATGAATTAGTAGATGAATTTGGCGCAGAGGTCTTACTATTAGTAGACGGCGTAACTAAGTTAAAACATTTGCATTTATCTCAAAAAGGAAAAAAAGGCAATAAGGACAAAACAGCAGCAGATAGATTAGAAATGCAGGCTGAAAACCTTAGAAAAATGTTCCTTGCAATGGCAAAGGATATCCGAGTTATTATCATAAAATTGGCAGATAGATTGCATAATATGAGAACTCTTAGATATCAGTCTAAAGAAGCTCAAATAAGAATTGCAAGAGAGACACAAGAGATTTATTGCCCAATAGCTCAAAGACTTGGTATTAGCAAGATTAAGATAGAATTAGAGGATTTATCTCTTAAGTATCTTGATTCAGAAGCTTATTATGATTTGGTAGAAAAGATTGCTATCAAAAAAAGCGTCAGGGACAGCTACATTAATAGCTTAGTTGAGCAAGTAGAAAAGCAAGTAGTAGATGCTGGTTTTAAAGCAGATGTATCAGGAAGAGCAAAACATTTCTTTAGTATCTACAAAAAAATGGTTAATCAAAACAAGACAATAGATCAGATTTATGACTTGTTTGCCATTAGAATTTTAGTAGATTCTATTAAGGATTGTTATGCAGTACTTGGAATTATGCATGAGATGTATAAACCAATTCCAGGACGTTTTAAAGATTACATTGCAATGCCAAAGCCAAATATGTATCAATCACTTCACACAACATTGATCGGACCAAGTGGACAGCCATTTGAGATTCAAATACGAACATACGAGATGCATAGGACAGCTGAGTATGGTATCGCAGCACACTGGAAATACAAAGAAGTTAATAATGGAATTGCTACTAATACAACTGTTAGCGAAGAAGAAAAATTAAGTTGGTTAAGACAAATCCTAGAGTGGCAGCAGGATATGTCAGATAATAAAGAATTTATGAAATTACTTAAAAGTGATTTAGACTTATTCTCTGATACAGTATTTTGTTTTACACCATCAGGAGATGTAAAAAATTTACCAAATGGTTCAACACCAATTGATTTTGCCTACAGTATACATTCGGCAGTAGGTAATCGAATGGTAGGAGCAAGAGTTAATGGTAAATTAGTACCAATTGATTACACTATTAAAAATGGTGATAGAATAGAGATAATTACTTCACAAAATTCTAGAGGACCAAGTAGAGATTGGCTTTTGATTGTAAAGAGTACACAAGCAAAAAGCAAAATCAATCAATGGTTTAGAAGCGAATTAAAAGAAGAGAATATTGCCAAAGGTAAAGAACTTCTTTTAAGTTGCGCAAAAGCTAAAGGCGTAGAATTTAGTGAAATTAATAAACCAGAATATCAACACAAAATCATGAAAAAATATGGTTTTCATGACTGGAAATCATGCCTTGCAACTGTAGGACATGGTGGATTAAAAGAAAGCCAAATCATTAACCGCATGATTGAGGAATACAAAAAAGATCATATTGCGGCTATGACAGATGAAGATGTTGAAGAAAGCATATCAGAAAACAAAATACCAGAGACTAGAGGCCGTTCGAGAAGTGGCATTGTAGTAAAAGGTCTTTATGATGTAGCAGTGCATTTCTCAAAATGCTGTTCACCAGTTCCAGGAGATGAAATCGTAGGTTTTGTAACACGAGGCCGTGGAGTTTCAATCCATAGAACAGATTGTATCAATATTTTAAATCTTACAGAATTAGAAAGAGAACGACTTATTGATGCAGAATGGCAAGAAGATATTGCAGAACATGATGGTGAATATCTTACAGACATTAACATATACTGTAATGATAGAGCAGGATTGTTAGTAGATATTTCTAAGATATTTACAGAACGAAATATTAATATTTTAGGACTTCAGTCTAATACAAATAAGCAAGGCGTTGCAACAATTAAGGTCTCTTTTAATATAAAAAATAAGCAAGAGATGAAAGGCTTAATTGATAAGCTAAAACAAATCGAAAACGTAATTGACATTAGAAGGACCACCGGCTAAAAGCTCGGTGGTTTTTCATGGCAAATGAAAGGATATTTATGACAAACCTAGAAATGAAACAATACGTAGTTGGACCAGTTAGTACTAATTGCTATTTTGTTATCAATAAAACAACAAAACAACTTATAATAATAGACCCAGGCGACTGCGCAAAACAACTTATTAAAAAAGTAGAAGAAGGAAACTATCAGTTGGAAGCCATATTGCTGACGCACGGACATTTTGACCATGTGAATGCTGCAAAGGAAGTAGCAGACCACTTTGGCGTTAAGATTTATGCACATGAATTAGAAAAGGAAACATTAGAAACACCTGAACTTAATTTAAGTGGATGGATTAACGACAATAAAAAATATCATGCAGATATTTTCTTGAAAGACGAACAGGAAATAGACTTAGCAGGATTTCATATTAGAGTATTGTTTACACCAGGTCATACAGTTGGTGGATGCAGTTATTTTTTCCCATATGAAGAAGTGGTTTTTGTAGGAGATACTCTTTTTGCAGGATCTACAGGAAGAACAGATTTTGTTAAAGGAAGTCAAAGTGCCTTAGTGAGAGGCATACGAGAAAAACTAATGGTTTTACCAGATAATACCCAGGTTTTTCCAGGTCACAATGAAGCAACAACAATTGAAACTGAGAGGATGTACAACCCATACATATGATAAACGTAATATTAAATATAGCAGATTTTGAATATGACATATACGGTATAGTAAAGGCTTTTTTCTCAAAAGAAGACATAGAAAGCTACTATACAAAAGATGTAGATATACAGGGCAAAAATGTAGCAAGTACAGACCATACAGAAGATAAAGCAGATCCAAATGCTTTATATACATTGTATGTAAACTTAGACAAAGCCCAAAATATTTTAAAATTTAGATTTGTAGAAAAAGAAACGAACAGAGAAATCTCAACAGAATTTGAGATTTATCCTGACAACAGAAAAAAGACAAAAGACACATTAAAACAAAACCTATATCAGCTTATGGTTAAGGTTTGTGGAAAAGAGCTTCCATGGGGAACTTTAACAGGAATTAGACCAACAAAGATACCGATGAAGTTACTTATGGAAGGTAAAAGTGAAAAAGAAGTCTATGATGACATGAAGTCAAAATATCTAACTTCAGACGAAAAAATTAATTTAAGCATCGAAGTAGCACAGCAAGAAATCGAAATCCTTAAAAAAATCGATTATAAAAATGGATTCAGTCTATACATAGGAATCCCATTTTGTCCAAGTACATGCTTGTATTGTTCATTTACTTCATATCCTTTATCAAGATGGAGTAAAGAAGTGGATAGATATTTAGATGCATTAGAAAAAGAAATTGATTTTACAGCAGAAGCGTGTAAAGATAAGGTTTTAAATGCAGTTTATTTTGGTGGTGGAACACCAACTACACTTCTACCATATCAGTTAGATAGATTAATCAAAAAAGTTAAATCAACATTTGATATGTCAAATTGTGTGGAATTTACAGTGGAAGCAGGTAGACCTGATTCTATTACAAGAGAAAAATTAGAAGTCTTAAGAGATAACGGAATAACACGAATTTCTATTAATCCACAGACTATGAAGCAAGAAACACTTGATTTGATTGGAAGACACCATACCGTTGAGCAGACAATCGAAAGTTTCAAATTAGCAAGAGAATTAGGCTTTGAAGACATTAATATGGATCTTATAGTTGGTCTTCCAGGAGAAACAATAGATGATGTTCGTCACACAATGGAAGTTTTAAAAGAACTTCAGCCAGATAATGTAACAGTCCACTCTTTAGCAATAAAAAGAGCAGCAAGACTTACAGTTTTTAAAGATCATTACGAAAAAATGAAAATGATAAATACAGGCGAACATATGAGAATGTGCGAAAAATACTGTAGAGAAATGGGCTTAAAGCCATATTATTTGTACCGTCAAAAAGGTATGGCTGGCAATATGGAAAACGTCGGATATGCAAAAAATGGTAAGTCAGGTGTGTATAACATCTTGATTATGGAAGAAAAACAGACTATAATGGCACTTGGTGCAGGTGCTTCTACAAAGCTTGTACTAGATGAATTTAATTCAGATGGCAATCGTAAAATTGCACGAGTAGAAAATGTCAAGGATATCAAGAATTATCTTGAAAGAGTTGATGAAATGATAGAAAGAAAAAGAAGTAAAATGGAGGAAGTTAAATGGCATTAAATAAAAAACCAGTTACTGGAATGAAAGATATTTTACCAGCAGAAATGGAAATCAGAGATTATGTTACAAGCGTAATCAAAGATACATACCGCAAATTTGGATTTACTCCAATTGAAACTCCTTGTATGGAAAGTATTGCAAACCTTAGCAGTAAACAGGGTGGAGAAAATGAAAAATTAATTTTCAAAGTATTAAAAAGAGGAGAGAAGTTAAACGTCGCAGAAGCACAAGAAGAAGCAGATGTTGTAGATTTCGGTATGCGTTATGATTTAACATTACCATTATCTCGTTATTATAGTAATCATGCCAATGAACTTCCAACACCTTTTAAATCACTTCAGATCGGAAGTGTTTGGAGAGCTGATAGACCACAAAGAGGTCGTTATCGTCAGTTCACACAATGTGATATAGATATTTTAGGTGAGCCAACAAACCTTGCAGAAATTGAATTAATTACTGCAACAACAACAACAATTGGAAAACTTGGCTTTGAAAATTTCGAAATTCGTATTAACGAAAGAAGAATTTTAAAAGCTATGGCAGCTTATTCAGGATTTGAAGAAAAAGATTACGATGAAATCTTTATTATTCTTGATAAGATGGATAAGATCGGCTTAGAAGGCGTAGCAAAAGAATTAGTAGAGTGCGGTTACGCAAAAGAATCAGTAGATAAATATTTAAATTTATTTACATTATTAGAAAATAAAAAAGATGTAGCAGAAGGTGTTACATTCTTAAAAGACGAATTAGGAGAGTACTTAGACGAAGAAGTTGCTAAAAATATGACAGAAATTGCCACAGCAGTTGAAGCAGCTAAATCAGCTAAGTTTAAATTAGTATTTGATCCAACATTAGTTCGTGGAATGAGCTATTATACAGGAACTATTTTTGAAATTGCTATGCCAGAGCTTGGTGCAGCATGTGGTGGTGGCGGACGCTACGACAAGATGATTGGTAACTTTACAGGACATGATGTTCCAGCATGTGGTTTCTCAATTGGTTTTGAGAGAATTGTTCTTTTACTTATGGAGAACGGATTTAAAGTGCCTACAGCACCTAAGAAAATTGCATACTTAGTTGAGAAAAAATGCTCACCAGAAAAAGTAGTAGAAGTAATGAAAGAAGCTAAAGAAGCAAGAGAAAATGGACAGCAAGTCCTTGTAGTTCGTATGAACAAAAACAAGAAATTCCAAAAAGAACAACTTGCAGAACAAGGATATGAAGAATTCAAAGAATTTTTCAATCGTTAATCAAATAAATTATTAATAATCAAATAAAGAAATTGTTAATAGGCGAAAAGGAGAAAGAATATGATGCAATCCCGTACACATACATGTGGACAGCTTAGAGCGTCTGATGTAGGTCAAAAAGTTAAATTAGTAGGATGGCTAGAAAACTTCAGAGAAGTAGGTTCAAACTTAGGATTCATCGTTTTACGTGATTTCTACGGAACAACACAGGTTGTAGTAGAGACAGAAGAAATGATGGAAGTTGTTAAGCCAATTACAAAAGAATCAACAATCTCTGTAGAAGGAGAAGTTAGAGAACGTAGTTCAAAAAATCCAAAACAAGCTACAGGTGAAATCGAAGTAGTTCCAACAAAAGTTGAAGTTTTAGGTAAATGTAGATATAACGAGTTACCATTTGAGGTTAACCGTAGCCGTGAGGCAGATGAATCAGCTCGTTTAAAATATCGTTATTTAGATTTAAGAAACCCAGAAGTAAAGAAAAATATTATTTTACGTTCAAACGTAGTAGCAGCTCTTCGTCAGTCAATGACAGAGCATGGTTTCATGGAAATCACAACTCCAATTTTAACAGCTTCATCACCAGAAGGAGCTCGTGATTACCTTGTACCAGCTAGAAAACATCCAGGTAAATTCTATGCTTTACCACAGGCACCACAGCAGTTTAAACAGCTTCTTATGGTATCAGGTATTGATAGATATTTCCAGATTGCACCTTGTTTCAGAGATGAGGATGCTCGTGGAGATAGAAGTCCAGGAGAATTCTATCAGTTAGATATGGAAATGGCATTCGCTTCTCAAGAAGACGTATTTGCTATTTTAGAAGATGTATTACCACCAATTTTTGCAAAATATGGTACATATAATATAGCTTCAGAGGCTCCATTTAAGAGAATTCCATATCTTGAAGCTATGGAAAAATATGGTTCAGATAAACCAGATTTACGTATCGACCTTACAGTTGATGATGTTACAGAAGTAATAGGTGGATGTGGATTTGCTCCATTTGAAGGAAACGTTGTTAAGGCAGTAGTAGTTTCAGACTTCAAAGAAAGCAGAAAATTCATCGATAAAACTTGTGATGAAGTAGAAGTACAAGCTGGCAATAAAGCATACTGGTTCAGAGTAGACGAAAACGGAGAACTTGTTGGAGGTATTTCTAAATTCGTTAAACAAATTAAAGATGATGTAACTAAAGCTCTTAACCTTAAGGCTGGAGACTTAGTTTTAGTATGTGCTGGTAAAAAGACATTAGCTCAGAAAACATCAGGTGTTATTGTTAAGACATTTGGAGCAAAAGTACCAGGGCACATGGATAAAGAACAGTATTCATTCTGTTGGATCGTTGATTTCCCAATGTATGAAATCGGTGAAGAATCAGGAGAATTAGAGTTCTGTCATAACCCATTCTCAATGCCTTCAGGCGGACTTGAGACATTAGTAAAAGCAGAAAATGGAGAAATTGATCCACTTACAATTACAGCAGATCAGTATGATTTAGTATGCAATGGTGTAGAGCTTTCTTCAGGTGCTGTACGTAACCATGATCCAGAAATCATGGTAAAAGCATTCGAACTTGTACGTTTAGGCGAGGATGATGTAAAAGCAAAATTCCCAGCTATGTACAATGCATTCTGTTATGGAGCACCACCACATGCAGGTATTGCTCCAGGTGTAGATAGAATGGTAATGCTTCTTGCAGGAGAAGACTCAATTAGAGAAATCATTCCATTCCCAATGAATAAGAATGCACAGGATATCATGACAGGAGCTCCAAGTGAAGTTTCTGAGCATCAACTTGAAGAATTACATATTAAAGTTGATCTTCCAAAAGAAGACTAATTTTAACAGAGATTTTATTATGCAATAATATGTCTCCCCCGCTCATGTGGGGGAGATTTTTAGCGTAGCTATAGGAAAGTAGCATTTCATTAGCAGGTTTTCCTAGCGTGGAGACTTGTAGATTTTTACGCAGTTAAAGAAAGTATACGCTTCTAAGCCGTAGCTTAGGCTAGAGTAAAGTATTGTGTTTTTAGAAAATCTCTGTTTTTTTTATGAAAAATAAAAACATGATTGACATAGGTATAAAAAGATTGTAATATGTAAAATACCGCGTTTTATCCCAAAAGCTATTAAAACTATAGCTTAGAGGTTTAAATTAACCGATAAGAATACAGAGATATGTTGTATTTTACATTAAAAGTAAACTAGATATGTAAGGACATGTAGATAATGCATGGACATGTAGATAATGCAAGGATATGCATACGCAAGGACATGCAGATACGCAAGGGACATGCATTCGCAAGGACATGCAAGGTTATATGCTAAGGGGTGAGAACGTTTGTCGGATAATAAGAAAATAGAATTGAATGAAAAAGAAATAAATAAAGCAAACACAGCAGAAGCAAACACAGCAGAAGCAAACACAGCAGAAGCAAGCACAGTAGAAGCAAACACATCTAAAACAAACACAAAAGAAAAATCACGTAAACAGCCACCAAAAGTAATTACGGAAAGAGCAAGCAAGATTAGAACTCTCGTTAAAAAAAGAAATGTTGTAGATAGAATAAAAAGAAGAGTTCCAATTTTTTTGGCGGTTACAAACGTGGTTATCATAGTGGTATTAGTCGGTCAAATTGTAATGACAAATTACAATTTGCGCCTTTTAAATAATCAATTAAGCTATATGCAAGATACAGATGATACAATGCAAGCTCAAATTGAAAATATGCAAAAAAGTTTTAAAAAGACTATAAAAGAAGAATCTAGTCTGATATCAGAATATGAAATTGAGCCTGTAGACGTAGATTTTGCGAATAATCAGTATACACTTCATGTAAGCGTTACACCAAAAGAATACACATCCTCTACAGATGCAATAGTATATTTTGGAACTAACGAGTATAAGTTAGACTACACTAATAACGTATTTGAAAAAAATATTACTTTAAATGTTGCGGATGATTACGATGGTAGAGTATCTTTTTTATTCCAAAATGGTTATAAGAAAAGTACGGAAGTTATAGATAATTATTCAGGTTTTTTAAATATATTTGATTCTGCTTTAAGCGGAAAGTTGAAAAAGAGCCCATCATACTCAAATGGCACTCTTGAATTTGAAGGAGAGTGCAGTTATGCACTAGATGGCAAGAAAAAATACAAGTTTTCCACTTTCGAAATGTGCGTTGACGTGGATAATGTGCAGACAATTCACATTGATATGTTGAAAACTTACCTAGATGAAAAAGAAAAGTTGGAAAACACGGAAAAGAAATCTATAACAGATAAATTGTCTGACGCATTAAGTGATGGAGATTCAAAAGATGACAATTCCGTTATAGAGAATGGAAAAAATGTAGAAAATTTGGATGGAGCAGAGAGTTCAACAGAAGCAACGGACAATCAAGGGGAGAGTCTAGATGAAGCTTCAGCAGAAGATTCCCAAAAAGTTTCAGAAAAAGATGGTACAGACAAATCGGATGAATCAACAAGTAAGAAAAAAAATAAAACTGTCTCTACAATTTCTGGAAAAGTTAATTTAGAGGATTTAATAAAAAATCAAATCCATGTTGATGGCGATAAAACGGTTAGAGTTTATCTAAGAGCCAAGACAACAGAAGGATATGTTTTTACATATGACTTATTTAATGGAATAATAGATACAGAAAATAACGGATGGAAAACAAATGGTAATCCTTTTAAGGTTCATTATGAAGCTCAAGATTTAAAGGGCGGTGTTTTAAAGATTAAGAACTAAATTTAGGAGCCAAGAGAAGTTAGAAATCTAAATTTAATAAATCAGAGCTAAATTTTATCCAAAAGTTAAATTTTAGATTTGAATAAGAGAAGATAAAGAGACTATTTACTGAATTTATGTATTAATATTGAAAACATTGTGATAATTGAGTGAAAAATCACAAAGGTTAAAATAAAATAATGATTATTTTGAAATGGTCGAAATATAGTGATGAGGCCTTAAAACTATTGAAACAAGGTGTATTCTGTGATAATATATTTTTCGAATAATCACAAATTTTACGATGGTTTAATATGAATTATTATTTTATTAGGCAATATTATATATGGACGCTTAAGTCTTCGTAAGGTTTGTAGAACAAAGGAGAATCACATTATGAATGATTTTTTACTATTTATACTTGCGTTAGCCCCAATATTATGCTTGATTGTGGCTTTAACTGGTTTAAAAATGCCAGGTCACTTAGCTTGCTTTGGAGCACTTATCATTACTGCAATTTTAGCAGGTAGTGTATGGAAAATGACTCCAGCAAATATTGGATTAGCTTCCCTTGAAGGTGCTTGTAATGCACTTTGGCCAATTATTATCGTTATTTTGGCTGCTTTATTTACTTATAATTTAACTTTAGAGACAAAAGCAATGGATTCAATCAAAGCTATGCTTGCTAGCGTATCTACAGATAAGAGAATTTTAATGCTTTTAATCGCATTTGGTTTTGGTAACTTCATGGAAGGTATGGCTGGTTTCGGTACAGCTGTTGCTATTCCAGCAGGTATCTTAGTTGGTTTAGGTTTTGAGCCATTACTTGCAGTAGTTACATGTTTAATAATAAACTCAACACCAACAGCTTTTGGTTCTGTAGGTGTACCTGTTAATACAATGCATGCTATTACAGGTCTTGATACAGTTGGAATTTCTACAAATGTTGCTATTATTCAAGCAGTAGTACAGTTCTTAATTCCATTTATCGCAGTAGTAGTAATTGGAAAAGGTTTTAAAGCCTTAAAAGGATTAGTAGGATTTACTTTAATTGCTGACTTAGCATACCTTTTACCAGAGTGTCTTGTAGCTAAGTTTATCGGACCAGATTTAGCAGATATCATTGGTGCAATTATTTGTATGATTGTAATTGTTATATATGCTATGAAAGCAAAAACACCTGATAATCCAGAATTTAAAGTATCAACATCAGGTGATGCTACTAAAGGTTTAACATTTGGAAAAGCTTTTAAAGCATGGTCACCATTTATATTTGTATTTGTATTTTTACTTTTAACATCAAAATTAGTTCCATTTATTAATAAGCCTTTACTTAAGTTTGCATCGTCAGTTAAGTTTTATCCAACAGGTAAACCATTAACATTCTGTTGGGTTAACACACCAGGTGTATTAATCTTATTAGCAGGATTTTTAGGTGGAGCAATCCAAGGTGCAAGCTTTAAAACAATGTTATGCATCTTAGGAAAGACAGTTAAATCAAATGTTAAGACAATTATTACAATTTGTTCTGTATTAGCAGTAGCTAAGATCATGGGTTATAGTGGAATGACAACATCTATTTCAAAAGAATTAGTAAGTGTTACAGGACAATATTTCCCATTTATTTCTCCATTAATCGGTACAATTGGTGGATTTGTAACAGGTTCTGGTACATCAACAACAGCATTATTTGGTGATGTTCAAGTTCAGACAGCAAAAGCTATTGGAGCTAATCCTTCTTGGTTAGCAGCTGGTAACTTAATGGGTGCTGGTTTAGGTAAGATGATCTGTCCACAGTCAATTGCAATTGGTTCAGCTGCAGTTGGTTTAAGTGGTGTAGAAAGTAAGATCATGGCTAAAGTTGTTGTATGGACAATTTCATTTGTAGTAATAGCCGGAATAATCTGTTATGGATTCTCAGTAATTGGATTAGTGTAGAATTCATATAAGACAATTAGAAAGAATTAATTAGATATGATTAATTAGAAAGAATTAATTAAAAAATTTATCAAACTAATTAAAAATATAAGAATTTTAAGCGTAGTGGTTTTAAGTAACTGCTACGCTTTTTTTATAATGTTACAAATGATAATACTACAAATAAAAATATTATAAATAGATTTTAATTAATTATATATTTAATTAATCATACACTGCAGGCTTTTATCTGATCATAATGATTCATACGATGCAAGGATTTTGAGAAATTCACTAATAAGATTAGAACCATTTTTTTTGTAGACAAAAAGGATATTTGTACATAATGAAGCATCATCAATAGGACATACAATAGAGTCATCGTCAGCTTCATTAGCAAGAGATTGAGGAAATATGGCAATGGCTTTGTTGGCTTTAGCCCAAAACATAGTTGTTCTTGCATCATCGCAGACACTAAAATAATTGCTATTTAATCCTTGCATTTTAAAAGCGTTTGTAAGTAAATCTTGGTAACGTCTATAAATGGATAGAGGATACTTAGATAAAAATTCCATTGAAATAGGAGATTCAGCATCATTTTTCACGCAAAAATTTTCATTACAATTTATAAGAGATTTTGGTATAAGAGCCACCATAGGTTCTTTTTTTATAGTTAAAGATTCAAATTCACCAGGAGCAAAAGGGGTTCGTAGAAAAGCAGCATCAATGATATTGGTTTCCAATAAATGCTTCATTTCAAAAGTCGAACCGTCGTAAATCTGAAATTTAAGATCAGGGTTATCATCAGAAAATCTTGATAAAAATCCAGAAATAACAGGTATAGTTGATGGAGTAAGGCCTATAGAAAAAGTCCTATGTTTTCCAACTTTTGAAACGTCAGCAATAGTATTTTCAGTTAATTCAAGGATTCTTTTTGCACGTTGGTATAGAATGGTTCCGGCTTCCGTTAGGGTGACGTGTCTAGTGCCGCGTTTAAAAAGAACAACACCAAGCTCATCCTCTAGACGTTTCATCGACATAGAAAGAGGAGGTTGGCTCATATGCAAAGTTTTTGCAGCTTGATTAATGTTTCCCATATCGACAACAGTTTTAAAATATTCCATTTGTTTAAGATCCATAGTTTTCCTCCGGTATATATATTATATATAACTCGTCTATATATTAGATATTTGACATATATATACTGCAAGTATAGACTAAAAATATATAGAAAGTCAATGGACAAACTTAAAAAATATAGAAGGCTAATGAGATATTAGAAAAATATAGAAAGCCAATGAGATACTAAAAAAGTAGAAGTTCAATGGGAGGTATTAAAATGACAAAAGAAAGCGAAAAAATAATAGCAGATTTTTATAAAAATCAAAAATTAGATAGACTAGAAAGGATCAGACATTTAAATAAAAATATAAAAAAAGGTCAAATATTGTTTACAGGTTCATCTTTGATGGAGCAATTTCCTATAAATGAAATTTTGAGCACACATGGTTACAATATTACAGTTTATAATCGAGGAATAGGTGGTTATACAATTCCAGAAATGCTTCAGGCAATGGATGAACAGATTTTTGATTTGTGTCCTTCAAAAATTTTTATTAATATAGGAACTAATGATTTAAGCATTCCAGAGGAAACAAGTGAAAAATTAAAAGAAGATTATAAAAAAGTTTTGGACCAAATAAAGGAGAGATTACCAGAAACAAAAGTGTACATGATGGCTTACTATCCAGTGAACATAAAAGTGGCATCTTCTGTGGCATGGGAAGGTGCAAAAAAAGCAGTTAAACTCAGGATGGAACGTTTAGATAAAGCAAACAAAATCGTAGAAGAACTAGCAAAAGAATATGGGTATAATTTTATAAATGTAAATGCAGGTTTAACAAATGTGGATTTAATAAATGTGGATTTAACAAATGTAGGAGAACAAGTTACAGGAGAGCAAGACACAAGAGGACAAGACACAAGAGAGCAAGACACAAATAGCCAAGTAAAAATAGAACAAACTAAAAGTGAATATTCTATAGACGGAATTCACATGTGGGCAGACGCCTATGAAATTATTTTTAATAATATGAAAAAATATATTTTCGAATAATGTGAGGTCTTAAGTAAATGAAAAAAGTAGATTTCGAAAATGGTGGAACACTAAAAAATATTTTAGCTACTGCATTACCGATGCTTGTGGCACAGATTTTAAATCTTTTATATAACATAGTTGATCGAATTTATATAGCAAGAATCCCTAAAATTGGAACGGAGGCTTTAGGGGCGGTAGGCCTTTGTTTTCCGCTAGTTATTTTAATTACAGCTTTTACGAATATGTACGGAAGTGGAGGTTCTCCGCTTTTTTCAATGGCTCGTGGAAGAGGTGATGATAGCGAAGCGGTAGGAATACAAAATACTTCATTTTTCCTTTTAGTTTCATCGGCAATTATATTAACAATTTTTGGCGAAGTTTTTGGAAAACCTATATTAACTTTATTTGGTACATCTGATTCTGCAATGGTGTATGCTTTTCCTTATTTGAAAATATACTTAATAGGAACAATTTTTACAATGATTGCCACAGGAATGAATCCATTTATAACAGCTCAAGGTTTTTCGATGATTGGAATGATAACGGTTATAGTGGGAGCAGTATGTAACATTATTTTAGATCCAATTTTCATTTTTGTATTGGGTCTTGGAATAAAAGGCGCAGCCATTGCAACAGTTGTATCTCAGGGATTTTCAGCTCTTTACGTTTTGAAATTTTTAAAAAGTAATAAGTGCGAATATAACATTCATTTTTTGAGTATAGAAGAGATAAAGCACTGCGGTACGCGAGCAAAAAAGATAGTTGGTTTGGGAACTGCAGCTTTTATAATGCAATTTACAAATGCGGCAGTTCAAATTTCTTGCAATAATGTTTTAGCTGATGTAGGCGGAGATTTATATATTTCCATAATGACCATTGTAAACTCCGCAAGGCAAATGATGGAAACTCCTCTGCTTGCTATTACAGAAGGAGCATCACCTATAGTAAGCTTTAATTATGGGGCAAAACGATATGACAGAGTAAAAAAAGCCATAGCAATTTTATTTGTGCTAGGTTTCGCATATGCAAGTTTGATTTGGATAATTATCAGATTATTTCCAGGCGCAGTTATAGGTATATTTAGTGACGATAAGACAATTCTTTCGGAAGCAATTTTAGCTTTTAATTTGTATTTTTCAACATTTATATTTATGACATTTCAACATGCAGGACAGGTTACTTTTAAATCGTTAGGAATGAAAAATCATGCAATTTTCTTCTCATTATTTAGAAAAGTAATGATAGTGGTGCCACTTAATTACGTTCTTCCTTATGTATTTAATATGGGGACTGATGGAGTTTTCTTGGCAGAACCAATTAGTAATGTTGTAGGTGGATTGATTTGTTTTGTAACAATGCTAATTTGTGTAAGGAAAAAGCTACTTAAAAAGTGAATGGCTATCTAAAAGAAAAGGGCCCCATAAAAAGAAAAGGGCCCCATAAAAAGAAAATGGGTACCCTAAAGAGAGCGGTCATTTAAAAAAATTAATTTCGCTGCCAAATCAACCCGCCAATCCAGCCAATCCAATCAAACCAATCAATCCTAAACTAGCTCAGTCAGCACATTTACTTTATCTTTTCAAACATTAGGCGCGTGGTAATGTAAAAATAAATTCAGTACCTACGCTTTCTGTACTAACAACATTAATGTTTTCGTTGTGAGCATTAATTATAGCTTTTACAATGGAAAGTCCGAGGCCAGAGCCCTTTTTATCCCTTCCACGAGACATGTCAGTTTTGTAAAAGCGATCCCAAATTTTACTGATGCAATCAGCAGAAATTCCTATACCATGATCTTTTATACTAACGAAAGCAGTACCGCGTTTTACATAGGTTTCTATATCTATAGTAGAATGCTCAGTGCTGAATTTAATGGCGTTGTCAATTAAATTGTATAAAACCTGCTTGATTTTGTCACAGTCAGCTGAGACCATAAGAGCGCCATTAACTGATTCAGGAGCAAATTTAATATTAAAGTGTAAATCTTTTTTCATACAAGGTGCACCAAAAATTTGGATAGTAGATGATATAGTTGAATTAATATCAAAAGTTGAGATATTTAATTTGACACCATTTTTTCCAAATTGATTTAGATCGAGCAGAGATTGGGTCAAATTAGTTAGCCTATTTGTTTCGTCTCTAATAATTGCAAGGTAAGTGTCTTGCATTTCCACAGGAATAGTTCCATCCATGATGGCCTCAACGTAGCCCTTGATAGAGGTAAGAGGTGAGCGAAAATCGTGGGAAACATTTGATACGAAAATACGCTCATCTTCTTCAAGAGTATCAAGTTCAGTAGCCATATAGTTTAAAGTGTTTGCAAGGTATCCAATTTCATCATTAGAATGAGAACTAAGTCGTTTCGAAAAATCTCCTTGGGCATAGCTGTAAACAGCTTTCATTATAGTTGTAAATCTATTGTAAATAGTAAGTTTTACAATCGTAAGCATGATCCAAGATATAAGAATAATAATTACTAGAGTATACATTACAATTTTCATAAAATCATTTACATAAGATGCTACATATTCTTCATTTTTATGTATAATAACGTATCCTACAGTTTCATTATTTGATTTTACTGGTGAATATACAGAAATAGTTTCTTTAGAAAAACAATTGAAAAAATTTCCAGCATACCATTTTTTTGAAGTTAATTTCTTAGGTTTGATAGAAAAGGATTTAACAGTATCATTTTTATTGGATGCAACCTTTTCACCTCGAGAATTAAGGATCCATATTTCTGCTGACAAAGCATTATCACATAATTTGTTTTGCTGGATTGCAGTTTCCTTGAAAATTTTTTTGTTGAAATAGTCAGCAACATAAGAATTTGCTGCCGATTTGCATACCTTTTCTAATTCATTTACTTGCATTTTCCTTCCAAAATATGTAGCTTGATATTGAGTATAAGTGCAAAGAACAAGAAAAATACAGATAATAAAAATAATGTTTCCAATTACAATTTTGCTAAATAAGCTGCGTTTCATAAAATCCCCACTTTCTAAAATGCACACCTAGGAGAAATAGAAAAATTCCCAGGTGTGCGAAAATTGTCTTAAAACTACTAACGTAGCCGGCCTGCCGTTCTTAGATTTGCCGCCAATCAGCATCTTGCACCGGTAAAAGAGCCGGCCGCCGTCAGCCAGTTCAGCTTAGTCATCTAAGACATCAAATTTATATCCGATACCCCAAACAGTGGAAATTTTCCAATGTTTTGTATCATTTAATTTCTCACGTAATCGCTTAACATGTACGTCAACAGTTCGAGTGTCACCAACATAGTCATATCCCCAAATATTGTCGAGAAGCTGTTCACGAGTAAATACTTGGTTAGGTGAAGAAGCTAGAAAATATAATAGTTCTAGTTCCTTAGGTGGCATATCGATAACATTTTCGTTGTAAATAACGGAATAATTAGATAAATTAATTGTTAATCCTGGATAAGACACTTGCTTCATAGGTACTGGCTCAGGAGCCTTTTTCACAGGAGAATAACGGCGAAGAACCGCCTTTACTCTCGCAACTAATTCTTTTGAGTCAAAAGGTTTAAGAATATAGTCATCAGCTCCAAGCTCAAGACCAAGAACCTTGTCAAAAACATCCCCTTTAGCAGAAAGCATAATAATAGGAACATTTTCTCTAGCTCTTATTTCACGGCAAACCTGATAACCATCTACGCCAGGTAGCATAATATCAAGCAAAATAAGGTTAGGCTTGTATCGCTTATATTCTAAGAGAGCAGCCTCACCATCATTAACAATTTTTGTGTCATAGCACTCTTTAGTCAAGTATAGAGAGATAAGTTGTGCTATATTTTCGTCGTCATCGACAATTAAAATTTTTTGTTTGGAAACCATTGTCCATTTTCTCCTTTAATCAAATTCTGCAATAGTAACTCCAGCATCGCCTTCACCAAATTCTCCAAGGTGATATGATTTTACGTATTTTTGGCGTTTAAGATAAGACTGAACAGCCTTACGTAAAGCACCAGTACCTTTACCATGGACGATTCGTACAGAAGAAAGATGTGCAATGTATGCGTCATCTAGATATTTATCTAAAATAGCAATTGCCTCATCAGTAGTCATACCAATTAAATTGATTTCAGATGAAACATTTGCAGCTTTTGACATCTTAATTTTACCAGCGCCAGTACTACGATGTTTGGCAATTGGTTTTGAACCATAAGTAGTAGTGTCCTCCTGAATAAGAACCAAATCTCTAATATTAACATTAGATCTAAGAATACCCATCTGAACCTGCAAATCACCCTTCGCATTAGGCAATGTATGTACAGTTCCAACAATATTCATGCTAAGAACTTTTACTTTATCACCAATTCTAAGATTCTTAGGTACATTATTATTATTAACAGTTTTCTTCTTCTTAATATTAGAAAGTTTCTTCTCTTTTTCAGACATTTTGCCACGAAGGTTAGTACGTTCTCGCTCCATTTGGCTCATAGGGGCAGTACCCTTGCCATATTTATGGAAATTTCTAATAGTTGTATCAGCTAAATCTTTAGCTTCTTGCATAATTCTAAGAGCCTCTTGATTAGCGTCATTTAAAATCTTTTGTTTCTTTTCCTCAATTTGAGTATTTTTATCCTCAAGTCTTTTCTTTAAAGTTTCAATTTCTTTTTTGTATTTTTCAATTTCAAGCTGCTCCTTCTCAACCGTTTTACGGCTGTTTTCAAGGTCACTAATAATATCCTCAAAAGCCTCATCCTCTTTGTCGAGTTTTGTACGAGCATCTTCTATGATGTTTTCGCTAAGTCCAAGTTTAAGGGAAATAGCAAAAGCATTACTTTTTCCAGGAATACCAATAAGTAGACGATAAGTTGGGCTTAAAGTCTCTACATCAAATTCGCAACTTGCATTTTCTACATTTGTGGAAGTCAAAGCATACATTTTCAACTCGCTGTAGTGAGTAGTAGCCATACAAGTTGAACCGTATTGTAATAGTTTCTGTAAAATAGCAATAGCAAGGGCTGCACCCTCAGTTGGATCAGTACCAGCGCAAAGCTCATCAAAAAGTACAAGACTTTCATCATCTGCATGTTTCAAAATCTCAACAATATTAGTCATGTGAGAAGAGAAAGTACTTAAACTTTGCTCAATGCTTTGCTCATCGCCAATATCAGCATAAACCTCTTTAAAAATAGCAAGTTCAGAACGGTCAGAAGCAGGAATAAGTAAACCAGCCTGTCCCATTAAAGTTAAAAGACCAACTGTTTTTAAAGAAACTGTTTTACCACCGGTGTTAGGACCAGTAACAATTAATTGTTTGTATTCAGAACCTATATGAATGTTGATAGGAACTACTTTTTTCTGGTCTAATAAAGGATGTCTTCCTTTTAAAATATTAATGTAGCCGTGCTCATTAAAAGTAGGCTTAGTTCCATTGTAATCTTTAGCCAAATTAGCCTTTGCAAAAATAAAATCAAGATCTACAAGTAATCTGTAATCTGTCTGAAGTGCAGCAGAATAAGAAAGAACAAGCTCACTTAATTTCTGCAAAATAACGTCGATTTCTTCCTGCTCCTTAAGGAATAATTCCTTTAATTCGTTATTAAGGTTAACAACAGACATAGGCTCAATAAAAAGAGTAGAACCAGTAGAAGATTGATCGTGAACCATACCAGGAACTTGCGATTTGTATTCTGCCTTAACAGGAAGACAGTATCTGCCGTCACGCATTGTAACTACAGCATCCTGAAGATAAAGGCGAGTAGTAGCGTTGTTCATAACTTTAGCAAGTTGGTTGTGGATTCTATCGTTCATTCCACGAATTTTTTTGCGGATTTTTGAAAGCTCAGGACTTGCGTCATCAGCAATTTCATCCTCGCCAATGATACATCTTTTAATCTCATCAGCAAGATTAGTAAGTGGCTCAAGACCGTCAAAAATAGGTGAAAGAGAATCATCTTTTTCATCAGCACGATCAGTACGTGAATATGATTTAGCGCGTTTAGCCACTTCAAGCATAGAACCAATTCTAAGAAGTTCTAAAGTGTTTAAAGAACCACCAATCTCGATTCTTTTCAAAGAACCATTAATATTAGATACACCGACAAAAGAAATTCTAGAATCTTTTAAAAGACGACTAAGAGCGTCATTTGTAGTTTCAAGTAAATAGTTGATTTTGCCGATATCATTTAATGGTTTTATAGAAAGACAGCGTTTTTTAGCATCTGAGCTAGCTGCATGAGCTGCCAATTTGTCTAAAATTTTATTGTATTCAAGGGTTTTAAAAACTTTTTTATTCATAAACATATCCTTTTTAATAAAAATATTTTTATGTAAATCCCTGTAAAAGGACATAAATATACAGTGTTATTATATCGCATTCTAGGAAAATCGAAAAGATGTTTTGCAAAAATAGTTGCAAGTAGTAAAAATTGCTAATATAATGAAACTAGGTATACACAGGTTTATTATTTGGAGGAAAAAATGAAATTTATAGAGACACTCCGAGATGGAGAACAAATACAAGAAATTTATTTATGTAAACACAGACAAACAGCGTTAACAAAAGGCGGAAAACCTTATGAAATAGTAACATTACAAGATAAAACAGGTCTTTTAGATGCAAAAATTTGGGCACCTAATGATCCAGCAATTAGAGAATTTGAAGACCTTGACTATATAGAAGTAACTGGAAACATTACATTATATATGGGGAAAATTCAGCTCTCAATTAGATCAACAAGAAAAGTCCAAGAAGGTGAATATGATCCAGCAGACTATTTGCCAGTATCTGATAAAGACATTGATGAGATGTATAAGAGATTAATGCAGTACATTAATTCTGTAAAAAATCAATACTTAAGCACACTATTACACAGCTTCTTTGATGATCCAGAATTTGAAAAAAACTTTAAATTTCACTCAGCAGCAAAAAGCGTGCATCATGGATTTGTAGGCGGATTGCTTGAGCATACATTAGGGGTAACAGAAAACTGCCAATTTTTTGCTCAGCATTACCCAATCTTAAATAGAGATCTACTTATTACAGCTGCAATTTTCCACGATATGGGTAAATTAAAAGAGTTATCACGTTTCCCATCAAATGATTATACAGATGAGGGACAATTGTTAGGCCACATCATGATAGGAGCAGAGTGGATTGGCGAGCACATTAAAGAGATTCCAGGATTCCCTGTTGTACTAGAACATGAGTTAAAACACTGTATTTTAGCACATCATGGAGAGCTAGAGTATGGTTCACCTAAAAAACCAGCACTTATCGAAGCAGTAGCGCTAGCTTTTGCAGATAATGTAGATGCAAAAATGGAAACAGTTAAAGAAATTATTAGTAAAGTGCCAGAAGATAATCTTGAGTGGCAAGGATATAATAGATTATTAGATAGTAACTTTAGACGTTCTAGCAAGTAGGAGATTTTATGCAAAAAAACGATATATTTGAAATTGAAATAATCGACATGGGTGTTGGCGGAGAAGGCATCGGCAAACATGACGGCATGACTTTTTTTATAAAAGACGCAGTTATGGGGGACGTGGTTGAAGCTAAAGTAACTAAGCTCAAGAAAAATTATGGATATGCAAGAGTTGAAAAAATCATAAAACCTTCTAGCGATAGAGTAGAACTAGAATGTAGCATTGCAAAAAAATGTGGAGGTTGCCAGATACAACAGGTTTCTTATCAAAGACAACTTAAATTTAAAGAAGATAAAGTAATCAATAATTTAAAAAGAATTGGAAACTTTTCTGACGAAGAGATTTCAAAAGTTATAGAGCCAGTAGTAGGAATGGAAGAACCATTTAGATATAGAAATAAAGCTCAGTATCCAGTTGGATTAGATAAAGAAGGCAAGATTGTAACTGGTTTTTACGCTCAAAGAACACATAGCATTATTCCAATTGAAAATAATGATTGTAAATTAGGAACACCAGAAAATGCTAGAATCCTAGATTTGATTAAGGAATATATGCAAGAAAATTCAGTTAAACCATATGACGAGGTAAAGAAAAAAGGCCTAGTTAGACATATTTTAATCAGAAAAGGTTTTGATACAAATCAGATTATGGTTTGCATTATTATAAACGGTAATAAATTACCACACTCTGAGAAATTAATAGAAAAATTAGAAACTGTCGAAGGCATTACATCTATTTCTATTAATATTAATAAGGAAAATACAAATGTTATTCTCGGTAAAGAGACAGTTGTGTTGTGGGGTGAGCCATACATCAAAGATTACATTACGCTTAATAATGTAAAAAGAGATGAGCAAGGAAATATTTCTTTTGAAAAAACAGATACAAAGGTTGGATACCAAATCTCAGCTCAATCATTTTTCCAGGTTAATCCTCAGCAGACAGAAAAGCTATATAGCTTAGCCCTTGATTATGCTGGGTTAAAAGGTGAAGAAAGTGTTTGGGATCTATATTGTGGAATTGGTACTATTTCTTTGTTTTTGGCAAATAAGGCAAAAAATGTGTATGGTGTTGAGATAGTTGAACAAGCTATAGAGGATGCAAAAAGAAACGCAAAACTTAATAATATAGAAAATTCTAAGTTCTTTGTAGGTAAGGCAGAAGATATTATTAGTGAATTTTATAAAACAAACGCTATTGATAAGTCAGCCCAGGATAAAATGCAAGGAAAAAAAGAGTCGGTAGAGACTACAGTAGAAGAATCAGTTGAGACTAAAGCAGAAGTATCGGTAGATGCACAGATGATGAAACCAGATGTAATCGTCGTCGATCCACCTAGAAAAGGATGCGATAATTTGTGCTTAGATACAATGCTTAAAATGGCTCCACCTAAGATAGTATATGTAAGTTGCGATTCAGCAACATTAGCTCGTGACTTAAGATATCTTTGTGATGGTGGATATGAACTTAAGAAGGTCTGCCCAGTGGACCAGTTTGCACAGACGACACATGTGGAGACTGTCGTGGGACTACAAAGAGTGAACTATTAGAAATCCTTGAATTTACGCACTTTTTCGAGCATTGCACGTTTGATAAGACTGATTATTCTGAGCGTGGAAAGCACATGAAAAAGTATATTAGGGTAATTGTAGCTGTCGACCTGGTGACGGTAGCTACAAAAACGGGTACTACCTCGTAACGGTAGCGACAAAACCCAAAATAGTTCTATAAAACGAATAAAGAATCGTCGGAAGGCGCTTAGCTTACAGCATTTCCTGTAAGTTAGGCGTCTTTTTGTTTTGCAACAAGCGGTGCACCTGTGAGTGTTATCGCAAATCTGAAAGAAAGGAGGAACGCCAATGGATTTTGATTATTTTTACGGGAGAGAAACAGAACAGTTTGCATTTTATCAGATTCCTAAAACTCTAATTACGGATGATAAATTTGCAGGAATATCGATGGAAGCAAAAGTACTTTATTCAT